>NZ_DAOLAJ010000007.1:0-77964 GCF_035325185.1 Enterovirga sp. | reverse complement strand
TTCATGCCGGGCATGTTCGTCTTCCCGGGCGGGCGTCTCGAGCGCTCCGACCGCTTCATGGCAGCCGCCTCGGAGCTTTCGGAGGAGACCGAGCTGCGCCTCGCCGCGCGCGTGACCCGCCGCTCGGACGGGCGCGGGCGCGCGCTCGCCCTGACGGCCTTGCGCGAGACCTACGAGGAAACCGGCCTCGTGATCGGACAAAGGGCCGCAGACGCCGCGCCCCGGCGCTCCGTTCCGGCCGGCTGGTCCTCCTTCGTCGAGGCCGGCATCCTGCCAGATCTCGGCGCGGTGACCTTCATCGGCCGCGCCATCACCCCTCCCCGCCGGCCGAAACGCTTCGATACGCGCTTCTTCGCGGTGGATCGCGAGCGGGTCTGCCTCGAGGAGCAGGGCTTCGTCGGGCCGGACAAGGAACTGATCGAGCTCGCCTGGGTGGGACTCGGGGCGGCGAAGGCGCTGGAGCTGCCGCGGATCACCTCCATCATGCTGGAGGAGCTGGAGCACCGCGTCGGCGAGGGATTTCCCCGCGATGCGCCGGTTCCCTTCTATCGGCAGGAGCGCGGCAAGTTCCTGCGCGACCTGCTCTGAAGAGCCTTCTTCCTTGACGCGGGCCGCTCGATGAGCGAGGAGGGCCGCTCATTGCTTTCGAGCGGCGATGCGGCTCGCCTCGCGACCGTCGTGCGCGCCCCATCTGGAGATCATCATGGCCAAGGCCGTCACCATCAAGGTGAAGCTCGTCTCGACCGCCGACACGGGCTACTTCTATGTCACCAAGAAGAATTCCCGCACGATGACCGACAAGTTCTCGATCAAGAAGTATGATCCGGTCGCGCGCAAGCATGTCGAGTTCAAGGAAGCGAAGATCAAGTAACACCCTCGCTTTCATTTGCATGCCATGAAACGCTCCCTTTCGGAGCGTTTTGTGTTTTATAGTCCGAAAGTTGGACTGGAATCGCGAGCTTCGACACGATGGCATCCTGGGGAGATATCAACGCAGCCTTGAACGGGCTGGTCCGCGAAGGGGTGATCACGGGTTTCAAGACGAATCGAGGCGACAAATCCCACCAGGACGGCCTGCAAGTGAACGTCGTTCCCGGCGCCGGCGGTGACGTCGAAGGGATTCGCTCGCAAATCCTCGCCGTCTTGACGCCGCTCGACGACGAGGTGACGGTGACGGTCGGCGGGGACAATTCAGCCGGCGCCTGAGAGGGATGCTTACGGGAAGGGCGGATCCCGCCTTCCGCGCATGGCTGTGATGGCCTGGAGCCGGCTTTCGAAGGAGTGAGCCTTCATGCGCCTTGCGCTCTCCGGTGTTCTTCTGGCGGCGGCGCTCCTGCCGCTGGCCGGCACGGCCGCCCGGGCCCAGATGAGTTGCTGGGAGCACCGTGCGATCTGCGAGTCGGTCTGCACGCCGGATCGGGTGGCGCGCTATTATTTCGGCGCACGGGAGCGCTGCACGGCGAGTTGCGGGCCGCGCTGGCAGGAATGCGTGAATACGGGCCTGTGGGTCGATCTGGAGCGGCAGACGAGCGGCGGCGTCGAATACGCCCCGCCCTTCTGATTCCCGGAAGAAGTGGCCGGCCGGGAGCGACGATGAGGAGGCTGATGTCGCTCCCGGGCCGGCCTAGCCCTAGAAACCCAGGAGATGCGGCGGACCTGAGCATCGTAGGGCGTCCTGTGGAGCGTCTTGCGACGCCCGAGCACCTGGACGCAACCGTAGCGACACCTGCCAGTCGAAGACAATACGAAGATGGCGCTTTGCGCCGTTAAACCTCTGTTTAGGTTAAGGCTTCGGTCCCTCGCCCCGCCGGCTCAGGCGGCCTCGGCGACGACGCGGTTCCGGCCGCCGCCTTTCGCCTGGTAGAGGGCGATATCCGCCCGCTTCAGCAATTCGGCCGGCGTCCGGTCGCCGGCCTGGCGGGCGGCGACGCCGATCGACACGGTGACGTCCAGGCCGCCGGCAGGGCCGGCCTGGAACGGGCTGCCGCACACGCGCTCCCTGATCCGCTCGGCCACCATGCGCGCATCCTGCAAGGAGGCCTCCGGGACGACCACGACGATCTCCTCGCCGCCGAACCGCACCACGAGATCGACCCCGCGGGTGAGCGAATTGATCCGCGTCGCGAATTCCCTCAGCACCGCATCCCCGACATCGTGGCCGAAGCGGTCGTTCACGGATTTGAACCGGTCGATATCGAGCAGGAGGACGGCGATCGGCGCATTGCGACGCACGGCGTCCTTGAAGAGCGCATCGAAATGAACGTCGAGATAGCGGCGGTTGTGAAGGCCGGTCAGGCCGTCCGTGACCGCAAGCTCCAGGGAACTCTGGACGCTCTCCCGCAGGCGCTCGGTGAATCTCTTCCGGCGGATCTGGGTACGTACCCGGGCAATCAGCTCGTTCCTGTCGATGGGCCGCACCAGAAAGTCGGCCGCCCCGATGTCGAGGCCCCGCAGGATGCGCGCCCGCTCCTCGACCTCGGCGAGCGTGATCACCGCGACGTCCCGCGTCCGATCGAGCGAGCGAAGCTGCCCGCATAAGCGCAAGCCGTCGAAATCGCGCAGGTTGAGGCTCACCAGGGCGACGTCGATGCCCCCCTCCGCGCAGCGCAGGAGCGCGGCATGGGGATCGCTCTCGACCTCGACCGTGTGGAAGGCGCCGAGCGCGGCCTTGAGCCTCTCGAAGGAACCCGGCCGGTCGTCGACGACGAGGACGTGTCCGTTCTGCCCGGTCTCGACCGTCGCGGCGACGAAGGGATCGTTCGTCCCCAGGGTGCGCGAGCCGATGACCCGCGCCCGCAGCTCGTCGGTGGCCGCTTTCAGCCGGATCAGGCTGCGCATGCGGGCCAGGAGCGCGGTGTCGTCCACGGGCTTGGTCAGGAAGTCGTCGGCCCCCGCATCGAGGCCCCGCACGCGATCGGCGGGCTGGTCGAGGGCCGTGACGAGAACGATCGGAAGATGCGCGGTCGTCGGCGAGCCCTTGAGCCTGCGGCACAGCTCGAATCCGTCCATGCCGGGCATCATCACGTCGCTCAGGACGATGTCGCAGAGGCCCTGCTCGCAGATCGCGATCGCGTCGGGACCGTTCATGGCGGTCACGACGTCGAAATATTCCGCGGTGAGCTTCACCTCCAGAAGCTTCACATTGGTGAAGAGGTCGTCGACGACGAGGACGCGAGCAGACACGGCGATCTTCCGTCAGGCGTTCAGATAAGTGCGGACCGTTTCGAGAAACTTGGCGACCGAGATGGGCTTGGAGAGATACGCCTCGCAGCCGCCCTGCCGGATGCGTTCCTCGTCCCCCTTCATCGCGAAGGCGGTCACGGCGATGATGGGAATGGCGCGAAGGTCGTCGTCCTCCTTCAGCCAGCGCATCACGTCGAGCCCCGAGACCTGCGGCAACTGGATGTCCATGATGATGAGGTCGGGGCGCTCGGCCCGCGCGATCTCGATCGCCTCGACGCCGTTGCCCGTCTTGAGCGTCGCATAGTTGTGCGCCTCCAGGAGGTCGCTGAACAGCTTCATGTTGAGGTCGTTATCCTCGACAATGAGCACGGTTTTCGTCATCAGGCACGGTTCCGGTGGAGCGGATGCTCGCGGGCGCCTCGCGCCTCTCGATAAGCGGGCATCGTAGCGGAGACATCTTGATGAAAGGCGAATCCGGCAGCCTGCCAAGACGCCGCGACATCATGTCGAAGGATCTGGCCGAAGGCATCGCGCTCGAGGCGTTCCAGCGGCTCGCCGCCGATCCCGAGCGGCTGGGCCGGTTCCTGGCCGTCAGCGGCCTCGATGCCGGGTCCGTCCGACAGGCGGCTTCCGAAGCGGGGTTCCTGCCGGCCGTCCTGGACTATTTGTGCGCCGACGAGGCCCTGCTCGTGGCCATCGCCGCCGAACTCGGCCGCCGGCCGGAGCAGGTGGCCGAGGCCCGGCATAAAATCTCGCCGGAACCGGACTGGGACGCCTGACGGCACCCCCTTCCGTTCAGCGCCGACAATCGCCCTTGTCGGGCAGGAGGTCCAGGCGGACCATGTCTCCGCGCAGGACGAAATCGCCGTAATCCAGCTTGAGCGCGCGGCTGACCCCGTTGTCGTAGAGGTCGAAGCTCAGGATGTAGCTCGGCAGCATATCGGCGCGGCCGGAGCCGTAATAGCTCAGCACGACGGGCCAGCGCGACAGCTTGGCGAGTCCCTCCTGCCGGGCCGGCTCCTCGAGCGCGCCCTCCCCGCCCGGCTTGATCTCGCGGCCGATCACGGCAAGCGTCTCGTAGACCTTCCGGCCGTCATCCGAGCCGTCGAACAGCTTCAGCGGCAGCAATGTGCGGCCGTCCCGCGCCGCGGCGATGATGTCCTTCATCTGGGCGTTCGGGAAGACGACCTCGCCCTGGAGGGACAGGTTCTTGCGCCGCGGGGTGTTCAGCTTGACAGACAGCGCCGGCCCGGCCCGGCGCTCGGCGAGGCCGTCGACGGTCTTGGACCCGGTCTCCGAACTCGAATCGTTGCGGAAGCGATAGCTCTTCCCGTCGCCGCTCTCGAAGCTCGCCGTGCGGAGATCCGAGGTGCGTGCGCCGCTCTCGGCGCTGTCCAGGATCGTCACCTGCCGGAATTTCAGCGCATAGCCCTCGCAGGCGTTCCCGGTGAACTCGAAGGCGATGCGTCCGCTCGCGCTCTCGATTCCCCGCATGCCGCGGCTCGACACGAGCGAGAGGTCATAGACCGCGCGATGGGGAGCGAGCCGCACCGGCTGGTCGCCCGCGGCCGCCGCAGGGCCGAGTGGGAGGATCACCGCCATCGTGGCGATGCAGCATTTGATCATGGCATCCGCCTGCATGTCCTGGCACCTAACCTTACCATCCGTCCCCGCCGCCGCAATGAAGCAGCTTGCCGCCGCTCCCGGCATGGGTGAGAAGCTGAAAGCTGCACATGCATCCAGGATGAGGCGAAGGTGGGACGGATCGAAGCTCGGCTGAAGGAACTCGGCATCACCCTCCCCTCCCCTGCGGCGCCGGTGGCGAATTACGTGCCCTTCGTCAGCATGGGCGGCCTCGTGACGATCTCGGGACAGCTCTGCCTCGGGCGGGACGGCAAGATCGCGCCCGAACATACGGGCACGCTCGGCGCGGGCGTCTCGCCGGATGCCGCGAAGGCAGCCGCACGGCTCTGCGCCATCAACCTCCTCGCCCAGCTCAAGGCCGCAGCGGGGGATCTCGACCATGTGCGGCGCTGCATCCGGCTCGGCGGCTTCATCGCCAGCAGTCCCGATTTCACCGGACAGGCGCCGATCATGAACGGCGCCTCGGACCTCATGGTCGAGGTCTTCGGCGATGCGGGCCGGCATGCGCGCTCGACCATCGGCGTCGCCGCCCTGCCGCTCGGCGCCTGTGTCGAGGTCGAAGGGCTGTTCGCGCTCGAATGAGCACGCCGTCCTGGCTGGTCGCGCGGCCGATCGCCCATCGCGGCCTGCACGCGCCGGCCCGCGGCATCTACGAGAATACAGTCGCCGCGGCGGAAGCCGCGATCTCGGGCGGCTACGCCATCGAATGCGACGTCCAGCTCTCGGGGGACGGCGAGGCCATGGTCTTTCACGACGACGATCTCGCACGTCTGACCGAGGCGGCGGGTCCCGTCTGGAACAGGACGAGCGCCGCGCTCGGGGCCCTGCGGGTCGGAGGCGGCGAATCGACCATCCCGACTCTCGCCGCCTTCCTCGACCGCGTCGGGCGGCGGGCGGCGGTGGTCGTCGAGATCAAGAGCCGCTTCGACGGGGACGAGCGCCTCGCCCGGCGGGTCGTCGAGGTGCTGGAAGGCCGCGATCAACTCGTGGCGGCGAAGTCCTTCGATCCGAAGGTCGTGGCCCTCCTGCGGCGGATCGCGCCGCGGCTGCGGCGTGGAATCGTTGCGCAGGCCGCCTATCCGGGGGAGGAATGGGGCGCGGCGACCGAGGCGGAGAAAAAGGCGATGGCGACCTTCGCCCACTGGCCCGAGACCCGGCCCGATTTCATCTCCTACCGCTATGCCGACCTGCCGAGCCAGGTCGTGGTCATGCCGCGCATCCTGTCCGGCATTCCCGTGATCACCTGGACGATCCGCTCGCAGGTCGAGGCCGACCGGGCCTCGGCCTTCGTCGACCAGATCGTCTTTGAAGGCTTCGTGCCGGCTTGAGCGAGCCGCGACAGGTCGAGATCCGCATCGCCCGGAGCCTCGGCGCGGTCGAAGCGGCCGACTGGGATGCGTGCGCGAATCCGCCCGAGGGCGCCCCGCCGGGGCTCGACGAGACTCACAATCCCTTCGTCAGCCACGCCTTCCTGTCGGCGCTGGAAGAATCGGGCTGCGTGGGCGGGCGGAGCGGCTGGACGCCGCTGCATCTCCTGGTCGCGGATGCCGACGGGAAGCTCGCAGCGGCAGCGCCCTGCTACGCCAAGTCCCATTCCATGGGCGAATACGTCTTCGACGGAGGCTGGGCCGACGCCTATGAGCGGGCCGGAGGGCGCTATTACCCGAAGCTCCAGGTCGCAGTCCCCTTCACCCCGGTCACGGGGCCGCGCCTCCTCGTCCAACCCGATGCCGGCCCCGAGGCGCATGAGGCGCTGGTCGGCGGCCTGAAGGCTCTGCAAGGCCGGATCGGCGCCTCCTCGACGCATGTCACCTTCATTTCCGCCGAGGAAAGCCGCGCTCTCGCACAAGACGGCTATCTCGTGCGCACCGACAAGCAGTTCCACTGGCTCGATGAAGGCTACGGGGATTTCGAGACCTTCCTCTCCGCCCTCGCCTCGCGCAAGCGCAAGGTCATCCGCCGCGAAAGACGGGAGGCGCTGGCGGACGGGATCACGATCGCCCATGTGACCGGGCGGGACATCACCGAGGCCCATTGGGACGCCTTCTTCGCCTTCTACATGGATACCGGCTCGCGCAAATGGGGCCGGCCCTATCTCAACCGGCGCTTCTTCTCGCTGGTCGGGGAGCGGATGGCGGAGCGCATCCTGCTCGTCATCGCCAGCCGGAACGGACGCCCCATCGCCGGGGCCATCAACTTCATCGGCGATCGCGCGCTCTACGGCCGCAACTGGGGCTGCATCGAGGATCACCCCTTCCTGCATTTCGAGGTCTGCTATTATCAGGCGATCGATTTCGCGCTGGCGCGCGGCTTGCGCCGAGTCGAGGCTGGCGCGCAGGGCGAGCATAAGCTCGCGCGCGGCTATCGCCCTGTGACCACCCATTCGGCGCATGACATCGCCGATCCGAACTTCCGCCGGGCCGTCGCCGATTATCTCGTGCGGGAGCGCTCCCATGTCGCCGCCGTCCAGGCCGAATACGAGGAGGCCCTGCCCTACCGGCGCGTGACGGCCGAGGACGATTGACGGCAGGCCCCGCGGTCCCGATGAAGCTCTCGACAGGAGGTGCGCCGATGCCGGCCTATGACGATACGAACATCTTTGCGAAAATCCTGCGCGGGGAGCTTCCCTGCCTGAAGGTCTACGAGGACGAGCACACGCTGGCGATCATGGACATCATGCCGCGCGCGGACGGCCATGCGCTGGTCATCCCGAAGGCGCCGAGCCGGACCTTCCTCGACATGGCGCCCGAGGACATCGCCACCCTCTATGCGACGGTGCAGCGGGTCGCGCGCGCGGCGAAGGCGGCCTTCGACGCCGACGGCATCACGATCCAGCAATTCAACGAGAGGGCCGGCGGACAACTCGTTTTCCACACTCATGTCCATGTGCTGCCGCGCAAGGAGGGCGTCACGCTCCGGCCCCATGCCGGGCAGATCGCGCCTGCCGACATGCTCGAGGCGCATGCCGCGAAGCTCAGGGCCGCGCTGGGCTCGTAACCGCAGCGGTCAGACGAAGCGATCGAGCCTGATCATCCGGCAGGTTTCCCCTGCCGCGAGAGCCGGCGCCCGGGGCGGACGCATGATGAGGGCGTCGGACGCCGCCATCACCGCCGTCATCGACGAATCCTGCCGGGCATGGGCGCTCACGCGCTGGCTCCCGTCGGCCTGCCGGACCAGCTTGGCGCGAAGATAATCCTGGCGGCCGTCGTTCGGGGCCAGGGCCTCCCCGAGGATCGCCGGTTCGGTCGGGTCCTCGCCAGCCGCCGGATCGCCAAGCAGCGCGCGGATGGCCGGAACCAGGAACAGGATGGAGCATACGAGCGAGGAGACCGGGTTGCCCGGCAATCCCAGCAGCATCATCTTGCCGAGCCGCCCGTGCATCAGGGGCTTTCCCGGCCGCAGCGCCACTCGCCAGAAGCCGAGTTCCATGCCCTCGCCCAGCAGGGCCTTCTGCACGAGGTCATGATCTCCGACCGATGCGCCGCCAAGCGTCACCAGGATATCCGCCCGCGCAGCCTGCGCCGTCTCGACCGCGCGAGCGAGGTCGGCGAGATTGTCGCGCGCGATCCCGAGGTCGACCGCCTCTCCGCCGGCCTTCTCGACGATCCGGCCGACGCCGAAAGGGTTCGAGGCGAAGATCTGGTCGGGGGCGGGATGCTCGCCCGGCCGGACCAGTTCGTCCCCCGTCGCGAGGATGGCGATGCGGGGCAGGCGGCGCAGGCTCAGCGTGCCGTGCCCGGCCGCCGCAGCCAGCGTGATGCGGCGGGCGTCGAGCCGGTCGCCGGCCCGAAGCAGGATCTGGCCTTCGCTGAAATCGAGCCCTTCCGGGCGGACGTAACGTCCCGGCGGCTCCTTGGCCCGGACCGTGACAACGCCCTCTCCGGCTTCCGTATCCTCCTGGATCACGATCGCATCGGCGCCGTCCGGCAGCGGGGCGCCGGTGAAGATCCGAACGGCCTCGCCCGACCCGATCCGGCCTTGGTGGCGGCGTCCGGCGGCGCTCGTGCCGAGGAGGCGAAACGTCGCCGGAAGCGCGGCGAGGTCGGCCTCGCGAACCGCATAGCCATCCATGGCCGAGGCCGCGAAAGGAGGCTGGTCGCGGCTCGCGACGAGATCGGCGGCGAGCGTGCGGCCCGCGGCGCGGGAGATCGGAACCTCCTCGGCCTCGACGGGCTGTCCGATCCCGGCGAGCACGCGGGCCAGCGCCTCCTCGACCGGGATCATCGCCATCAGTCCCGGGCCTCGTAGTCGCCCGAGCGGCCGCCGCTCTTGGCCAGGAGCCGGATGCCTTCGATCCGCATCGAGCGATCGGCCGCCTTCACCATGTCGTAGAGCGTAAGGCAGGCCACCGAGACAGCGGTCAGGGCCTCCATCTCGACGCCGGTCTGGCCTGTCACGGAGACCTCCGCCTCGACCCTCACGCCGGGCAGGGCGTCGTCGAGGCGGCAATCCACCGCGATCTTCGTCAGCAGGAGCGGATGGCAGAGGGGGATCAATTCATGGGCACGCTTGGCCGCCATGATGCCGGCGAGGCGGGCCGTGCCCAGGACGTCGCCCTTCCTGGCATCGCCCGCGCGGATCAGCGCCACCGTTTCGGGGGCGGTGACCACCTTCCCCTCGGCCCGCGCGACCCTCTTCGTCGCCGCCTTGCCGGAGACATCGACCATGTTGGCCGCGCCGCTCTTGTCGAGATGGGTGAGCGTGGCCACCGGATCAGGCCGCCAGGAGGCGGCGCGTCGCCGCCGCGACATCCGCCTGCCGCATCAGGCTCTCGCCGACGAGGAAGGTCTCGATGCCGGCGGCGCGAAGCCGTGCAATATCCTCCGCCGTGGCGATGCCGCTTTCCGCCACGACGATGCGGTCCCGGGGAATGCGCGGCGCGAGGCGCTCGGATGTCGCCAGCGAGACCTCGAAGCTGCGCAGGTCCCGGTTGTTGATACCGACGAGATCGGCCCCGAGCGCGAGCGCGCGGTCGAGTTCCGCCTCGTCATGGACCTCGACGAGGACGTCCATGGCCAAGCTCTTCGCCGTCTCGTGCAGGGCGCGGGCCTCCGCATCGTCCAGGGCTGCCATGATGATCAGGATGCAGTCGGCGCCCCAGCTCCGCGCCTCGCGGACCTGATAGGGCTCGAACATGAAATCCTTGCGCAAGGCCGGCAGAGCGCAGGCGCCCCGCGCTTCGACGAGATATTCGGGCCGCCCCTGGAAGGAGGGCGCATCCGTCAGCACCGAGAGGCAGGCCGCGCCTCCCTCTTCATAGGCGCGCGCCAGGGCAGCCGGGTGGAAATCCGGCCGGATGAGCCCTTTCGAAGGGCTCGCCTTCTTGATCTCGGCGATCAGGGCGCTTTCGCCCGCCGCATGCTTCTTCCGCAGCGCCCCGGCGAACGAGCGCGGAGGAGAAGCCGCGCGGGCGCGGCTTTCGATCTCGGCCTCGGGAATCGCGCGGCGCGCCGCCGCGATCTCCTCGCGCTTGTAGGCGGCGATGCGCTGAAGGATGTCGGTCATCCCTCCCCTCCGTTCGAAACGGCGACCAGCCTGGAGAGCGTGGCGCGTGCGGCGCCGCTGTCCAGCGCCGCGCGGGCCTGCGCGACGCCCTCGGCCAGATCGCGCGCCCGCCCCGCCACGACGAGGGAGGCGCCCGCATTGATCAGGCCGATATCGCGATAGGCGCCCGGCCGGCCCTCGAGGACCGCCACGAGCGCGGCGGCATTGTGGGCCGGGTCGCCGCCCTTGAGATCTTCCCGCCGGGCGCGGGCGAGGCCGACCTCCTCCGGCGTCACCCTGATATGCCGGATGTCGCCTTTCTCCAGCACCACGATTTCGGTGGGTCCGGTGGTGGTGATCTCATCGAGTCCGTCCGAGCCGTGGACGGTCCAGATGACCTCCGAGCCGAGTTCCCGAAGCGTCTCGGTCAGCGGCACCAGCCAGGCGGCCGAGGGCACGCCCACGAGCTGGCGCTTCACCCCGGCCGGGTTGGAGAGCGGCCCGATGAAGTTGAACAGGGTGCGGGTGCCGAGTTCTGTCCTCACCGGGCCGACATGGCGCATCGAGGCGTGATGCGTCTGCGCGAAGAGGAAGCAGAGCCCGGCCTCCTTCAGGCAACGCTCGGATTCGGCGGGCGACAGCCCGATTCGGACGCCCAGCGCCGTCAGCACGTCCGCCGCGCCGGATTTCGAGGAGGCCGCGCGGTTGCCGTGCTTGGCGACGGGAACCCCGCAACTCGCGACGACAATCGCGGCGAGGGTCGAGACGTTGTAGCTCCCCGAGCCGTCGCCGCCGGTCCCCACGATGTCGATCGCCTCGGCGGGCGCGCAGACGCGCAGCATGCGGCTGCGCATCGCCTCGACCGCTCCCACGATCTCGGACAGGGCTTCGCCGCGCACGCGCAGCCCCATCAGAAAGGCGCCGGCCTGGGCATGAGTTACCTCGCCCGAGAGCAGGGCCTCGAAGGCGTCCCGCGCCTCTTCACGGCTGAGCGCGGCACCCGTCGCGATCTTGGCGAGGAAGGGCTTGAAGGTCTCCATGCCGGCTCATTGCACTGCCGGCCGGCCCTTGTCACGCCGCGGCTACCGAATCGCGGCCTCCGCCCGCCGGGCCGGCGAGGCGGCCTGGACCAAGGGAACCTGCGCGAGGGCCCCCAGCACGCCGGCCTGGGTCAGGAGTTGGGGCAGTACGACGGGCTCACCCCGGGGGGGATAGAGCACATAAAGGGGGACGCCGTTGCGCCCGTGCCGTGCGAGAAGGCGCGTGATCTCGGGATTCTGGTTCGTCCAATCTCCCTTGAGATAGACGATGCCGCGATCCTCCAGCGCGTCCCGCACGGCAGCGCTGGAGAGCACCGCGCGCTCGTTGACGAGGCAGGTGATGCACCAGGCCGCCGTCATGTTGAGGAAGACCGGCCGGCCCTCCGTCCGCAATTGGTCGAGCCGCGCCTGCGAGAAGCTTTCCTGGCCGGCCCCGGCAGTTGCCGCCACGCCGGGGGATCGCTCCCCGGTCGCGAGCCATCCGATTCCGGCGACCCCGCAGAAAGCGAGCACGGCGAGTCCCTGCGCGAGGCGGCGGGCAAATCCTTCCCGCTCCACGGCCAGCCGCCAGCACCAGAACGCGAAGGCGAGGAGAACGAGGCCGATCAGCGCCCCGAGGAGCGCATTCGCATCGACCTGCTGGGCGAGGACGAAGAGCAGCCACGCCACCGTCGCGTAGACCGGAAAGGCCAGGAACTGCTTGAGCGTGTTCATCCAGGCCCCCGGCCGGGGCAGCAGGAAGAGAAGCGAGGGCCGGATCGTCAGGAGCAGGAAGGGAGCCGCGAGGCCGAGGCCGAGCGCGCCGAAGACCGCGAGAGCCACGGGAACAGAGGCCGTGACCGCATAGCCGACCGCGGCTCCCATGAAGGGCGCCGTGCAGGGCGTCGCGACGAGGGCGGCGAGGATGCCGGTCAGGAAGGAACCGGACAGGCCCGAGCGCTCCTTCAGCGCGCCCGCCCGCCCGGCGATGGAGACGCCGAACTCGGCGATGCCGGACAGGGACAGCCCGACGCAGAAGAGCAGGAAGGCGAGGGCGAGGACGAGGGCCGGGGACTGGAGCTGGAAGCCCCACCCCACCTCCTGCCCGCCGGCCCGCACGGCGAGCAGGAGCCCCGCCAGAGCGAGGAAGCTCATGACGACGCCGGCCGCATAGGCGAGCCCGGCGGCGCGGATCGAGCCGGGACTGCGGCCGGAATATTGGACGAGGCTCAGGACCTTGATGGACAGCACCGGAAAGACGCAGGGCATCAGGTTGAGGACGAGCCCCCCGAGGAAGGCGAAGAAGGCCGCCCACAGCAAGGCGGGCGCCTCGGCCTCGGCCGGCTTCGGCGCGGAGACCGCCGCGGCGCCCGAACCCGCCGGAGCGGCGGGCATCGAGCCGATCTGGAAGCTCCTGCGCCTGACGGCATCGCCCGCCTTTTCGTCGATCGCGAGGACGCCGGCGAGCATGTCCGGGACAGGCCCGCTCGCGGAGGAACTGCGCTGCAAGGACAGCGAGAGGCCGGACGGATTGGCCGTCAGCACCTGCGGCGCGGCCGTCTCGATGGCGGCCTCCTCGGCGGGAAAGAAATAGGCCGAGGAGACCTTCGCCGAGGCGAGCTGGCCTCCTTCCAAGTGCAGGAGAAGCTCGGCCCCCTGCCCCTGCCGGAGCGTCGCCCGCCCCTCGAACGGGACCGGGAGGGAGGCGCGTGCCGCCTCGAAGATGTAGCGGCTCGCCGGATCCATTCCCCCCTGCCCCGGAGCGGCCGTCGGCACTCTCGTCGAGAGCTGCGCCTCGCCGGGAATGCATTCGCGCTCGCAGACGAGGTAATTGACCAGCGCCTTCAGCTCGACGGATTTGGCGCCGCCGAAATCCGCCGGCGGGGTGATCTCGACGAGGAGAACCGTCTCGTCCTCGTAGCCGTAATTGACGAGAGGCCCGATCGGGATGCGGCTCGGGCTCGGCCACTGGATGGGCCCGGCCGAGAATCCGGGCGGAAGCGTCCAGGAGATTTCCGTCGCGAGGCCGGAATCGCCCGGATTGCGCCAATAGGTGTGCCAGTGCTCCGCCATGCGCAGGCGGATGCCCACGGTGAAGGGACGCCCCGGCTCGATCGCGCGCGGCTCGGCGACCAGTTCTGCCTGGACGAGGTCGGAGGCGCTCGGGGCCGCCCCTGCCGGGCCAACGAGCGGCAGGAAAGCGAGAAGGAGGATGGCCGCGGCCAGGAGCTTGCGCATGAAGGCGAGGATTTCGGATGCGGCCGGGATAGTCCCTCAGTTTGGAGGAAACGTGGCTCCCGCTCAAGGAACCCTCCGATGGTAGCCGTTGCATGCGGCGCAAAGCCACGCTACCGCCTCGGCATGACCGATCTCGCTCTCGCCGCCGAGTTCCCCGCCGCGACGCGCGAGGCCTGGAGAGCCGCCGCCGAGAAGGCTCTCAAGGGCCGCGACTTCGACAAGACCCTCCTCGGCAAGACCTATGACGGCATCCGCATCGATCCGCTCTATGCGAGGACGGATGGCGGCGTCGCGGGCCGCGCTGCCGTGCCGTGGCGCATCGTCGCGCGGGTGGATCACCCGGAGGTCGAGACCGCCAACGAACTGATCCTCGAGGACCTCACCGGCGGGGCGGACGCCTTGACGATCGTCTGCGCGGGCTCGGCCTCGGCACGGGGTTTCGGCCTTGTCGCCACGACACCGGAAGTCCTGGACCGCGCGCTTCGCGGCGTCATGCTCGACCTTGTCGCCATCCGGCTCGATCCCGCTCCCGATGCCGATGCGGCGGTCGACGCCCTTGTCGCCCTTGCGCGCGGGCGTGGTCATGATCTCGCCGCGCTCGACCTCGATCTCGGCCTCGATCCGATCGGCGCCGCCGCGAGAGCCGGCAAGATGCCTCCCTGGGAAGAGGCACTCGCCACCCGGCTCGCGGCGCTGGCGGAGCGCGGCTTCGCCGGACGCCTCGCGCGGGCCGACGGGCGCCCCTACCATGAGGCCGGCGCCACCGAGGCGCAGGAGCTGGCGGCCGTCCTCGCGACCGGGGTCGCCTATCTGCGCGCCCTGGAGGCGGGCGGCCACGACACGGCGAAGGCGCGCGAGGCGCTCTCCTTCCTGCTCGTCGCCGATGCCGACGAGTTCCTGACCGTCGCCAAGATGCGAGCCTTCCGCCGCCTCTGGGCCCGTGTCGAGGAAGCGTGCGGGTTCGAGCCCGCCCATGCGCATCTCTCGGCCGAGACCGCCTGGCGGATGACGACCCGGCGCGATCCCTGGGTGAACCTGCTCCGCACCACGCTCGCCTGTTTTTCGGCGGGAATCGGCGGGACCGACAGCATCTCCGCCCTTCCTTTCACCGCCGCTCTCGGCCTGCCGGACGCTTTCGCGCGTCGCCTCGCGCGCAACACGCAGCTCATCCTGCTCGAGGAATCGAATCTCGCGCGGGTTGCCGACCCGGTGGCCGGATCGGGCGCGTTCGAGGCCCTGACGGAGGAACTGACCACCAAGGCATGGGCGCTCTTCCAGGAGATCGAGAAGGAAGGCGGCATCGTTGCGAGCCTCGGATCGGGCGCCCTCGGCCGCCGGATCGCCGAGGTGCGGGCGCGGCGCGAGACGGCCTCCGCGCTCCGGCGGGATCCGATCACGGGCACGAGCGAGTTTCCCGACCTCCGGGAGGCGCCGGTCGCCGTGCTCATGGAATCCGCTGCCGAGGCCCCGCCTCCTGCCGATTTGACCGAGTTCGAACCCCTGCCCTCGCGCCGGACAGGCGAGGCTTTCGAAAAGCTGCGCGACCTCTCCGACGAGCGCCTGCGCGAGACCGGCCGACGGCCGCAGGTCTTCATGGCCAATCTCGGAACGCCCGCCGCCTTCACCACGCGCACGACCTTCGCCCGCAATGCGTTCGAGGCCGTGGGCATCGAGGCGCTGACGAATGACGGCTTCGCCTCGCTCGACGCGCTGACCGAGGCGTTCAAGGCATCGGGCGCTTCGCTCGCCTGTCTCTGCTCCTCGGACGAGATCTACGCCGGAGAGGCCGAGCGGTCCGCCGCCGCCTTGCGGAAGGCGGGCGCAGAAACCGTCTTTCTCGCCGGCCGCCCCGGCGAGCGCGAGGCGGCGCTGAGGGCCGCGGGGGTCACGGGATTCGTCGCAGCCGGCTCGAATCTCCCGGAGGTCCTGGACAGCCTAGTCCGATCCGAAATCCGATAGATCGCCTCGGTCCGTTCTCTCCTGGTCGTCATGGCCGGGCTTGTCTCAGCGTGCCGCGAGTCCTTTGCCTTTCGCGGCTTCCGCGAGGACGATCGCGGCGGCGCGCTCGCTCGGAGTCGTCGGCGATCCCGCCTCCATGATCGCGTCGAGCCGAGCGAAACCTTCCTCCTGCCGCCGCCGCTCCGGCGTGTCGGCGGCGAGCGCGAGGAGCGCGGGAGCGAGCTTCTGCGCCGTGCAATCCTCCTGGATGAATTCGGGCACGACATTCTCCCCGATCGTCAGATTGGCGAGAACGACCGACGACACCTTCACCAGGAAGCGAAGCTGGGCCTCGAGACCCGAGACGCGATAGGCGACCACCATCGGCACGCCGGACAGCGCCAGTTCCAGCGTCACCGTGCCGGAGGCGGCGAGCGCGAGGTTGGCGCGCCGGAAGGCGGCGTTCTTCTCCCCCTCCCCCTCGACGATCCGCGGCGCGACGGGCCAGGATTCGGCCCGCCGCCGGATGTCGTCCGCGAGATGGGAGACGGCAGGAATCGTGACCTCGAAGGGCCGGCCGATCCGCTCCGCGAAGATGCCGAGCGTCTCGCCGAAGGGCTCCATGAGCCGGCGGATCTCGCTCGGACGGCTGCCGGGAAGGACGAGGAGTTCCAGCGGGTCCTGCCCGATCGCGTGGCGCTCGCCGGGCGCGGGGCGCAGCAAATCAAGGCGCTCGATCAGCGGATGGCCGACATAGGTGCAGGGCGGCCCCCCGAGCCGCTCGTGGGCGGCGGGCTCGAAGGGCTTCAGCGCCAGCACGTGGGAGATGTAGCGCCGCATCTTCGGCGCCCTCCCCGGCCGCCAGGCCCAGACCGTGGGGCTGACATAGTTCACGATCGGGATTCCGGGCGCCCGGCGGTGGATGCGCCGTGCGACCGGATGGGTGAAATCGGGCGCATCGATGATGACGACGACATCCGGCCGAAGAGCCACCACCTCGTCGATGATGGAATAGGCGCGGCGCAGGATCTTCGGCAGGCGCCCCAGGACGTTGCGCAGCCCGACGACGCCGATATCCGACAGGGGAAAGAGCGAGGAAAGGCCCTCGCGCGTCATCGCCTCTCCGCCGACGCCCTTCATCTCGACGCCTTCCCCGAGCCGGGCCTTCAGCGCCCGCATCAGGCTCGCGCCGAGCTGGTCGCCGGACGGCTCGCCGGCCACGAGATAGATTCGCATCGGATCAGCCACCGGTCGCCTCGCCGCGCAGGAGAGCGTCGCGGTCGATCCCGACCAGGAAGAGCCCCGCCTTGTTCGCCGCCGCGATCGTGCCCTCGCGGTCGAGCACGAGCGTCAGGCCCTGGGCGATGGCGATCCCGTCGAGCCCGGCCTTCGCGGCATGGGCCACGGTCCGCGGCCCGATGGCCGGCAGGTCGACCCGCAGATCCTGGTCGCGCTTCGGCCCCTTGACCAGCACGCCGCCGGGTCGAGCGCGCCGCAGAAATCCCCCCGCCGCGATTTTGCGGGCCCGCGCCAGCATCCGGTCGGTGCCTTCCGGCCCCTCGACGGCGATGACCCTGAAGCCGCTCACCACGGCCGCCTGCCCCACATCGTAGGGAGAGAGCGCCTCCAGCATGCGGAAGCCGCACTCGATGGAGGCGAAGGATTGCGGGGACGGGGCGTGAATGCCGTACCTGCCGGGCGCCGCGAGAAGCTCGGGCGCCAATTCGCGCACGCCGAGGAGGGGAAAGCCCTTGCTCTCCAGAAGCTCGACCGCGCCGCGCAGCAGGTTGTCGTCGCCCCGCGAGACGACCGCGGCGACATAGTCCCGGTCGCGATAGGCCGAATAGGCACCGATCAGGGCGGAGACCGAGGGACGCCGCAGCGCTCCGGCCAGCGTCAGCGCGGCGGGCTGCCAGGATTCGAGAGTCGAGACGATGCGGCGCAGGTCGAGGAGATTCACGACCGCATCCGCGCGCGCCGTCAGCCGGCGCTCGCAGAAGCCGCGAAAGGCGAGGACCCGGACGGTCCGGCCGGACGCCGTGAGGCGATCGGCGAGCCGCATCGGCAATTCGCCCGACCCCGCCAGGATCGCGATCGGGCCGTCCCGCGCGGGCTCGCCCGCCTGTCCAGGCTCCCTCATGCGCCGGGGGGAACCTCGCGGGGCACGCAGATCGAGCGCTCGCCGCCGAGGCGGATGAAGTCGAGGATCTCGTGCACGGTCGGATGTCCGGCGAATTCCTCCGCGACGTCGACGACGCGCTCCGTCAGCGTGCCTTCCGCCGCGAACAGGAGACGATAGGCGCGCCGCAGGTCGTGAATCTGCTCGCGGGTGAAGCCGCGCCGGCGCAGGCCGATGATGTTGAGCCCGTGCAGATAGGCCCGGTTGCCGATCACCATCCCGTAGGGGATGACGTCGTTCTCGACCGCCGACAGCCCGCCGATGAAGGCATGGGGACCGATGCGGGCGAATTGGTGGATGCCGACGCCGCCGCCCAGGATCGCGAAATCCCCGATCTCGCAATGGCCGGCCAGCATCACGTTGTTGGTCAGGATGACGTTCGAGCCGACGACGCAATCATGCGCCACGTGCGAGCTGGCGAGGAGGAAGCAGCGATCCCCGACCGTGGTCTTGCCCTTGCCGTTGGGAGTGCCCGGATTGATCGTCACGTTCTCGCGGATGATGCAGTCGCTGCCGATGGCGAGGGTCGTCGGCTCGCCGCGATAGCGCAGGTCCTGCGGCGCATGGCCGATGGAGGCGAAGGGGAAGATGCGGCAGCGCGGACCGAGCGTCGTGTGGCCCGCCATCACGACGTGGCTGATCAGCTCGCAGCCCTCGCCCAGCACGACGTCCGGCCCGATCACGCAGAAGGGTCCGATCTTCACGCCGGCCCCGAGGCGGGCGGCCGGGTCGACGATGGCGGTGGGATGGATCTCCGGCGCGCCGAGCCGCGCCTGGTCGGGCGCGGCGCTCACGACATCACCAGCATGGCGCTGACCTCTGCCTCGGCGACCACGGCGTCCTCGACCCTCGCCTCGCCCCGGTACCACCACATGTTCCGGCGGTAATTGAGCTTGGTCATGTGGAAACGAACCACGTCGCCGGGCACGACCGGCTTTCTGAACTTGGCCTTGTCGACCGTCATGAAGAAGACCTTGTTCGGCGGCTTGCCCTCGCTGGATTTGGAGAGAATGCAGATCGCGCCGGCCGTCTGCGCCATTCCCTCGATCAGGAGGACGCCGGGAAAGATCGGCGCCTGCGGGAAATGGCCGCTGAAGATCTGCTCGTTATAGGTGACGTTCTTGATGCCGATGCAGGATCGGTCGCTGTCGATATCGACGATCCTGTCCACGAGCAGGAACGGATAGCGGTGCGGCAGAAGCTCCAGCAGCTTCACGATATCCGCCGATTCGAGCTTCGGCTTCGCCTCTTCGGGCATCAGCCCTTCTCCCCGTGCTGAACGATCAGGCTGCGCCTGAGGACGCGCCGCGGCTCGATTATCAATCCGCGGCGCTCTCGTCACTCCGCCCGCGCTTCGCGGCGAGGTTTTTCAGCAGCGTCAATTCCCGGAACCATTCGCGGACGGGCTTGGCCGGCGTGCCGCCCCAGCGGGAGCCGGCCGGCACGTCGCAATTGACGTTGCTGTCGCCGGCGATCTGGGAGCCCCGCCCGATGCGGACATGGCCGATGACCCCGACCTGCCCGGCGAGGACGACGTAATCCTCAAGCGTGGTCGAGCCGGAAATTCCGACCTGGGAGACGATGATGCAATGGCGGCCGACGACGACGTTGTGGGCGATCTGGACGAGGTTGTCGATCTTGGTCCCCTCGCCGATCACGGTGTCGCGCGTCGTGCCGCGGTCGATGGTCGTGTTGGCGCCGACCTCCACGTCGTCCTGGATGATGACGCGGCCGATCTGCGGCACCTTGATGTGCCGGCCCTGGCCGAGGGCGTAGCCATAGCCGTCCTGCCCGACGCGGACGCCCGGATGCAGGATGACGCGGTTGCCGAGGAGGGCGTGCTGAATCGTGGTTTGCGGGCCGATCGAGCAGTCGCGCCCGATCCTGACCGAGGGGCCGATCACCGCGCCTGCGCCGATCACGGTGCCGCGCCCGATCTCGGCGCCGGGCCCCACCACCGCGCCGGGATCGACGCCGACGCCGTCCTCGAGCCGCGCCGAGGGATGGACGTAGCTCCCCGGGCTCCGCCCCGAGGTGCCGAAGACGGAAGCGGGGCGCAGGGCCTCCGGATAGAGCCGGGTCAGAACCGCCGCATAGGCTTTGTAAGGCTCCGGCACGACGAGCGCGAAGGTTCCCGAAGGAACAGACGCCGCGAACCGCTTCGAGACGAGGCAAAGTCCCGCCCGCGTCGCGGCGAGAGCCTCCGCGTAGCGGGCATTGTCCATATAGGAAACGTCGTGCGGCCCGGCATCGTCGAGCGGGGCGACGTTCTCGATGCCGAGATCGGGCGCGCCCGCGGGAAGCGGAACGCCGGCAAGGCCGGCGATCTCAGCGAGCGAAACCGGCGCGCTCCGCGCGAAGAAGACGGGCTCGGCCATCACGAGGCGTCCGAAAGCGGCCGGGAAAGCCGGCTCGCCTTCGATCAGAACCGCGTGCCGCCGGAGAAGCGGAACGCTTGCGTCTGATCCTTGCCGACGCGAACGGGACCATAGCCATAATCGACGAAGGTTCCGTTATCCTTCGACAGCGCATAGGCATAGTCGAAGCGGATCGGACCGAGCGGCGAGTTCCAGAGGATCGATGCGCCGATCGAGGAGCGGATGACGTTCTTGTCGTGCACCCTCACGCATTCGGGCTGCGTCGCGTAGCCATTCTTGTTCACGCCGGTGCAGTTGAACCAACCGTCCCCGTTCACATCCATGGCGCGGGGCCCCTTATACCCGAACAGGGTGCCCGCATCGGCGAACACGGCTCCCTTGAGGCCCAGATCCTTGGGCACCAGGGGCAGCGGGAACTGCGCTTCCAGCGACGCGCCATAATATGTCGTGCCACCGAGAGCATTCTGGGCCGAATCCACCGTCGAGATGTCGCGCGGTCCGATCCCGGACGGGGCGAAGCCGCGGACGAGCGTGGGGCCCATGAAATACTGGTCCACGAGACGCAGGTCGCCTCCGGTGGACATCAGCCCGTTCGAGCTGTTGTTCTTGCCCGTCGGCTCGATATGACCGCCCTGCAACTTGAAGAGGCCGACCACATCGTCGACGAACAGCTCCCTATAGGCCCGGATCTCGCCGGACACTCGCACGAATTTCGAATCCCCGCCGAGGCCCGCGACGTCCGGCTTGACCTCCGCATAGATGCCGCTGTGGGGGTCACGAAGGTTGTCGACGGTATTGTAGGCCAGCGTCACGCCGACCAGCGAGGTCAGCGTCCGACCCTGCGACTGCTTGACCGCGATCGAAGCCTCGCCGTTATACGCGCAGAGCGGATAGGAAGGCGACCCGTCCGGGTTGATGTAGGGCGCGAACGGATAGACCGGCACCGTGCAGTCGTTATACGGCTGCTTGAAGGTGTTCGGGATCTTCAGCTTCGACTCGTAGAGCGAATAGCGGAAGGTGACCCCGGCTTCCTCCGTCAGCGGCAGGCCGAGGCGGAGCTGGCCGCCGATCGTCTCGTTCTCGTAGCGGGCATATTGCGTCTGGTCGGTATATTTCGCGAAGACGTCGAAGCCGGCCGCCATGCGGTAGCCGAGGAAATAAGGCTCGGTGAAGCTGAAATCGACGCCATGGGCGCGCTGGCCAAGCTGGCCGGCGAGACGGACGAACTGGCCGCGGCCGAGGAAGTTCGATTCCGAGACCGAAACCTCGCCGATGATTCCGTCCGAGGTCGAATAGCCGCCGGCGATCGAGAAGGCGCCCGTCGCCTGATCCTCGACGTCGATATTGACGACGACGCGGTCCGCCGAGCTGCCCGGCTCGGTCGTGACACGGACCTTCTTGAAGTAGCCGAGATTGTTCAGGCGGCGCTCGCCGCGGTCCAGCAGGACCTTGTTGAGCGGATCGCCCTCGCCGAGATCGAGCTCGCGGCGGATGACGTAGTCGCGCGTGCGCGTGTTTCCGCGGATGACGATGCGCTCGACATAGACCCGGGGCCCGTCCTCGACCACGTAGCCGAGATTGACCGTCTGCGAGGCGGGGTCCCGCGCGCCGGTCGGGCGGACCGACACGAAGGGAAAGCCGCGCCGGACGGCTTCCGTCGTCATCTTGGTCAGGGTCTTCTCGACCGCGTCCGCGTTGTAGACGTCGCCGGGATCGGTCTGGATCTCGCCCTGGAGGAGCGAGGCGTCGAGCCCCGGCACGCGGGAATCGAATCCCACCTGCCCGACCCGGTACTGGTTGCCCTCGTTCACCGTGATGGTGATGATGTAGCCGCCCTGCTCGGCGTCGAACCGGACATCGGTGTTGGTGACCTGGAAGTCGGCGAAGCCGTTCTTCAGGTAGTAGCGCCGGATCAGCTCCTGGTCCGCGGCGAGGCGGTCGGCGTCATAGACGTCGTTGGTCTTCAGGAAGCTCAGCCAGTTCATCTCGCCGGACTGCATCAGGTTCCGCAGCCTGGTCGAGGAGACGTTGTTGTTGCCGACGAAATTGATCGAGAGAATGCCGGTCTTGTCGCCCTCATCCACCGTGAAGACGACGTCGACACGCCCGTTCGGGAGCTTGACGACGCGGGACGAGACCGTGGCGTTGCCGCGGCCGATCCGGCGGTAGAAATCCCTGATGCGCTGGACGTCGCCCTGCACGGCCCGCTCGTCGAAGGGCCGGCGCGCCTGCGAGGTGAGTTCCGGCAGGATCGATTCCTTCTTGAACTTGCGATTGCCCTCGATGACGACGCGATTGATCTCGACCCCGCGGCTGGCCTGCGCGAAAGCGGGGGACATGGTCTCGACGACGCCGGGAACGGCGGCCGCGATCAGGAGCCCGGCAAGCGGGGCCATCAATGCCTTCTGGCGCGTCTTCTTCATGGTCCCCATCGAACTTGCCCGTCTCGCTTCTTGCTTCTTCGATGCCAGATCCCGAGCCGGGGCATACACCACCAAGCTCGGATATCTGACCATCAATCCGCGCCGCCATGCAACGGGCTTATCCTTAAAGGCGCGTCATTCTCTCAGGGGCGTGGCCTTCAGGTCACGTCCCTCGGCCCGTAAAAGCTGCGCTAAGGTTTACAATATCATTCCAAGTGGAAAAGAGCATCAGCATCAAAACGAGAGCGAGCCCGATCCGGAACCCGATCTCCTGAGCCCGGTCGCTGAGCGGGCGCCCCCGCAGGGCCTCGATGGCATAGAACATCAGATGCCCCCCGTCGAGAAGAGGCACCGGGAACAGGTTCAGCAGGCCGATCGAGACCGACAGGATCGCCATCAGGCTCATCAGGGGCCCGAAGCCGCCCGATGCGGCGACGTCCCCCGAGACGCGCATGATTCCAATGGGGCCGGAAAGCTGGTCGGGCGACTCGCGGCCCCGAACCAGGCGCACGACGACATTCACCGTCCGCTCGAAGATCGTCCAGGTCTCGCTCGCGCCCTGGCCGAGGGACTCGATCAGCCCGTAGCGGACATAGGAGATGTCGGCGGGATTGCGGGACGCCTGGAGCCCGAGAAGGCCGATTCTCTGCTTGGCGAAGCCCGGCACCTCCACCTCGTGCACGGCCGGGGTGGCGACGATCGTGACGTGGCGGGTGTCGCGGTCGACGAGGAAGGTCAGGCTGTCCCCGGCGCTCGTCGAGACGATCCGCTGCACGTCCGAGAAGCTCGTCATCCGGCGGCCGTCGATCGAGAGGATCAGGTCACCGGCCTGGAAGCCCGCCGCCTCCGCGGCGGAGCCGGGCTGGACCGCCTCGATCCGGGGCAGCAGGACCTGGCGCCCGGTGACATAGGTGAGCCCGGCGAAGATGACGATGGCCAGCAGGAAATTGGCCATCGGCCCCGCCGCGACGATCGCGGCCCGCTTCCACAGCTTCTGATGATGGAAGCTGACGCGCCTTTCCTCCTCGCTCATGACGGCGAGCGTCTCGTCGTCGGGTGCGCTGGCGCCGTTCTTGTCGCCGACGAACTTCACGTAGCCGCCGAGCGGAATGGCGGAGATCTTCCAGCGTGTGCCCTGCCGGTCGTTCCAGCCCCACAATTCGGGCCCGAAGCCGATGGAGAAAGCCTTCACGCCGACCCCGCACAGGCGGCCCACCCAGAAATGCCCGAATTCGTGGACGAACACGACGATCGTCAGCACGAACAGGAAGGCGAGCGGATAGACCAGCGCTCCGCCGAGCTTGCCCATGAGCAGGGACAGCGATTCCATGATTCCTTCCTCGCTCAGCCGGCAAGAGCCGACGGCAGGGGACCCCCCGCCAGCTTTTCCGCCGCGACGGCTCTCGCCTCGGCATCAAGGGCCAGGGCATCCTCGATCGTGCGGGGCGCCGGCAGCGGCGCTCCGGCGGCCCAGTCGAGAGTGGACTCCACCACGCGGGCAATGTCCAGAAAGCCGAGACGGCCTTTCAGAAACGCTTCCACCGCCACCTCGTTGGCGCCGTTCAGCACCGTGGGCATCGGCCCTCCCCCGGCGAGCGCCTCCCGCGCGAGGCGCAGGCAGGGAAAGCGGCCCAGATCGGGCTCTTCGAAAGTGAAGCGCCCGATCGCGGCGAGATCGAGACGGGGAACCCCGGTCGCGAGCCGGCGGTCGAGGCCGAGGCAATGGGCGATCGGCACGCGCATGTCGGGATGGGCCATGCCGGCCGTCACGGCGCCGTCGCGCCACTGGACGAGCCCGTGGATGATCGATTGCGGGTGGACCACCACCTCGAGCCGCTCCGGCGGGACGCCGAAGAGATGGTGGGCCTCGATCAGCTCGAGGCCCTTGTTCATCAGGCTCGCCGAATCCACGTTGATCTTCGCACCCATCGAATAGGTCGGGTGCCTGGCGGTCTGGGCCTGGGTCGCGGCGCGCATCGCTTCGAGCGTCCAGGTGCG
Source organism: Enterovirga sp. (assembly GCF_035325185.1). GTDB lineage: Bacteria > Pseudomonadota > Alphaproteobacteria > Rhizobiales > Beijerinckiaceae > Enterovirga. The sequence continues at coordinate 53,480 of NZ_DAOLAJ010000007.1, read as the reverse complement.
GAACGGGCCGCCGGAGGCCGTGAGCGTCAGGGATTCGACGTCCTCGGGATGGCCCGCCGCAAGGGCCTGGGCCAGCGCGTTGTGCTCCGAATCCATCGGCAGGATCGCCGCGCCCCGCTCCGCCGCCTCGCGCATGAAGGCCGTCCCGGCCGAGACGAGGCTTTCCTTGTTGGCGAGCGCGACGCTGCGGCCCTCCCGCAGGGCGTCGCGGGTCGGCACGAGGCCGGCCACCCCGCTGATGGCGGCGACGACGAGATCGGCCTCGCGGTCGACCGCCTCGCGCAGGGCGGAAGCCCCCGCCCCGCAGGCGATCCCCGTGCCCGCGAGCGCCTCGCGAAGCTCCGCCAGGAGGGTCGGCTCGGCCAGGGCCGCGAAGCCGGCTCCCAGATCGATCGCCGCTGCCGCCAGTCCCGCGACATCGCGGCCGGCCACGACGGCCGAGACGGAGAAACGCTCGCGATGGCCGCGCAGCACGGCGGCCGTCGATCGCCCGATCGATCCCGTCGCTCCGAGGATGGTGACGCGCCCGCTCATGGAGCGACCGCCCAGAACGACGTTTTCGCGAAAGGCGCCAACAGGAAAACCAGGATCGCCACCGCGGCGAATCCGTCGAGACGGTCCATGAACCCCCCATGGCCGGGAATGAGCGAGCCCGAATCCTTCACGCCGAAACGCCGCTTCATGGCCGATTCGGCGAGATCGCCCGCCTGGCTCGCGCCCGATGCCAGCCCGGACAGAACCACGAGCGCGGCGATATCGAGCGCCTGAAGGGGCTGGGCGGCTCCGAGCGCGGCCACCGCCGTTCCCGCCACCATGGCGCCGGCGAGGCCGCCGGCGAAGCCCGACCATGTCTTGTTCGGGCTGACGGCCGGCCAGAGCTTCGGCCCGCCGACCGCCCGCCCGACGAAATAGGCGGCGACATCCGTGGTCCAGACCACGGCGAACATCCACAGGAGCGGCGTGAGGCTTCCGCCAGGATGGACGCGAAACATCACCGGCACCAGCGCAATCGGGGCGGCGTAGGCGAGGCCGGCGACCGCCCAGGCCCGGTCCCGCCCGGTGCGCGCGATCGCCGCCAATGCCGCGACCGCCGCCGCCACGACGCAGGCGAAGACGAGGGGCGTTCCGAAGATCCAGCTCCCCTGGATCGCCGCCAATCCGACGCCCGCCGCCACGGAGAGGGCCGGGACAGGAGCCGCGCGCGTCATCGCCGTCCATTCATGGACCACCGCGATCGCCGCGCCGAGCCAGACGATCGCGAGGAGCCAGCCGCCGAGCCAGGCCGATCCCAGCGCGACGGCCCCAAGCGCGGCCGAGGAGAGAACCCGCAGCCGCAGTTCCGACGAGCCGGCCGCATGGGGCGGGAACAAGCGCAAGCCTCAGACGGCCCGGGCATTCCGCCCGCCGAAGCGGCGGTCGCGCCGGAGGAATTGCTCGACGGCTCCCCGCAGCGTGGCCTCGTCGAAATCGGGCCAGTGCTCGGAAAGAAACACGAATTCGGAATAGGCGGTCTGCCAGGGCAGGAAATTCGAGATGCGAACCTCGCCCGAGGTTCGGATCACGAGGTCGGGATCGGGAAAGTCCCGCGTGTCGAGGACGCTTCCGAGCAGGTCGACATCGATCGCCTCAGGATCGAGCTGTCCCGCCCGGACCAGCCGGGCGAGAGCCCGCGCGGCCCGCGCGATCTCCTGGCGGCCGCCGTAGTTGAACGCCACCACGAAGGTGAGGCCCGTATTGCGGCGCGTCAGATCCTGGGCCTCGTCCAGGAGGGCGACCACATCCTCGTCGAGGCCCGCGCGATCCCCGATCACGCGGACGCGGACATTCGATTCGTGAAGCTCCGCGAGGTCGCGGCGTATGAAAATTCTCAGGAGGCCGAACAGGTCCGCCACCTCCTCGGCCGGGCGCCGCCAGTTCTCCGTCGAGAAGCCGTAGACGGTGAGGTAGCGGATCCCCATGGCGTCGGCGGCCCGCACGGCCCGGCGGAGCGCCACGACGCCGCGGCGATGTCCTTCCACGCGGGGCAGGCCCCGCGCAGCCGCCCAGCGTCCGTTTCCGTCCATGATGATGGCGACATGGGCGGGCATGCGCGCCCGTCCGGCATCCGGGCATCCGGCCTCGTCGGGCGGCGGCACCTGGGCCAGCTGTGATGGGAAGGGCATGAGCGTGTCCGGTCGTCCGATCCGACCCTACACCTGCATGATTTCCTTTTCCTTCGCTGAAAGCACGCTGTCCACCTCGGAGACGGCATTGTCGGTCGCCTTCTGGACCTCGGCCGATTGCCGCTTCTCGTCATCCTCGCCGATATGGCCGTCCTTGAGGAGCTTCTTGAGGATGTCGAGGCCGTCGCGGCGCACGTGCCGGACCGCCACCCGCGCCTCCTCGGCATATTTATGGGCGACCTTCACCATCTCCTTGCGGCGCTGCTCGTTCATCTCGGGAATGCGCAGGCGGATCACCTGGCCTTCGGTCTGCGGGTTGAGGCCGAGATCGGATTCGCGGATCGCCTTTTCGACCGCGCTCACCATGCCCCGGTCCCAGACCTGCACCGAGAGGAGGCGCGGCTCGGGCACGGTGATCGTCGCGACCTGGTTCATCGGCAGCGACTGGCCATAGGCGTCGATATGGAGCGGCTCGACGAGCCCGGGCGAGGCGCGGCCCGTCCTCAGGCTGCCGAGGTCGTGGCGCAGGCTCGCGACGGCACCTTGCATGCGGCGCTTGAGGTCGTTGACGTCGAAAGTCGGTACGGCCATGGGGCTGGTCTCGCGGAAGGATTTTTCGGATTACGCGGGCGGCGGGCCGGCTTCAAGCCCGCGTCGCGCCGCGGCGCGGGCAGATCAGGGGGCGACGAGCGTGGACGGCGCCTCGCCCGACAGGATCGCTTCGACAGAGCTCGGCGCATGGACCGAGCCCACGATCACCTTGAGCCGGTTCTCTCGCGCGAGCGCGAAGGCGGCCGTGTCCATGACCTTGAGATCGCGCGCGATCGCCTCGTCATGGGTGATGCGGTCGTAGCGCCGCGCCGAGGGATCGAGCTTCGGGTCCGCCGAATAGACGCCGTCGACCTGCGTGGCCTTGAGCACGGCGTCGCAGCGAAGCTCTGCCGCCCGCAGCACCGCCGCCGTGTCGGTGGTGAAGAAGGGATTGCCGGTGCCCCCGGCGATGAGCACCACCTGCTTGCGCTGGAGATAATGCAGCGCCGGCTGGCGCGCATAGGTCTCGCAGATCGTCGGCATCGAGACCGCCGACATGGTCCGCGCGCTGACGCCGGTGGCGTTCAGCGCCGTCTCCAGCGCGAGGGAGTTCATCACGGTCGCCAGCATGCCCATCGAATCGGCCGTCGGGCGGTCGATCCAGCCCGCCTGGGCCATCCGGGCGCCGCGGACGATGTTGCCGCCCCCGATGACGATGGCCAGCTCGAAGCCGCGCCGGGTGGTCGCGGCGAGATCCGTGGCGAGATGAGCCAATGTCTGGGCATAGAGCCAGTAGCCGTCCGGCGCGGCGAGCGCCTCGCCGGACAGCTTCACGAGCACCCGCTTGATCTCGTCGCTCACCACGTCACCCCCTCGCGCCACGCATTCCATGAAAAAGGCGGCCTCTCGGCCGCCTCCTTGCTCAGGTGCGGGGACCGACGCCTGATTGCGCCGCCACCTCGGCCGCGAAATCGGTCTCTTCCTTCTCGATTCCCTCGCCGAGGGCGTAGCGCACGAAGCCGGTGAGCGCGACGGGCTTGCCGAGCCGGCTCTCCGCCTCCTTCAGGAGCTGCGTGAAGGTCTTGCCCTCGTGCTCCGGGATCACCGAAGGCTGGTCGAGGAGGGTATTCTCCTTGAAGAACGACTTCAGGCCGCTCTCGACGATCTTCGCCAGCACGTGGTCGGGCTTGCCCGCATTCTTCTCGCGCAGGATGGCGCTCTCGCGCTCGATCACCGAGGCCTCGACGCCCGAGGCGTCCACGGCCGCGGGGTTCATCGCCGCCACGTGCTTGGCGATCTGGCCGCCGAGCTTCGCCAGGGCATCCACGTCCCCCTCCGATTCGAGGGCGACGAGCACGCCGATCCGGCCGAGCCCCTCGTTGACCGGATTGTGGACGTAGCTCGCCACATAGCCCTTGCGGACCGCGAGCTTGGCGACGCGGCGGAGCGTCATGTTCTCGCCGATGGTCGCGATCAGCTCCTGGAGCTTGTCCTTGACCGTGATCGCCTCGCCGGGGAAATGGATCGCCTCCAGCGCGCCGAGCGTGCCGTCCGTGTTGAGGGCCATCTTGGCCGCCTCGCGGGCGAAGGTCTGGAACGCCTCGTTGCGGGCCACGAAGTCGGTCTCGGAATTCACCTCCACGATCGCCGCGGAATGGCCGGGGCTCTCGACCGCGACGAGGCCCTCGGCCGCCGTGCGGCCCACTTTCTTCGCGGCCTTGGCCAGCCCCTTCTTGCGGAGCCAGTCCACCGCGGCCTCGATGTCGCCGCCGACCTCGGCCAGCGCGCCCTTGCAATCCATCATGCCCGCGCCGGTCTTCTCGCGCAGCTCCTTGACCAGTGCGGCGGTGATCGTCGCCATCCTCGTATCCTTTCCTGGAAATAGGAGAAGCCGGCGGAGAGCGCCGGCTTCGGTGTCTCGCGGTGCGTGCGGTGCGCCGTCAGGCGGCGTCGATCAGCTTGCGCGCCTGGGCGATCCAGCCGTCGCGGTCGATGCGCCCGTTGAGCTTCAGCTCGGCGTCGAGCTTCCTGACATCGGCCGGCGTCATCGCGCTGACCTGCCAGTAATGGAAGATGCCGGCATCGTTCAGCTTCTTGTCGAGCTGCGGGCCGACGCCGCTGAGCTTGGTCAGGTCGTCGGGCGCGCCGCGCGGAGCGGAGAGAAGCTCGAAGGTCTCGGCGGGAACCTCCGGCGCCTCGTCGGCGGCCGGCTCGGCGGGGGCAGCCGGGAGCGTCTCCATGATCGGCTCCTCGGATTCGCCGAGATCGATTCCGGCATGGCCCTGGCTGCGGCCGATCCCGTCGATGGCCGCTCGGGCGACGAGGTCGCAATAGAGCGCGATGGCGCGGCCCGCATCGTCATTGGCCGGAACCGGGAAGGCGATACCCTCGGGATCGCAATTCGTGTCGACGATCGCGGCGACCGGAATGCCGAGGCGCTGCGCCTCCTTGATGGCGAGCTGCTCCTTGTTCGTGTCGATCACGAAGATCAGGTTCGGCAGGCCGCCCATGTCCTTGATGCCGCCGAGCGCCTTCTCCAGCTTCTCCTTCTCGCGGGAGAGCATCAGGCGCTCCTTCTTGGTCAGGCCCTGGCCGCCGGCCTCCAGCGTCTCGTCCACGGAGCGCAGGCGGTTGATCGAGCCGGAGATCGTCTTCCAGTTCGTCAGCATGCCGCCGAGCCAGCGGGAATTGACGTAATACTGGGCCGACCGCTTGGCGGCATCGGCCACGGCCTCGGACGCCTGGCGCTTGGTGCCGACGAAGAGCACGCGCCCGCCATTGGCGACCGTGTCGGACACGGCCTGAAGCGCCCGGTGCAGCATGGGCACCGTCTGAGCGAGGTCGATGATGTGGATGTTGTTGCGCGTGCCGAAGATGAAGGTCGACATCTTCGGGTTCCAGCGATGCGCCTGGTGGCCGAAATGCGAGCCGGCTTCCAGGAGCTGGCGCATGGTGAAATCAGGAAGGGCCATTGTCTCGAATCTCCGGTTATGCCGCCGCGGGGCGATGGTCCGGCGAGAGCCGGACACCGGGACGCCTCATTGAATCATGAGGCCAGCACCGCGTGTGGAATGCGCGGGCATATAGGCCATGTCAGCCAAACCAACAAGCCGGCCTCGGGAGGAAAGCGCACCTTCCCCGTCAGCGCGCATATTCCCAAGAGGTCGTGCCGTTCCTGTTGTCCTTCAGCACGATGCCCATGGCTTTCAGCTCGTCCCGGATCCGGTCGGATTCCGCCCAGTCCTTCGCGGCGCGCGCGACGAGCCGCCGGTCGATCAGGTCGGCGATCCGGGTCTCGTCCACCTGCGGCCGCCGCCGCTCGGACCGCTGGAAGCCGAAGGCGCGCAGGCTCGCGCCGAGCCGCGGCGCGTCGCCCGCCCGGTCGAGGCTGTGGAGCGCGGCGATGGCCTTGGGCGTGTTCAGGTCGTCGCAGAGCGCCTCGATCACGCTCGGCGCGAAATCGTCTCCCCCCGTCTCCAGGTCGTCCCTCTCGAGCCAGCCCGACAGCACCTTGTCGCTCTCCTCCAGCCCCCGGAGCGTCCAGTCGATCGGCTGGCGGTAATGCGAGCGCAGCATGTTGAAACGCACCACGGCGCCGGGCCAATCCTTCAGCACCTCGCGGATGGTGACGAAGTTGCCGAGGGATTTCGACATCTTCTCCCCCTCCACCTGGAGGAAACCGTTATGGAGCCAGACATTGGCCATGACCGGCGTGCCGAAGCAGCAGCGCGACTGGGCCACCTCGTTCTCGTGGTGAGGGAAGATGAGGTCGATGCCCCCGGCATGGATGTCGAAGGTCTCCCCCAGATGCTTCCATGACATGGCCGAGCACTCGATATGCCATCCGGGCCGTCCGGGCCGCTCGATCCCGCAGGGAGAGGGCCAGGCCGGCTGGTCGTCCCCGGAAGGCTTCCACAGGACGAAATCGAGCGGCGAGCGCTTGTAGGGCGCGACGTCGACGCGCGCTCCCGCCTCCATCTCGTCGAGGGGGCGCCCGGAGAGCGAGCCGTAATCGGGCATCGAGGGCACGTGGAACAGGACATGGTCCTCCGCCGCATAGGCGTGGCCCGCCTCCACGAGCCGCTCGATCAGCCGGCGCATCTCCTCGATGTGCTCCGTCGCACGCGGCTCGATCATGGCGATGCGGGCGCCGGGCCGGTTCACGTCGTCGGGCGTCAGCACGCCCAGGGCGGCGACGTCCTCGTGGAACTGCCGCTCCGTCGTCGCCGTGACGCGCGCGATGGCCTCGTTCAGCGGCAGGTCCGGGAAATCCCTGTGCGCACGCGCACTGATCTTGTCCTCGACGTCGGTGACATTGCGAACATAGGTCACGCTGTCGGGGCCGTAGATATGACGAAGCACCCGAAAAAGCAGATCGAACACGATCACCGGGCGTGCATTCCCAATATGTGCGAAATCGTAGACCGTAGGCCCGCAGACATACATCCGCACGTTGGCTGCATCGATCGGGGTGAAGACTTCCTTGGTCTTCGTGAGCGTATTGGTCAGGCACAGCATGGACGTATGTCTATCCTCGTGTCCTTGAGCGATCTCATGCAAATAGGCAACACCATGGCGCCAATCCGGCCCCGGGCGCCGCTCCGCGATTGCCCTCGCGAGTCCCATGGGTCAAGACGGCGGCCGATCCGCCGGGGCCTTCCCGCCGGCGGATCAACCAAGTCTGAAGGTTTTTACGCTTAAGCCTTTGTTGAAGCGCAGGCGATCGAATATCGCCGAGACGCGACGGTCGGGTCGAGGGGCAATTGATGAGACGAGGGTCGTTCGCAGTCCTGGGTGCCGCATTGGCCGCGCTTGGCCTTGCCGCCTCCGCGACGCTCATGCCCGCTTCCAGGTCGCAGGCCGCCGAGGGGCCGACCTTCGTGATCCCGCTCAATGACGGCTACGGGGTGGGAGAATGCGTCGATGGCGGCTCCAGCACCTGCGGCAAGGTCGTCGCCGATGCCTGGTGCGAGGCGCAGGGCTTCCGCCGTTCCGCCTCGGTAGGCCCCGCCGATGTCGAGACCACCGGATCGATCAGCCGGGCGCGGAGCCGCATCGCGGTGACCTGCGCTCCCTGAAACGGACCTGATCGCTCCGCCTCCGCCGCAAGGAGCGGAGCGGGCTATCCCTTGACCCATTCGGCGCAGCGGGGCGCCTCGCCGGCCGCCCCCCACGGCATGATGGGAACGCTGGAGGTCGAGTTCTTCGGCGAACCCTCCACGACCCTGTCCGAATAGACGAGATAAACCAGGACGTTGCGCTTCGTGTCGCAACCGCGCACGATCTGCATCGTCTTGAAGACGAGCGAGCGGCGCTCCCGGATCACGACGTCCCCCTGCTCGAACGCCCCCTTGAAGCGGATCGGACCGATCTGCCGGCAGGCGAGCGAGATGTCCGACAATTCCTCGGCGAGGCCGAGCCCTCCCTTGAGGCCGCCCCTTTCGGGGACGGTGTAGTGGCAGGCGACGCCCTCGACGAGCGGATCGTCGATCCCGTAGACCGCGAGCTTGTCGTTCGGCGTCAGCGGACGCCAGACGGTCGATTTCCTGAAGATCAGGTCGGGCTCCTGCGCCCGCGCCGGCACCGCGCCGGCGAGGAGAAACAGGACGGCAAAGGCGGCCGCCCGTCGGCTCCCGGCCATGCCGGCATGCGGAACAGGCGGCCTATTCCGCGGCGGAGGGAGCGGCAGCGGCGGCATCGCGCTTCTTCTCCGCCATCACCACGGCGATGATCGAGGCTTCGTAGAGCAGCAGGGTCGGCACCGCGAGCGCGAGCTGGCTGATGACGTCGGGCGGCGTCAGGACGGCCGCGATGACGAACACGATCACGATCGCGTAGCGGCGCTTTTCTTTCAGGAAGGCCGAGTCGATGAGCCCCGCCCGCGCCAGCAGCGTGAGAATCACCGGCAACTGGAAGCAGATGCCGAAGGCGAAGATCAGGGTCATGATCAACGAGAGATATTCGTCGACCTTGGGCAGGAACTGGATCTGCGCCTCGCCGGGGCCGACCCCGAGCTGCTGCATGCCCACGGAAAACCGCATCACCAAAGGCATGGCGATGAAATAGACCACCGCCGCCCCGATCGTGAACAGGATCGGGGTCGCGACGAGGAAGGGCATGAACGCCTCGCGCTCGTTCCGGTAGAGGCCCGGCGCGACGAACTTGTAGATCTGGGCGGCGATCACCGGAAAGGCGAGGAAGCCCGCCCCGAACACCGCCACCTGGATCTGGGTGAAGAGGTATTCGAGCGCGTGCGTGTAGATCATCGGCGCGTTCTGGGTGCCGACGGCCCAGAGATAGGGCTGCACGAGAATGTTGTAGATGTGCTTGGCGAAGGCGAAGCACACGAAGAACATGACGACGAAAGCCGCCAGCGCCTTGATCAGGCGCGCGCGCAGCTCGATCAGATGATCGATCAGGGGCGCGCGGGACGCCTCGATTTCCGCCTCGTCCTCTTCGGTCCTCATGCGTGCCTCTCCTCCGGCGCCTGTGGCGCGGGATCGGCCTTGCGCGGGTGCAGCAATTCTTCCGCCGGCAGGGGCGGCTGAACCTCGGGATTGATGAAGCCGGGATTGAGGGTGCCGGCATCGAGGGGGCCCGCGGATTCCTGGCCGGGCGGCTCGCCCGGGCCATATTCCGACCAGCCGGATTTTTCCTCGCGCACGGCGAGGGGAATCTCCGTGGCCGGCTCCGGCGTCGCGGGCAGATCGACCGCCGCCGGGGCGCCGGACGGGGTGCCTTCCACTGCCCCCTTCAGTTCATCCCGGATAGTCTGGATGGGATTGAAGCCGCTGACGCCCGAGGCGGTCGAGCCCACCTCGCGGCCGAACCCTTCCATCTCCTTCTTGATGTCCTCGAGATCGGCCTCGCGCATCGCCTCGGAGAACTGGGTCCGAAACTCGCCGGCGAGCCGGCGGACCTTGGCGGTCATCTGCCCGACAGTGCGAAGCGCCTTGGGAAGATCCTTGGGGCCGATCACGATCAGCGCGACGCCGCCGATCACCATGACCTCGCCCCAGCTCATGTCGAACATGACAAGGTCTCACCCGGCCGCGCGAAGCCCGGCCGGCATCGAAAGAAAGATGCACAGGCCGGTATCAGCCGAGCTTGCGGTCCGCAACGCTCGACGGCGTGGAGATGCCGGCATTGTCCTGGCGGTGCTCGATCGGGCGCGCGGCCTCGGGCGTGGCCGGAGGAGGGCTGGCGGGATCGTCCGCCATGCCTTTCTTGAATTCCTTGATGCCCTTGGCCATGTCGCCCATCAGCTCGGAAATCTTGCCGCGGCCGAAGAGCAGCATCACGATGACGCCGACGACCACCCAGTGCCAAATGCTCACGCCACCCATGGCGAACCTCCTGCGCGCGAGCGCGCCCGTGTCTCCGATTGGCCGCAAACTAGGGATGCGGCCCCCCGAAGACAAGGACGCGAACCGCCCCCGCGCCCTATTGTCCCGGCCCGTCCCGCACCGCGCGGGACGGAGGGCGCTGGATCATATCGCGGCACCCTCTGGCTGAAACGGCCCGCATATGCCGATATTTTCCGCATAAGCCGGGGGATATCGCCAAAAAACTGTTCATGCTGCCTAAATGTTGAGCTAGAACCGCGCGCCTACCCTCAAAATGGAATGCGCGTACCGTGGTTCATATGGATGAGAAGCTGGAGCCCATCTTCACCGAGGTTCTGCGTCGGAACGCGGGCGAGGGAGAGTTCCATCAGGCTGTCAAGGAAGTGCTCGAGAGCCTGGGCCGGGTCGTGGCCAAGCATCCGCGCTACGCCAACCACGCCCTGATCGAGAGACTCTGCGAGCCGGAGCGGCAGATCATCTTCCGCGTGCCGTGGGTGGACGACGAAGGCCAGGTGCGGATCAACCGCGGGTTCCGGGTGCAGTTCAATTCCGCGCTCGGTCCCTACAAGGGCGGCCTGCGCTTCCATCCGTCGGTGAATGTGGGAATCATCAAGTTCTTAGGGTTCGAGCAGACCTTCAAGAACGCGCTGACGGGCATGCCGATCGGCGGGGGCAAGGGTGGCTCCGACTTCAACCCGCGCGACCGCTCCGCAGCCGAGATCATGCGCTTCTGCCAGTCCTTCATGACCGAGCTGCACCGGCATCTGGGCGAACATGTCGACGTGCCGGCGGGCGATATCGGGGTCGGGGGCCGCGAGATCGGCTACATGTTCGGCCAGTACAAGCGGCTGACCAACCGCTACGAGGCGGGCGTCCTGACCGGCAAGGGACTGGCCTATGGCGGCTCGCGCGCCCGCACGGAGGCGACCGGCTACGGCGCGACCTATTTCGTGCAGAGCATGCTGAAGACGAAGAGCCAGTCCTTCGACGGGCGGCGGGTCGTCGTCTCCGGCTCGGGCAACGTCGCCATCTACGCAGTCGAGAAGATCGCCCAGTTCGGCGGCAAGGTGGTGGCCTGCTCCGATTCCAACGGCTACGTCCTCGACGAGGAGGGCATCGACCTCGATCTCCTCAAGGAGGTCAAGGAAGTCCGGCGCGAGCGCATTTCCGAATATGCCCGCCTCAAGGGCGCCGGGGCGCATTACATCGAAGGCGGGTCGATCTGGGACGTGCCTTGCGACGTCGCCATGCCGTCCGCGACGCAGAACGAACTGACCGGCAAGGATGCGCGAACCCTGGTCGGCAACGGCGTCGTGGCGGTCGGCGAGGGCGCCAACATGCCCTCCACGCCCGAGGCCGTGCACATCTTCCGGGAAGCCGGAATCCTGTTCGGTCCGGGCAAGGCGGCCAATGCGGGCGGCGTCGCGACCTCGGCGCTCGAGATGCAGCAGAACGCCTCGCGCGACAGCTGGAGTTTCGAGCAGACCGAGGCGCGCCTCGCCGCGGTCATGCGCAACATCCATGATATGTGCGCAGAGACCGCGAGCGAATATGGCGCACCCGGCGATTACGTCCTCGGGGCGAACATTGCTAGCTTTGTCCGTGTCGCCGAGGCTATGGAGGCGCTGGGGGTGATCTGAGGCACGGAGAGATTCGCATGGTCCGAACACCTCTATGCGGGGTGGCGCTGAGCTTCGTGCTCGCGGCGACGGGGGCGGCGGCTCAAAGCACGCCCGCCCTTCCCGCCATGCCGCCGCCGCCTTCCTTCGGGGACGCCGCGCCCGCCAAGGCCGGCACCTCGGTCAGGAAGGCCCGCAAGGCGAAAGGGGCGGCGAATGCGCGCGCGGCGTCGCCCACATCCGACCCAATGGCTTTCGAGCGTCCCAACAAGTTCGTCCCGGCGGAATTCGATGGTCCCCGCTCGGGCTCGGCCCGCGGCGGCGTCTCCCCGATGATGTCGGGGAGCGGCCGGCCCGGCATGGGCATGAAATTCTGAAGCAGGTGACGCGGGACCGAATCGGGCCTCTGTCATCCCCGGTGGCCCGAAGGGCCGGGAAGGAGATCCAGGAGGGCTCGCTTGCGGCTCTGGATCCCCTTCCCCTCCGCTTCGCTCCGGCCGGGGATGACAGCGGGGGTGGTCCCGCGACGGCTCAGCGTTGCTCGCGCCGAGCCAGGAAGGCGAGCTTCTCGAAGAGCGAGACATCCTGCTCGTTCTTGAGGAGAGCCCCGTGCAGAGGCGGGATGAGCTTGCGCGTGTCGCGCTCGCGCAGATGCTCCGGGCCGATCTCCTCCGACATCAGAAGCTTCAGCCAATCCAGAAGCTCGGAGGTGGAGGGCTTCTTCTTCAGCCCCGGCACCTCCCGCACCTCGAAGAAGATGCGCAAGGCCTCCTCGACCAGGCGCCGCTTGATGCCGGGATAATGGACCTCGACGATCCGGTTCATCGTCCCGGCGTCGGGGAAGCGGATATAGTGGAAGAAGCAGCGGCGCAGGAAGGCGTCCGGCAGGTCCTTCTCGTTGTTCGAGGTGATGACCACGATCGGGCGCCGCGCCGCCTTGATGGTCTCGCCCGTCTCGTAGACGTAGAACTCCATCCGGTCGAGTTCCAGCAGAAGGTCGTTCGGGAACTCGATATCGGCCTTGTCGATCTCGTCGATCAGCAGCACCGGCCGCGCCTCGGAGGCGAACGCCTCCCAGAGCTTGCCGCGGCGGATGTAGTTGCGAATGTCGCTCACGCGCGGATCGCCGAGCTGCGAATCGCGCAGCCGCGAGACGGCGTCGTATTCGTAGAGCCCCTGCGCCGCCTTCGTCGTCGACTTGATGTGCCAGGTCAGGAGCGGGGCCCCGACCGCCTTGGCGATCTCCTCGGCCAGCACCGTCTTGCCGGTGCCGGGCTCGCCCTTCACCAGGAGCGGCCGCTCGAGCACGATCGCCGCATTGACCGCGATCTTGAGATCGTCGGTCGCGACATAGGACTCGGTGCCTGTGAAACGCATGGGACCTCCGGGAATCTTTGTCTTGTAGGCATCCCCCAAACCAGGGACAAGGAAATGATACGGACATCGCAGAGTTGCATGGTCCGGCCTCGCCGGAGGTCGGCGAGAAAGGGGAGCAATGGCGGCGGCGAGCTTTGATGCGGGAGCCTACAAGGAAGCCATCCTGTTCCTGGGGACGGCGGGGATCGTCGTCCCGCTCTTCACCAAGCTCCGTCTCAGCCCGGTCCTGGGCTTCATCGGCGCGGGCGCGCTGCTCGGCCCGTTCGGGCTCGGGCGCCTCGTCGCGGACGTCCCCTGGCTGCGCTACGTCACGATCTCCCAGCGCGACGAGTTCGCCCATCTCGCGGAGCTGGGCGTCGTCTTCCTCCTGTTCACGATCGGGCTCGAATTGTCCTGGGAGCGCCTGCGGGTCCTGAGGCGGCTCGTCTTCGGCTTCGGCGCCGGCCAGGTGTTCCTCTCGACTGCGCTGCTCGCCGGCATCGCCATGGCCTTCGGCCAGTCCGCGAAGGCATCGCTGATCGCGGGCATCGCGCTGGCCTTGTCCTCGACAGCCATCGTCATCCCGATCCTCGCCGCGCAGCGGCGGCTGAATTCGCCGAGCGGCCGGGCCAGCTTCTCCATCCTGCTCTTCCAGGATCTCGCCGTCGCGCCGATTCTCTTCACGCTCGCCGCCCTCGGCGCGACGAAGCCCGGCAGCCTCCTGACGGATCTCCTCGCCGCGCTCGGCCAGGCAGCGGTGGCGATCGCCGTCATCTTCATCGTGGGGCGGCTGGCGCTCCGGCCGCTGTTCAGCCTCGTCGCGCAGACCGGAAGCTCCGAGCTGTTCATGGCGATGTCGTTCCTGACCGTGATCGCAGCAGCGTTCGCGGCGGGCGCGACGGGATTGTCCATGGCCCTCGGCGCCTTCCTCGCCGGCTTGCTGCTCGCGGAAACGGAATACAGGCGGGCGATCGAGGCCGTGGTCGATCCCTTCAAGGGGCTTCTCCTCGGCATCTTCTTCGTCTCGGTCGGCATGGGGCTGGACGTCACCGCCCTCCTGCGGGCGCCGGTCACGATCATCCTCGGCTCGACGGTGGTGGTCCTGGTCAAGGCGGGCGTGATCTTCGGGCTGTCGCGAATCTTCAAGCTGCCGATGCAGGTCGGGGTCGAGACGGGGATCCTGCTCGGACCGGGCGGCGAATTCGCCTTCGTCACGGTCGGCGTCGCCGTCGCCACGAATCTTCTCCCGGCGGATGTCGGCCAGACCATCCTCGTCATCACGACCGTGACGATGATCGCGATCCCGCTCCTCGCGCGGCTTGCGCGCCCGCTGGGCCAGCGCCTGGCGCGGCCGGCCGCCATCGCGCCGGCCGAGATGCCCGTGCAGGATGCCGATGCCAAGGGCCGTGTCATCCTGGCCGGGTTCGGCCGGGTCGGCCAGCTCGTCGCGGGGATGCTCGAGCGGCACAAGATCCCCTACCTCGCGATCGATGCGAATCCGGCGCTCGTCGCAGCCCAGCGCGGCATGGGAAAGCCGGTCTATTACGGCGATTCGGGGTCCATTCCCTTCCTGCATGCCTGCGGGATCGATACGGCGCGGGCGCTCGTGATCACGCTCGATTCGCCGGCCGCGATCCGCGGCGTGGTGGAGGCCGCACGACAGGAGCGCAAGGACATCACGATCGTCTCGCGCGCCCGCGACGCGCGTCATGCGATCGACCTCTACCGCCTCGGCGTGAACGACGCGGTCCCCGAGACGATCGAGGCGAGCCTGCAGCTCTCGGAGGCCGTCCTGGTCGATCTCGGCGTGGCGATGGGGCCGGTGATCGCCTCGATCCACGAGCGGCGCGACGAGTTCAGAAAGCTTCTGCTCGCAGGGTCCACCGGGGAGACGAAGGCGGAAGCCCCCGAGGGATCGCGCAGGCGCGGCGAGTTCCGCTCCCGCCGCACGGTGGGCAAGAAGCTGGCCTGAGCGTGCTCAGGCCGCCCGCGATTCGACGAGCGTGTCGAACATCGCCTTGCCGTCCGTGCCGCCGACGATCGGATCGACGAAATTCTCCGGGTGCGGCATGAGGCCGAGCACGTTCAGCTTGGGCGAATAGATGCCCGCGATCGAATTGATCGAGCCGTTGCGGTTGGCATCGGGCGTCACCTGCCCGTCCCGGTCGCAATACCGGAAGGCCACGAGTCCTTCGCCTTCCAGCCGCGCGAGGGTCTGCGCATCCGCCGTGTAGTTGCCCTCGCCATGAGCCACGCAGATATTGATGGCCTGCCCGCTCTCGTAATGGCGCGTGAAGTCGGTGTCGTCGCGCTCGACACGGACATATTGGCGGTGGCAGATGAAGCGCAGATTGGCGTTGCGCACGAGAATCCCGGGCAGAAGGCCGGATTCGCACAGGATCTGGAAGCCGTTGCAGATGCCGAGCACGAGCCCGCCGCGCGCCGCGTGGGCACGGACCGCACCCATGATCGGCGAGCGGGCGGCGATCGCCCCGCAGCGCAGGTAATCCCCATAGGAGAAGCCGCCCGGCAGGACCGCGAGATCGGTGCCCGCCGGCAACTCCTTGTCGCCGTGCCAAGCGGTGGTCACCTGCGCGCCGGAGCCCCGGAGGGCGCGCGCGACATCGCCGTCACGGTTCGAGCCGGGAAAGAGAACGACGGCGGCCCGCATCAGGCTTGCGCCTCTTTCGCTGCCTTGGCCGGAGCGCTTTCCTTCGCCGCGGCGGGAGCAGGCTCAGCCGCCTTGGCGGGGGGAGCCTCCAGCTCGATGCGGAAATTCTCGATGACCGTATTGGCGAGAAGCTTCTCGGAAGCCGCGCGCAAGGACGCCTCGGCGGCGGCCCGGTCGCCCTCCACCTCGATCTCGAAGAGCTTGCCCTGGCGCACGCTCCCGATCCCCTCGACGCCGAGGGACTTGAGCGCGCCCTCGATCGCCTTGCCCTGCGGATCGAGAACGCCCGTCTTCAGAGTCACCGTCACGCGCGCCTTCATGCTTCGCTCGCCTTGCACACGGCGCCTCTCTACTGCGAGCCCCGCATCTTGTCACCGCATCGCCGGGGCCGCCTTGTGGATGCGTGACCGCCTTACGGCGTGAACCAGTAGCGGGTCAGGTGGAAGAAGATCGGCGCCGCGAAACAAACCGAATCGAGCCGGTCCAGCACGCCGCCATGTCCCTCGATGGACGAGCCCCAGTCCTTGACGCCGATCGAGCGCTTCGCCGCCGAGAGCACGAGGCCGCCGAAGAAGCCCATGATCGCGATGACCGCCGAGAGGCCCATCGCCTGGAGCGGCGTGAACGGGGTCAGCCAATAGAGCCCCGTCCCGATCGCGATCGCGGCGAGGCCGCCGCCGACCAGTCCCTCGACGGTCTTCGAGGGGGAGACGAGCGGGGCGATCTTGATGCGGCCGAAGAGCTTGCCGAAGACGTATTGCATCACGTCGGACAACTGGACGACCACGATGAGATAGACGAGCAGGAGCGGAGACCTGCCCTCGAATCCGTCGATCCGCAGCACGAGAAGCGCCGGAGCGTGGCTGAGGCAATAGACGGCCAGCATCACGCCCCATTGGATGCGGGCCATGCGCAGCACGTAATCCTGGGTATCTCCCCGCACCACGCCGAGGATCGGCAGGAGGAGATAGGCGTAGACCGGAATCAGGATCGAGAAGAGGCCGTACCAGGCCCGCCCGATCAGAAGATATTGCGCGGGCAGGAAGAGATAGAAGGCCGCGAGCAGCGGCCAGTGGTCGGCGGGCTTCGTCGGCGTCAGCGAGAGGAATTCCCGCAGGGCGTAGAAGGACAGGAGGCCGAAGAGCACAATGGTCGCGGTCCAGCCGAGCGCGAGCGCCCCGGCGAGGATCGCCACCATCACCCACCAGGCACGGATGCGGGCATTGAGGTTCTCGACCGTCGCCCGCGCGCTTTCGCTCGTCGCCCGGCGGCCGAGCACCCAGCCGACCGCCGAGGCCAGGCTGAGGAAGACGAGGATGCCCGCGACGAGCAGGCGGAAATGCGGATCGTGGATCACCCGGCCAGCTCCGTCACGGCGGCCCGCGCCCGCTCCAGGAAAACCTGCTTCTCCTCCCCCTCCCCGAGCCGGATCGGCGCGCCGAAACGGGCCGTGCAGGCGATGGGCGCCGGGATGAAGGCGCCTTTCGGGAAGGCCCGCGACAGGTTCTCCAGATAGACCGGGATCAGCTCCGCCTCGGGGTGAGCGGCGGCGAGATTGTAGAGGCCCGACTTGAAGGGGCCCGGCAGGCGGTCCGGGCCGCGCGTCCCCTCGGGGAAGAGGATCAGCGAATGCCCCTCCCCCAGCGCGTCGTGGAGCGGCTTCAGGACGTCGTCCCTCGGCCCCTGCCCGCTGCGGTCGATGAGGATCGAGTTGAGGACGTCCACGCCGACCAGCCGGCGCAGGCGCCCCTTGCCCCAATAGTCGCGCGCGGCGACCGGATGCGTCACGGCGCGCAGGGGCTCGGGAAGCGCGAACCAGAGCACGATCGTGTCGAGATGGCTGCCGTGATTGGCGAAATAGATCCGCTGGCGGCTGCTCGGCACGCAGCCGACCCAGCGCGCATGGCCGCCGACGAGAAAGCGCGTCAGGCCGAGAATGACGGTGCCGATCACGGCCGGGCCTCGAGTTGGCGGGCGATCGCAAGGGTGCGTGTTCCGCAGGTCACGAGCGAGCCCAGGAAGACGGCCCACGAGGCCAGGAGGATCGCGATTCCGCTGCCCAGGGCCCATTGCTCCAGGCAGGCGAGCAGGCAGGCCAGGGTCAGGACCGCCATCCGATGCTGCTTCGCCATGGGCCCGCGGAAATCCTGCGCGAGGCCGAGCGCTCCGCCCGAGACGCGTACATAGGCCGTCAGCGCCGCCGCCAGCGCCCCTGCCCAGCCGAGCCAGGGCGTCCCCGCAGCATATCCCGCCGCGACGATGAGGAGGCTGTCGGCCACGCGGTCAGGGAATTCGTTGTAGAGCGCGCCGAGCGTCGAGGCGCGTCCGCCCTCGACCGCGACGAGCCCGTCCATGAGGTTGCAGACCAGCCGGAGCTGGATGCAGGCCGCCGCGGCCACGTAGAGGAGGGGCCGGTGGGGCGCGAGGGCGAGCGCCCAGGCGCCCAGGGCCGCGAAGGCGATCGAGAGGAGCGAGATCTGGTTCGGGGTGATGGGAGTCGCGAGGAGAAGACGCAGCAGATAGCGCGTCCACCCTGCCCCGCGCGCCGCGATCGGGCGGCGATCTGATTCAGCCATGGTGCCTCATATCGAGGCGCCCCCGGTACGGAACCCGCATTTCCGGGCGATGTCCGCTTCGTGTCGCGAGCCCGGCTCACGCTCAGAGCGGGATGTTGTCGTGCTTCTTGAGCGGCGTCTCGACCGTCTTCTCGCGCAGCATCGCGAGGGCGCGGGCGATGCGGCGGCGGGTCGAGTGAGGCATGATGACCTCGTCGATATAGCCGCGCTCGGCCGCGACGAAGGGAGAGAGGAAGCGGTCCTCGTATTCCTTGGTCTTCGCCGCGATGCCGGCCTCGTCGGAGCCGCGGAAGATGATCTCGACCGCGCCCTTGGCGCCCATGACGGCGATCTGGGCCGTCGGCCAGGCGTAGTTCACATCGCCCCCGATATGCTTCGAGGCCATGACGTCGTAGGCGCCCCCGAACGCCTTGCGGGTGATGACGGTGACGAGCGGCACGGTCGCCTCCGAATAGGCGAAGAGCAGCTTGGCGCCGTGCTTGATGAGGCCGCCATATTCCTGCGAGGTGCCGGGAAGGAAGCCGGGCACGTCCTCGAAGGTGACGATCGGGATCTCGAAGGCGTCGCAGAAGCGCACGAAGCGCGCGCCCTTGCGGGAGGCGTCCGAATCGAGGACGCCCGCGAGAACCATGGGCTGGTTCGCGACGACCCCGACCGTCCGCCCCTCGATCCGGGCGAAGCCGGTGATGATGTTCCGGGCGAAGGCTTCCTGGATCTCGAAGAAGTCGCCCTCGTCGACGACCTTCGAGATCAGTTCCCTCATGTCGTAGGGCTTGTTCGGATTGTCCGGGACGAGCGTGTCGAGCGATTCGTCGTCGCGGTTCGGGTCGTCGAAGCTGTCCCATTCGGGGGCGCCCGAGACATTGCTGGACGGCAAGAAATCGACGAGGCGCCGGACCTGGAGCAGCGCCTCGACGTCGTGGTCATAGGCGCCGTCGGCGATCGAGGATTTCGCCGTATGGACCTTGGCCCCGCCCAATTCCTCGGCGGTGACGATCTCGTTCGTGACCGTCTTCACGACGTCCGGACCGGTCACGAACATGTAGGACGTGTCGCGGACCATGAAGATGAAGTCGGTCATGGCCGGCGAATAGACGTCGCCGCCCGCGCAGGGGCCCATGATGACGGAGATCTGCGGGATCACGCCCGAGGCGATGACGTTGCGCTTGAACACCTCGCCATAGCCGCCGAGCGCCGCGACGCCCTCCTGGATGCGCGCCCCACCCGCATCGAAGAGGCCGATGACGGGCGCGCGCGCCTTGAGCGCCATGTCCTGGATCTTGGTGATCTTGCGCGCATGAGCCTCCGACAGCGAGCCGCCGAAGACGGTGAAGTCCTTCGAGAAGACGAAGACGGTGCGGCCGTTGATCGTACCCCAGCCGGTCACGACGCCGTCGCCCGGGATCTTCACCTTCTCCATGCCGAAATCCGAGCAATTATGCTCGACGAACATGTCGTATTCCTCGAACGAGCCGTGATCGAGGAGCAATTCGAGCCGCTCGCGGGCGGTCAGCTTGCCGCGCTTGTGCTGGGCCTCGATCCGCTTCTCGCCTCCGCCGAGGCGCGCGCTCTCGCGCCGTTTCGCCAGAAGCCCGAGCATGTCCTTCATGGTGGTTCCGTCCACTGCGTCGGGAGCCGCGTATCACGATGCGCGGCAAGGGCAAATGCTCACTCCGTCGAGAGGGCCAGGATACGCGACGCCGCCAGGAACTCGGCCTCCCGCCGGGATCGCCGCTCGGCCGCCTCCGCATCGAGCCCCCAGAGGATTTCCTGGAAGAATTCGTCGACATGCGCCGCCCGCCAGGCCGCTTCCGCCGAGATTGCCCCCGCCTCATGCATGAGGGCCAGCAGGACGGAGCCGGACAGCGTCGTCATCACGTGGAGGGCCGCCAGCCGGAAGGGCGAGGTCTCGCCTTCCAGCGCGGCACTGACGCGGGCGAGCGAAGTCTCGGGCTGGGCGACGAAGGTCACGCCCTCGCTCAGCACGAAGCGGGCGCCGAGGCTCTCCCGCGCCCAGTCGAGCACGGGGTCCCAGGCTTCGGCCTGCGCCCGGACGAGACCTTCGGGGGCATCGGCCCGGTACATGACGAGGTCCGAGCCCGCATAGCGCGCAAGTTCGGCCCGCACCGCCGCCATGTCCCGCGCCACGCCGTCGATGGCGGAATTGGCGAAGCGGGTCAGCGGCATGGAGGACGGATCGATCGTCTCGCCCTGAGCGGCCCATTCCGCCGCGACGGCCTCGCCGAGCGCCCTCGTCGGCAGCGCGAGCGGGTTTTTCGCGGGCGTGCGGGCGGGGCGCCCGTCGAGCATCAGGACATGGCCGTCCAGCCCGGCCTCCGCCTTGGCCTCGCGATAGAAGCGCTTCGGCTTCGCGACCGGCTCACGCATGGGCCGTAGCCTGCGACGGCGCGGCCCCGCGCGGGCCGATCAGCGGGTGAAGCTCGCCGATGGAGGAGATCACCGATTCCGCTCCCGCCTCCCGGAGCGCCGGAACGGGATGATAGCCCCAGGTCACGCCGATCGGCCGCACGCCGGCCGCGCGCGCCATGCTCATGTCGAAGGTCGTGTCGCCGAGCATCGTCGTCCGGTCCGGGGAGAGGCCGGTCTCCGCCATCGCCTGGAGCAGCATTCCGGGATCGGGCTTGGAGGGAGCGTCGTCGGCGGTCTGGATGGTCGAGAAGATCCCGCCCCAGCCGTGGCGCTCGACGAGATAGGAGACGCCGCGCCGCGACTTGCCGGTGGCGATGCCGAGAAGGATGTCGTCCCGGCGCGAGAGATCGGCGATCATCTCCTCGATGCCGGGAAAGAGCGGCTCATGCCAGGCCGGATCCCGCCGCAGGTCCTGGAAGGCGAGCTTGTATTCCTCCGCCAGCCGCCCGACCGGACCGGCCGGGCCGACGAGGACCGTGAACGCCTCGATCAGCGACAACCCCACGATCGAGAGGGAACGCTCGCGCGTCGGAGCAGGAAGGCCGCAGGCCGCGAAGGCGCGGGCCTGCGCCTCGACGATCAGCGCCTGGCTGTCGACGAGGGTACCGTCGACATCGAGAACGAGAAGCTGCACGGGCGGATGTCCGGAGGTCGGGCTCATGCCTCAGGCGCGTCCTCGATGGGATCGAAACGCGAGAGGTCGAAGCCGAGGAGGTTGAAAGTCTGCTGCATATGGGGCGGCAGCGGCGCGGTCACATCCAGCGGTCGCCCCGTCCGCGGATGCGGGACGACGATGCGGCGGGCCAGAAGATGAAGCCGGTTCTGGATGCCCCCCGGCAATTCCCAGTTCTCGACGCTGAAATATTTCGGATCGCCGATGATCGGATGGCCGATATGCGCCGCGTGCGCACGGAGCTGGTGCGTCCGGCCGGTCACCGGCTTCAGCGACATCCAGGCGAGCTTCTGCGCGGCCTGGTCGATGACGGCATAGTAGGTCAGGGCGTGGCTCGCGCCCTCGTCGCCGTGCCGCGCCACCTCCATGCGGGTTTCGTTCTCCCCGCTCTCGCCGCGGGCGAGATAGGTGGAGACGCGGCCCTGGCGCACCCGCGGCACGCCCGCGACCACGGCCCAGTAGATCTTGCGCGTCGCGCGCGAGCGGAAGGATTTCGCGAGAGCCGCCGCCGCGAAGCGGGTCTTGGCGATGACGAGGCAGCCGGCCGTATCCTTGTCGAGCCGGTGGACGAGGCGCGGCTTCTGCCCGTCGCGGCTGCGAAGCGCCTCCAGCAGGCCATCGACGTGCCGCGTCATGCCCGAGCCGCCCTGCACCGCAAGGCCGAAGGGCTTGTTGATCACGAGGACGTCGTCATCCTCGAACAAGGCGAGCGAGCGCAGGAAGGCGGCATCGGCCTCGCTCGCCTCGGGCGCGCGCTCGGGCCTCCCTTCGAGCCGCAGCGGCGGCACCCGGATGCCCCAGCCGGTCTCGAGGCGGTCGGACGGCTTCGCCCGGTGGCCGCTCACCCGCACCTCGCCCTTGCGGACGATGCGCTGGATATGCGTCTGGGCGAGGCCGGGAAACCGGGCCTGGAGAAAGCGGTCGAGCCGCATCCCGGCCTCGTCCGGCTCGACCGAGAGGATCTGGACGGCGGCCGGCAGGGCCGGCGCGGCGAGGCTTTCCGATTCGGCGCGCGAAGGACGCGCCGCCGGGGCGGCCTTCGGCGGCCGCGCCGCTATGGCCGAGGGTGGCCTGCGGGGCTTCGCCGCCGGCCTCGGCGCGGAGCGTCCGGGCTTGCCGCCCTGCCGGTCGCGCGGGCTCATGCGAGGCTTCCCGTCGATGAAAGGCCCGCGGGCGGCTTGCCGCTTCCGGCGCCGGGAAGGACGATGAAGGTCGCCTGCATGGCCGTCCTGTAGCAGGATGTCGACGGCGGGCGAAAGCGGAGTATCCTGCGCGCGGGAGGTATCGCATGAGCGAGACGGTGACTGGTGCGATTCTCTCGTCCACGACTGGGGGAGGCCGCTCATGAGCGGGGAGGACCTTGCCGTCCTGGCCGGGCTGAATGCCGACTACGTGGCGGCCGTGCAGAATGGCGACGTGCAGCGCTTCGAGCTGCTCCTCTCCGAGGATTTCCGCTGCTCGAACCCGGACGGCTCGATCGTCGACAAGAAGGGCTTCCTGGCCCAGACCGCCCTCCCCGTCACGATACGGGGCCTCGAGGCCCATCAGGTCGAGATCCGCCTTTTCGGCGACGTCGCCGTCATCCACGCCCGGACGGAATACCGCACCTCCCACGGCGAGCCCCGCCACGGGCGCTATACGGATGTATGGGCGAAGCAGGACGGCGCATGGCGCTGCGTCGCGGCGCATGTGACGCGCTGAGCCGGCGCCGGACATCTCTTAATCGAATCTCAACGATCTTGGCGCGTTTTTAGGTCTCGTGCCGAGGAGAGCCGGATTTGTATCGGCTTTCCGGCTCCTGTGTTGCGTATTGGAGTCACGCTTTGGCGAGACCGATCAAGGGCGCGCCCACCGCGGCGGCGGCTGCCCTCGCCCTGTCCGTGGGCGCCTGCGGCCACAACCCCTTCACCACCGCGTCGTGGCAGACGCGCCATTCGCTGAGCGAGCGCGAATGCCTGGCGCGCGCCATGTATTTCGAATCCAACCGCTCCAGCGAGGACGGCATGACCGCCGTCGGCACCGTGGTGATGAACCGCCTGCAATCGGGCCGCTATCCGAAGACAGTGTGCGGCGTGGTCGGCCAGCACAACCAGTTCGCCGACGGCGCGCTCTCGAAGCCCGTGAGCGGCCGTTCCTGGGCTCTCGCCCTGGCAAGGGCGGATGCCGTGCTCGCCGGCGAGCGCCACGCCAAGGTCGGCGCGGCCATGCATTTCCATACGGCCGGCTATACCTTCCCCTACCGCAACATGGCCTATGTCGTGGCGGCGGGCGGCAACGTCTTCTACGAGAAGCGGACGCCGGGCACCTTCACGCCCGTCAACCCGAACATCCTCGTCGCGCAGGCGGAGCGCGCACGGCGGCGGCCTTCCGACGCCATCTTCCTCGCGCAGGCCGAGCAGGCCGCGCCCTCCAGGCATGCGATCGAGCGTCCGGTGCGCCGCCCCGAGGCGCGGGTGCAGCTCGCCAGCCTCGAGGAGCGCGAGCCCCGTCCGGCCGCCCACGGGTCGCGGGCCGCCCATCGGGTCGCGCTTCTGCGCCCGGAGGAGATGCCGCGCATCCGCAGCAAGCCGGAGCGCATCCGCCTCGCCCATCTCGACGACGAGGACCTGCCCAAGGTCGCGCGCCAGCGCAGCGATGCGATGCCCTCAGGCCGCCTCGGCGGCATGGCCCTCCCCTACAAGGCCGGAAGGGAAGAGGTCGAGCCGCCCAGGAAGGGCCATTCGGCCGCGGCCCCGCATCCGGGAACGCCCAAGGTCGGCGGCGCCGGGAGCGCCCCGCGCCTCGCCGCGAAAGTCGAGCCCGCGCGGGGCGTCGCTCAAAGGCCCGCTCCGGGCGCCCCCAAGGCTCTCGCCGAGAAACCCAAAGCGGCCACCGGGGAGCCCCTGCCCTATCGCGTCGCACAGGCGAAGCCTGCCGATGCCGCAAAGCTGGGCTGGAAGCGCGGGCCCGAACCCGCTCCGACCACCGACAGAAACAAAGCGAAGAACCACCGCTCGCCGTCCGGGCGGGAGCACTGAGCCGAAAATGTCGCGCCGCCAAGTCGAGCGCACTGAAAACTTGGCTTCGTCTTACGAGAAGACTTGCCGCGCGCGCGGCCCCGTGCCCTATTTCCCGGCCGGACGGGAGTGCGACGCGTGGCCCATGCGGGGATTTTGTCTCAAGATGACGCGCCGTCGCATGGCGGGCATCGTCATTCGCTTCCCGCCGCCTCGCTGAGCGCGCTCGGGATCGTCTACGGCGATATCGGAACGAGCCCCCTCTACGCCCTGAAGGAGGCGGCGAGGGCGGCGAGCGCAGGCTCCGTGCTGACGCCCGAGGCGGTCGTCGGCTGCGTCTCGATGATCCTGTGGGCGCTGATCCTCGTCATCTCGGTCAAATACGCGGCCCTGATCCTGCGCGCCGACAACCGGGGGGAAGGCGGCATCATGGCGATGCTGGCCCTGCTCAAGGCGCGCCACGCGAAACCCGGCAGCTGGCGATCCTATGCCCTCGTGGGAGGATTGGTGGGCGCCGCTCTTCTCTACGGGGACGGCACCATCACGCCCGCGATCTCGGTGCTCAGCGCCGTCGAGGGCCTGAAGGTCGATGCTCCGATTCTCGAGCCGGCCGTCGTGCCGCTGACCGCGGCGATCCTCCTTTGCGTCTTCCTGGTCCAGCGCAAGGGAACGGGCTTCATCGGCAAGCTGTTCGGGCCGATCATGCTCCTGTGGTTCATCTCCCTCGCCCTTCTGGGCTTACGGGGAATCGTGATGGCGCCGCAGATTCTCGGCGCCATCAATCCGTTCAAGGCCCTGTATTTCATCACCCACACCGCGCCCATGGTGGGGTTCGCGGTCCTCGGCGCGACCTTCCTCGCCGTGACCGGCGGCGAGGCGATGTATGCGGATATGGGCCATTTCGGCCCCGTCCCGATCCGCGCCGCCTGGTTCACCGTCGTGCTGCCGGCCCTGATGCTGAATTACTTCGGCCAGGGCGGCCTGCTGCTGGTCGAGCCCGGGGCGGCCGACCATCCCTTCTACCAGCTCGCCCCCGACTGGGCCCATTACCCCATGGTCTTCTTCGCCACGGCGGCGACCGTCATCGCCGCGCAGGCGGTGATCACGGGGGCCTTCTCCCTGACGCAGCAGGCGACGCAGCTCGGGCTGTTCCCCTCCGTCCACATCCGCCACACCGCCGACGACCAGAAGGGGCAGATCTACATCCCGATCGTGAACTGGATGCTCTGCTTCGCGACCATGACCTCCGTCTTCATGTTCCGCTCCTCGGACGCGCTGGCCGGCGCCTACGGCATCGCCGTCTCGGCGCTGATGGCCATCACGACGGCGCTCGCGGCGCTGATCGCGGTCAAGTGGGGCTACAACCCGATCCTCGTCGCCGCCGTGAACGGATTCTTCCTCCTGATCGACCTCTCCTTCTTCTCGGCGAACCTGCCAAAGCTGCACGAGGGCGGCTGGTATCCACTGGTCCTGGCGCTGGTCCTGACGGTGATCATGCTGACCTGGCGGCAGGGGCTCGTGCTGGTCGAGGCTGCCCGGGGCAGGCAGCGCGAGCAGGAAAAGACCTTTCTCCACATGCTGGCGACGAAGCCGCCGATGCGGCTGCCCGGAACCGCCGCCTTCCTGGCCTCCACCTCGCGGGGCCTGCCACTCTCGCTGACCCATTTCGTGCGCCACAATCACGCGCTGCACCAGAACATCCTGATCGTGACCGGAAAGCTGGAGGAAGTTCCGCGCGTGTCCGACGACGATCGCATGCAGGTGATTGAGCTGACGCAGGGCGTGCGCCGCGTGATCCTCCATTTCGGCTTCATGGAGATGCCGCGAATCCACGACGGCCTGCGCTGCGGAGTGGAGCGCGGGCTCCTCCCCAACGTCGATCTCGACGAATTGTCCTATTATATCGGTCGCGAGACCGTCATTCCTCGCGAGGAGATCGAGGGAATGGCGGTGTGGCGCGAGTCGCTCTTCTCCTTCATGCAGCGCAACGCGGAACGCTCCGCCGCCTATTTCCACATCCCGGCCACGCAGGTGGTGGAGGTCGGCGTCGAGATCGAGATCTGATCTCCGGCTACCCGCCCCGCTCGCGCCTGAGCTGCGCCCAGCGCTCCAGCCGCTCGGCGATGCGCGGCTCGAGGCCGCGTCCGGTCGGGCGATAGAAGACCTGCCGGCCGAGCTTCTCGGGCCAGTAATCCTGGCCCGAGAACGCATTCGGCTCGTCGTGGTCGTAGCGATAGGCGGCGCCGTAGCCCTCGCGCTTCATCAGCTTCGTCGGCGCGTTGAGGATCGTCTTGGGCGGCATCAGCGAACCGTGCTCCCGGGCGACCGCGCTCGCGGCCTTGTAGGCCATATAGGCCGCGTTCGATTTCGGCGCGGTCGCAAGGTAGATGACGGCCTGGGCGAGGGCCAACTCGCCCTCCGGCGAGCCGAGGAAATCGAAGGCGTCCTTGGCCGCGTTCGCGACGACGAGCGCCTGCGGATCGGCCATCCCGATATCCTCCATGGCCGCCCGCACGAGCCGGCGCGCGATGAAGAGGCGGTCCTCTCCGGCTTCGAGCATGCGGGCGAGATAGTAGAGCGCGGCGTCGGGATCGGAGCCGCGGATCGTCTTGTGCAGCGCGGAGATGAGGTTGTAATGCCCCTCCTGCGCCTTGTCGTAGATCGGGGCGCGGCGCTGGACGATGTCCTGAAGCTCCGCGGCCGTGAAGATCTCGCCGGGCTTCGCCGAGCGCCAGACCTCCTCGGCGAGCGTCAGCGCCGCGCGTCCGTCCCCGTCCGCCATCCGGGCCAGGGAGGCGCGCGCCTCTTCGTCGAGCGGCAGCGCCCTGCCCTCCGCCTCCTCCGCCCGCGCCAGGAGCCGGCCGATCGCCTCCTCGTCGAGCGCGCGGAAGATCATGACGCGGGCGCGGGAGAGCAAAGCCGCGTTCAGCTCGAAGGAGGGATTCTCGGTCGTCGCGCCGACGAGGGTGATCGTGCCGTCCTCCATCACGGGCAGGAAGGCGTCGAGCTGGGCCCGGTTGAAGCGGTGGATCTCGTCCACGAAGAGGAGCGTGCCCTCCCCTGTCGAGCGCCGCCCCCGCGCCGCCTCGAACAGCTTCCTCAGGTCCTGGACGCCCGAGAAGATGGCGGAGATCTGCTCGAAGCGAAGCTTCGTCACGCCCGCGAGGAGCCGTGCGACCGTGGTCTTGCCGGTGCCCGGCGGGCCCCAGAACACCAGCGAGCCGATCGAGCCGGCCTCGACGAGCCGCGTCAGTGCGCCCTCCGGCCCGACGAGATGCTCCTGCCCGACCACTTCGGCGAGGGAGCGCGGCCGCAGCCGGTCGGCGAGCGGGCGGGGCGCGCCCCGGTCGAGGCCCGCCGCGGCGAAGAGGTCGGACATCACGGGCCCTCGGCTCTCTGACGCATCGAAACGCAGCGGCTTTCGCTACGCAATGTTCAGGCTCTTTCTCAACCCTGCGGTCAGACGAGTCCGGCAGGATGAAACGAGCGGGAGGGCCGCTTTCGGCCGCAGCCCCGAAAAAACGGGAAGGAAGATCATGCGCGCCCTCGTTGCCTCAGCCGCCGTCGTGGTCCTCGTGTTCTCGGCCTCGCATGCGGAGGCGCGCGCTGGGTTCAAGCTCCGCTCCTTCACCTCCCGGACGCCCTCCTCTCCCGCGGCGGCGCGGCCCGCTCAAAGCGGCATCGCCCCCGTGGTTTTCATCGGAGGCAGCTCCGGGGCGCGCCGGGAGGGCATCCGCGACGACATGCCGACAAGCTCCACGGTGCCGGCACCCGCGCCGGCGATCATGCCACCGGCGGCGAAGCCGAGGATCGCGGCCAAGCCCGCCTTCGTCTGCCCCCAGGACCGGACCGTCGGAGCCGGCAGGGGCTTCTGCGAGCTGAACTGACCCTCAGCCTCCGAAGACCGTCGTCAGGACCTGCCCGCCGCGCCGGATCGACACTTCCCAGTTCCGCGCCCCGCCCCGGATGAGACTTTCGAACCTGCGCGTCGTCTCGACCTGCTCGCCGTTGATCTGGACGATCACGTCGCCTTTCTGGAAGCCGAGCCGGTCGGCCGTGCTGCCCTCCTCGATGGCGGAGATGATGATGCCGTCCTGCTGGTCGACATGCATCTCGTCCGAAACGGCGGGCGAGAGATTGACGAGCGTCGCGCCGGCGAAAGGATTCCGTCCCTTGGGTTCGACCGGGTCGCGCGGGGGAACCTCCGGCGGCGGCGCGAGCCTGATCGCGAGCGCCTGGCGCTTGCCGCGGCGGTTGACGACCACGGAAGCCTCGCCGCTGACGCCCTTCAGCACGAAGCGCCAGCCGAACGCGTCGGGATCGTCGACCGGATGTCCGTCGACCTCGGTGATCACGTCGCCCGTCCGCAAGCCGGCCTTTTCGGCCGGACCGTCGCGGCGCACCGAGGCCACCAGCGCGCCCGCCGGAGGATCGATGCCGAGGCCCTCGGCGATATCGGGGCTCACCTTTTGCAGCGACGCGCCGAGATAGGGGCGCTGCATCGTCTTCGCACCGGCCTTGGCCGAGGCCAGGACGGCCTTGACCATGTTCGAGGGAATGGCGAAGCCGATCCCGACGCTGCCGCCGGATTGCGAATAGATCGCCGCGTTGATGCCGACGAGGCGCCCGGCCATGTCCACCAGCGCCCCTCCCGAGTTTCCGGGATTGATCGCGGCATCGGTCTGGATGAAATAGCCGTAATCGGTGAGCCCGACATTGGTCCGGGCGAGCCCCGAGACGATGCCCTGGGTCACGGTCTGGCCGACGCCGAAGGGATTGCCGATCGCGAGCACGAGGTCGCCGACTTGGAGGCTGTCGGGGTCCCCCAGCTCGATCGCCTTGTAGGTGCCCTTCCCCTTGAGGCGAAGGACGGCGAGATCCGTGCGCGGATCGCGCAGGATGATCTCGGCCTCCACCTCGCGCCGGTCGTGCAGGGCGACCTTGACCTCCGTCATGTCGGCGATGACGTGATGGTTGGTGACGACGAGCCCGCTGTCGTCGACGATCACGCCCGAGCCGAGGGAGCGCTGGATGCGCTCGGGCGCCATGCCCGGGCCGCCCTGGCCGAAGAAGCGGCGGAAGAATTCGTCCATCTGCGCCATGCGCGAATTCCGCTCGATCCGCGCGCCGTAGACGTTGACCACCGAGCCCGCGACCGAGCGGACGATCGGAGCGAAGGAAAGCTGGACCTGCGCCGGGCTCGCGGGCGCCGCGCGCCCGTCCTTGAGCGTCTGCGCGACAGCCGGCGGCGATCCCGCAAGGGCGGCGGCGACGACCGCCATGACGGCGAAACGACATGCGCTCTGCATGCTCTCTCCTGCTTCGATTCAAGCGGACCCGCTGCCGCTCTAGGCCGACTTCCCCGCCCGCGAAAGGCCGCGCCTCGCGTTAAGGGCGGCGCAAATCAACGCGTGTACGAATGGGAGGGTTCGGTTTCGGCTTGAAGAAGGACGTCCACGTGCACGTCGTCATCGTCCTCGATCACGCGCATATCAACGGCGGCCAGGCGAATGTCGCCCTCGCCTCCGCGCTCGGCCTGAAGGCGCGGGGCCACGAGGTCACCGTCTTCGCCGCGGTCGCCCCCGTCGATCCGCGCCTCATGGCGGCGCAGATCCGCGTCGTCTGCCTCGACCAGGACGACATCGCCTCGCAGAAGAATCCCCTCGTCTTCGCCGCGCAGGTGGTCTGGAACGGCAAGGCGCGCCGCGCGCTCGACGACCTGCTCGGAACGCTCGATCCGGCCCAGAGCCTCGTCCATGTCCACGGCTGGGCCAAGGCGCTCTCGCCCTCGATCGGGCGCGCGCTCCGCGCGCATCCGGCGATCCCGGTCGCCTATACGATGCACGAATTCTTCCTCGTCTGCCCTAATGGCGGCTTCTACGATTACCGGGCCCAGGCCGTCTGCACGCGCCGGCCGATGTCGCTCGCCTGCGTCACGCGCAATTGCGACAGCCGCAACTACCCTCGCAAGGTGCTGCGCCTCGTCCGCCACGCGGCCCTCGACCATGTCAGCGGCCTGCCCGAGGCGTGCCGCCACATCGTCACCATCAGCGACCTCCAGGTCGAGGTGGCGGGCCGGTATTTCCGCCCCGGCACGGTGCTCCACCGCATCGACAACCCGATCGACACGCCTGACCTCGGACCCAAGCCGGAGGCTGCCGCCGGCGACTTCCTGTTCGTCGGCCGCCTCTCCCCGGAAAAGGGAGCGCCGCTCTTCGCGGAGGCGGCACGCAGGGCGGGCCTGAAGGCGACCTTCGTCGGCGACGGGCCGAGCGGCGACGAATTGCGCCAAGCCTATCCCGAGGCGACCTTCCTCGGCTGGAAATCGCCGCCCGAGGTCCGCGCGCTAATGCGCGAGGCGCGCGCCCTCGTCTTCCCCTCGGTCTGGTACGAGGGACAGCCGCTGACGGTGCTCGAGGCGCTGGCCGTCGGCACGCCGGTGATCGTCAGCGACATCTGCGCCGGACGCGAATCGGTGCGGGACGGCGAGACCGGACTCTGGTTCCGCTCGGGCGATGTCGAGGATCTCGGCCGCGCCCTCACCGCGCTCTCGGACGACGAGGCGGCAGCGGCGATGTCCCGCGCGGCCCATGCGCGATACTGGGCTCATCCGCCGACCCTCGACGCCCATCTGGACCGGCTGGAAGAAGTCTATCGCCTCGTCATGCGCGATGCGCATCCGGCGGCGAAGCCGGCTTCGGCCCCGGCCAAGCCCGCTCTCCTGGCGGATTCGCGCGCCTGAGCCTCATTCCGCGGGCGCCAGGGGCGCGATCGCCCCGCTCCGCTCCCGGGCGCGTGGAGCGAGGCGCACCGTGAGCGCCCGCGTCACGGGCCTCTCGACATAGAGGTAAAGCAGCCAGGCCGCCGGGAGCGTCGCCAGGACCGCCAGCACGAAATAGACCGGCAGCCAGTCGCGGCCGAGGCCCAGCGTCATCCAGAGCCTGGCCGTGACGGTCAGCACGAGCGCATGGAAGAGATAGAGGCTGTAGGAGCTGTCCCCGACGCCCTTCAGCAGGCGGCCGGGGGCGGAGCTTTCGAAATTCCGATCGGGCGCGGTCAGCGCGGCCAGGGCGACGATCAGCGCGGCGAGGAGCCAGTGCAGGGGCCGCCAGCCGAGCGCCTCCAAGTCCGAGCCCGGAAAGAACGTCGTCTCCAGGATGACAAGCCCGATCGCGAGAAGGAAGGGCCAGCGCACAGGCAGGAACCAGCCGCGCTCGCGCATGGCCAGGGACAGCCGCCCGAGCAGCATGCCGAACATGAATTCCAGAAGCAGCGGAGCGGTCCAGGCGACCGCCGCCGTGTTTGCCGGCTGCGCGGCCCCGCCGACGAGGACCAGGCCGAGGAGCCCGGCGCAGATCAGCGCGAGCCCCGCATCGCGGCGCAGGACCAGCCCGGCGGCGAAGATGACATAGAAG
Source organism: Enterovirga sp. (assembly GCF_035325185.1). Lineage (GTDB taxonomy): Bacteria > Pseudomonadota > Alphaproteobacteria > Rhizobiales > Beijerinckiaceae > Enterovirga. The sequence goes on along the minus strand of NZ_DAOLAJ010000007.1, from coordinate 21,705 downwards.
AACATCTCGTAGTCGAGGCTCCAGCCGAGCCCCACCACCGGTCGGAAGATGCCCCCGTCGAGGCCGTAGGGAATGAAGGCGAGGGACAGCAGGACGTCGCCCGCTCCGAACCGCGCCCCCGCCGCCTCCGGGCGGATGATGCGCAGCGCGACCTCGATCGCGACGAACAGCCAGTAGAGCGGCACGATTCGGATCACGCGGCGCAGCAGGAAGCGCGACGGCGCCCCCCCGGCGCCGAATTCCCTCGCCGCCGTCGTGGACATCAGGAAGCCGCTGATGACGAAGAAAATGTCGACGCCAAAGGTTCCGTCGATCCGAAGGCCGAGGGGCGGCCAGCCCTGAATCTCACAGATGCGGTCGAGCTTGATCAGCGCATGGGACAGCACGACCAGGAAGGCGGCGAGCCCGCGCAGATATTGCAGTCGATGAAGTGTTTCCACGGCCGGGCCGCAAGTTTCGCCGCCGCCACCATGCCGCCCATTCGATGCGAAGTGCTTAATCCGATCTTTCGAATCGAAACGAAAAGGGCCGCGACATCGTCGCGGCCCGGTCTCGCGGTGCGGAAGCGGCGCTCAGGCGTCGCTCTCGGCGTCCTCGTCCTTCATGCTCGGGCCGGAATCCAGGCCCTTCGCATTCACGTCCCGATCGACGAATTCGATGACGGCCATGGGGGCGTTGTCGCCCTGGCGGAAGCCGGCCTTGAGCACGCGGCAATAGCCGCCCGGCCGGGTCTTGTAGCGGGGGCCCAGCACCTCGAAGAGCTTCTTGACCATGTCGGCGTCGCGAAGCTCCGACATCGCGTTGCGGCGCGCATGGAGGTCGCCGCGCCTGCCGAGCGTGATCAGCTTCTCGACGACGGGACGCAGGTCCTTGGCCTTCGGCAGGGTCGTGACGATCTGCTCGTGCTTGATGAGGGCCGCCGACATGTTGGCGAACATCGCCTTGCGATGCTCCGCTGAGCGGTTGAAGCGGCGGCCGCGAAATCCGTGACGCATGATCTGGCTCTCCTGGTCTTCACGGCCGCCGTGCCAAGGGCCGGCCGTTCCTTCTTGGGGGATAGCCTCGCCCCGCAAAGCGGGGAGAGGTCGAGTCGCTCGTCAGAGCGACCGGGTGAGGGGCAAAGGAGACACGACGAGGGGCGCCCGCCCCTCATCCGGTCGGCTGCCGCCGACTCGACTTCTCCCCGCTCGCGGGGAGAAGCACGCGGCTCAGTAATGTTCCTCGAAGCGCTTGGCGAGGTCCTCGATGTTCTCCGGCGGCCAGCCGGGCACTTCCATGCCCAGGTGCAGCCCCATGCCGGCGAGCACTTCCTTGATCTCGTTGAGCGACTTGCGGCCGAAATTCGGCGTGCGCAGCATCTCGCCCTCGGATTTCTGGATCAGGTCGCCGATATAGACGATGTTGTCGTTCTTCAGGCAGTTCGCCGAGCGGACCGACAGCTCCAGCTCGTCCACCTTCTTGAGCAGGGCCGGGTTGAAGGGAAGCTGCGGGGCGAGGGCCTGGGCCTCCTCGCGGCGCGGCTCCTCGAAATTCACGAAGATCGAGAGCTGGTCCTGGATGATGCGGGCCGCATAGGCGACGGCGTCCTCCGGCGAGACGGCGCCGTTGGTCTCGACCGTCATGGTCAGCTTGTCCTTGTCGAGGTCCTGCCCCTCGCGGGTATTCTCGACCCGGAAGGAGACCTTGCGCACCGGCGAGAACAGGCTGTCGATCGGAATGAGGCCGATCGGAGCGTCCTCGGGACGGTTGCGCTCGGAGGGCACGTAGCCCTTGCCGCTCGTGACCGTGAACTCCATGCGGATCTCGGCGCCGTCGTCCAGGGTGCAGAGCACCAGCTCGGGGTTGAGAACCTGGATGTCGCCGGTCGTGTTGATGTCGCCGGCGGTGACGACGCCGGGGCCGGTCTTGCGGAGCGACAGGCGCTTGGCCGTGTCGCCCTGCATGCGGATCGCGACCGTCTTGACGTTCAGGATGATGTCGGTCACGTCCTCGCGCACGCCGGGGATCGACGAGAATTCGTGCAGCACCCCGTCGATATGCACCGAGGTCACGGCCGCGCCCTGGAGCGAGGACAGGAGCACGCGGCGGAGCGCGTTGCCGAGCGTCGTGCCGAAGCCGCGCTCCAGCGGCTCGGCCACCATGGTGGCGACGCGCTTCGCATCGTCGCCGGGGGTGACGACGAGCTTGTTCGGCTTGATCAGCTCTTTCCAGTTCTTCTGAATCACGGGCCTACCCCTCGGACGGCGATCGCGGGACGACGGTTTTCACCGCGCCCCGCCCGATCGCATGGGAATGACGGGGGCCACGCCCCCGGAATGCATCAGACGCGGCGGCGCTTGCGCGGCCGGCAGCCGTTATGCGGGATCGGCGTCACGTCACGGATCGAGGTGACGGTGAAGCCCGTGGCCTGGAGCGCCCGGAGAGCCGATTCGCGTCCCGAGCCGGGGCCGGAGACCTCGACCTCGAGGGTGCGCATGCCGTGCTCGGCGGCCTTGCGGGCGGCGTCCTCGGCCGCAACCTGGGCGGCATAGGGGGTCGACTTGCGCGAGCCCTTGAAGCCCATCGAGCCCGACGACGACCAGGAGATCGTGTTCCCCTGCGCGTCGGTGATCGTGATCATCGTGTTGTTGAACGAGGCGTGGACATGGGCGACGCCCGACACGATGTTCTTGCGCTCGCGGCGGCGGACGCGGGTTGCTTCTTTTGCCATCTCGTCGTGATCCTTCAGGCGCGCCCGTATCTCCAGGCGCTCGGGATGTGGAGGTGATCGGCCCGGCGGACCGGGCGACTGTCATCCCGGCCGCGGCGAAGCGGAGAGCCGGGACCGGATTGGGCATCGGCGACGCCCGATCCCCGGGTCAAGCCCGGGGACGACCTGTCGCGCCGGGGGCGCGCCGGGTCACTTCTTCTTGCCGGCGATCGGCTTGGACTTGCCCTTGCGGGTGCGGGCATTGGTATGGGTGCGCTGGCCGCGGACGGGAAGGCTGCGGCGGTGACGCAGGCCCCGGTAGCAGCCGAGATCCATCAGCCGCTTGATGTTCATGGAGACCTCGCGGCGGAGATCGCCCTCGACCTGATAGTCGCGGTCGATCGCCTCGCGGATCTGGAGAACCTCGGCATCCGTCAGCTGGTTGACCCGGCGCTCGGACGGGATCGAGACCTTCTCGACGATCTCCTGCGCCTTCTTCGGGCCGATGCCGTGAATGTACTGGAGCGCGATGACGACGCGCTTGTTCGTCGGAATGTTGACGCCTGCGATACGGGCCACGCCGCCTCTCCTTGCCCCTCGTCAGGGGAGTTTAAAACCTGCTCGATTGAGCGAATCTGCCGCCCTCAAACACGGAAAGCGCGCTAGCACACCCTTATCGGGAGCACCGCACGGCGATCTTGATCCGTTCGATGGACGCCGCCCCTTAGGACCGAAACAAGAGAATGTCAATTTGCCGTTTCCGGCCGGACCCGCCGGGCCGGACCCTGCCGCGGCTCCCCGAAGCCTTCGCGAAAGGACCGAACGCCCGCCGAAACATCCCTGCAAGGAAGCCGAAACAAAGGCCGCTCTTCTTAACCGTACCGAAAGGGGACAATAAAACGGCCCTTTACACTGGCCGTCAAGCGAAGAAAAATCGCCCCGGATGCGGAAAGATCGAGGCAGGATGCGCGTTTTCAAGCGCGGCAGTCCCGCCCCTTGTGAGTATGACCATGCGTCGCATCCTTCTTGCCCTGACGGCCCTCGCGGCCCTCGCCACCCCCGCGGCCGCCTCCGTCGTCGCCCGCGTCAGCAATTCCAGCCAGCGCATGTATGTCTATGTCGGCGGCAGCCTGGCCCATGTCTGGCCGGTCTCGACCGCCCGGCGCGGCTACGTCACCCCCGCGGGCTCCTATCGTGTCCAGCGGATGGAGCGGATGTGGTATTCGCGCAAATACCACATGTCCCCGATGCCCTACGCGATGTTCTTCCGCGGCGGCTATGCGGTCCACGGCACGGGCGCGGTGCGTTCGCTGGGCTCGCGCGCGAGCCACGGCTGCATCCGCCTCGCCACCGGAAACGCGCGCACGCTCTACGGCCTCACCCAGCGCCATGGCGGGGCGACCATCGTCGTCACCAACTGAGCCCCGCGGCGGCGGGGCCCTGCCCTCGGGCGGATGGCCCCGCCACTTGTCGTGCCGTTTTTACAACGCATAGACGATGAGCATCGTCGAATCGCGCTCCATCAACAACGCGAAGCAAGATCGGCTGTGGACAATCCGCAAGGATGAGTTTATCCTGGTTCCGTCGCAAGTTGTGTTGGAGGCGACTATGTTGCGTGGTGATGCATTTCAAATGGAGAGGCGGGCCGAGGCGCTGCCGATTGCCAGACTGGTCGGGATCGTCATTCTTTTCATGACCGGCGTCAGCGCCGCGCTGATCGCCCTCACGCCCTGACGGCCTATACCCGCCGGCTCGGGTTTTCGCGCCGGGTTCGAGGTGAAATTCCGGGCCGGACCCGCTACATGATCCTTGAGGGATTCGGCGCCCGCGCGCTCGCGGCGCTCCTTCCGATCACGTCAAGGAATCCGTAGTATGGTCGCTCCGCAGCCAGAGGCCTATGGCGCCGATTCGATCAAGGTGCTGAAAGGGCTCGACGCGGTCCGCAAGCGGCCCGGCATGTATATCGGCGACACCGATGACGGCTCGGGCCTCCACCACATGGTCTACGAGGTGGTGGACAACGCCATCGACGAGGCGCTGGCCGGCCATGCGACCGAGGTGGGCGTCACGCTCAATCCCGACGGCTCCTGCACCGTCTCCGATAACGGGCGCGGCATCCCGACCGGCATCCACAAGGAAGAAGGGGTCTCGGCCGCCGAGGTCATCATGACCCAGCTCCATGCCGGCGGAAAATTCGAGAACACGTCCGAAAGCGGCAACGCCTACAAGGTCTCGGGCGGGCTGCACGGGGTCGGCGTCTCCGTCGTCAACGCGCTCTCCGAGTTCCTGCGCCTGCGCATCTGGCGCGAGGGGCAGGAGCACTACATGGAATTCCGCCACGGCGAGCGCGTCGAGCCGCTGGCCGTGGTCGGCCCGTCCGAGGGCAGGCGCGGCACGGAGGTCACCTTCCTCCCCTCCTCCGCCACCTTCAGCCTCACCGAGTTCGACTTCCCGACGCTCGAGAAGCGCCTGCGCGAGCTGGCCTTCCTGAATTCCGGCGTCCGCATCGTGCTGACGGACAGCCGGCACGGCGACGTCAAGCGGGAGGAACTCTCCTACGAGGGCGGCGTCGAGGCTTTCGTGCGCTATCTCGACCGCTCGAAGACCCCGCTCATCGAGAAGCCGATCGTGGTGCGGGCCGAGAAGGACGGCGTTCAGGCCGAGATCGCGCTCTGGTGGAACGATTCGTTCTACGAGACGGTCCTGTGCTTCACCAACAACATCCCGCAGCGGGACGGGGGGGCGCATCTCACCGGCTTCCGCAGCGCGCTGACGCGGCAGGTCAACGGCTATGCCGATTCCTCGGGCCTGACCAAGAAGGAGAAGGTGTCGCTCACCGGCGACGATTGCCGCGAGGGGCTGACCGCCATCGTCTCCGTGAAGGTGCCCGATCCGAAATTCTCCTCCCAGACCAAGGACCGCCTCGTCTCCTCCGAGGTCCGGCCCGTCGTCGAGAGCATCGTCAACGAGGGGCTCTCGACCTGGCTCGAGGAGCATCCGGGCGAGGCCCAGAAGGTCGTCTCCAAGGTCGTCCAGTCGGCCCGCGCCCGCGAGGCCGCCCGCAAGGCCCGCGAGACCGTGCGCAAGGACCCGCTCGGCATCGCCTCCCTCCCCGGCAAGCTCGCCGATTGCTCCGAGCGCGACCCGGCCAAGTCCGAATTGCTGCTGGTCGAGGGCGACTCGGCCGGCGGCTCGGCCAAGCAGGGGCGCGACCGCTCCTTCCAGGCCGTGCTGCCGCTCCGCGGCAAGATCCTGAACGTCGAGCGCGTGCAGTTCGAGCGCATGCTCTCGTCGGACCAGATCGGCACGCTGATCACGGCCCTCGGCACCGGCATCGGCCGGGGCGACGGCTCGAACGCCTTCAATCCCGACAAGCTGCGCTATCACCGCATCATCATCATGACCGACGCGGATGTGGACGGCGCCCATATCCGCACGCTGCTCCTCACCTTCTTCTTCCGCCAGATGCCGGAGCTGATCGATCGCGGGCACCTCTACATCGCCCAGCCGCCGCTCTACAAAGCGAGCCGCGGCAAGAACGCGACCTATCTCAAGGACGAGCGCGCCCTCGAGGACTACCTGATCGAGGCCGGCTCGGACGGCGTCGTCCTGCGGCTCGCGAACGGCACCGAATTCGGCGGCGCCCAGTTGCGCGCCCTGATCGACGAGGCGCGCGTGATCCGCCAGATCCTGTCCTCGCTCCACTCGCGCTACGACCGCGTGACCATCGAGCAGGCCGCCATCGTCGGCGCCCTCTCGCAGGAGGTGGTGCACGATTCCGAGCGCGCCGCCCGCGCCGCCCGCGCCCTGGCCGAGCGCCTCGACGCGCTGGCCGAGGATACCGAGCGAGGCTGGGGCGGAGAGGCGCAGGACGGCGGCTATGTGCTGACCCGCACCGTGCGCGGCGTGACCCAGGCGGCTTTGCTCGACCAGGTCCTGGTCGCCTCGCAGGAGGCGAAGAAGCTGCACGAGCGCTCCGCCGCGCTCGCGGAGATCTATGGCGGCTCGGCCGTCCTGGTGCGGAAGGACCACCAGACGCCGATCAGCGGGCCGCTCTCCCTCTTCGAGGCCGTCACGGGCTATGGCCGGCGCGGCATCCAGCTCCAGCGCTACAAGGGGCTCGGCGAGATGACCGCCCAGCAGCTCTGGGAAACCACGCTCGACCGCGAGGTGCGCTCCCTTCTCCAGGTGAAGGTGAAGGACAGCGAGGATGCCGGCGATCTCTTCGTGAAGCTGATGGGCGACGTGGTCGAGCCGCGGCGCGAGTTCATTCAGGAAAACGCGCTCTCGGTGGCCAATCTCGACGTCTGACCCCCTCGGGGCCGGCTTGGCCTCGCCTCGATTTGGCCATTCCGCGCTTCGATTGTGGGACGTCCGGCGCGCTTCGCCCGCCTGACGTCGATTCCATCACCGGCGTCCCTTCGAGACCCTGTTTCGGGGACGCGCCGATTCGAGGACCAGATGACACGAGCCATGGCCGCGGCCCTTCTCGCCGCCGTTGCGATCACGATGCCCGCCCAGGCGCGCGCTCCGAAGGAGCACAGCCATGGCGAATCCCTGCGCCACCAGAATTTCGCGGCGGGCGAGCCCGGCAATCCGCATGAGGGGGCCGTCCAGATCGTCATCACGATGCAGGAGACCTACGACGGCAAGATGCTGTTCGCGCCGGACAAGGTGTCCGTGAAGCCGGGAGAGCAGGTCCTCTTCGTCCTCACCAACTACGGCAACGTGGACCATTCCTTCGTCATCGGCACGGACGGCGAGCCGAAGGAGCAGCGGATCGGCAGCGAGAAGGCCGAACCCAATGCGCGCTTCGTGCCCGCCGCCTCGCAGCAGCAGCTTCTGTGGCGCTTCTCGAAGCCCGGACGTTACGAATTCGCCTCCGTGCTTCCAGGGCAATATGCGAGGGGGATGAGGGGCACGATCAGCGTCAGCGACACGCCGCCCGCCGACGAGTGATCGAACTGTCATCCCCGGCCGGAGCGAAGCGGAGGGGAAGGGGATCCAGAGGTTCGCTTGCGGCTCTGGATCCCCTTCCCGCGCCTTCGGCGCGCCGGGGATGACAGGGGAGCCTCATCCGAAATCTCTTCTCTTCACCCGCCCGAAAGCCCAAAAGCGGAGGGCATGAGCGCCCCCCACGCCACCGATCCCTCGCCTGTCGCCCTCGGCGAAGCGCGCCGGGCGCTGAAGGACGTCTTCGGCTACGACGATTTCCGCCCCGGCCAGGAGGAGATCGTCGCCGCCGCCCTCGCCGGCGAGGACGTCTTCGCCGTCATGCCGACCGGCAGCGGCAAGTCGATGTGCTTCCAGCTTCCGGCCGTCGTAGACGGGGGGCTGACGGTCGTCGTCTCGCCGCTCATCGCGCTCATGCGCGACCAGGTGCGCCAGCTCGTCGGGCTCGGCGTCAGGGCGGCCTCGCTCAACTCCGCCGACAGCGAGGAGGAGCGGCGCGGGACCTGGGCGGCGCTCGACAGCCGAGAGGTCTCGCTGCTCTTCGTCTCGCCCGAGCGCCTCGCGACGGGCGGCCTGCCGGAGCGTCTGCGCCGCCTCGGCATCGTCCGGCTCGTGGTCGACGAGGCCCATTGCGTCTCGCAATGGGGGCATGATTTCCGGCCCGAATACCGCCAGATCCCGCGCATCCGCGAGGCGCTGGGCGAGGTTCAGGTTCTCGCCTTCACGGCCACCGCCGATGCGGCCACGCGGGCCGACATCCTGCGCGAGCTGTTCAGCCGTCCGCCGCGCCAGGTCGTCCACAGCTTCGACCGGCCGAACCTGTCGCTGCGCTTCGAGCCCAAGGAACGCCCGGCCGCCCGCATCGAAGCCTTCGCGCGGGAGCGGCGGGGCCAGAGCGGCATCGTCTATACGGCCTCGCGCGCCGGCGCGGAGCGCCTCGCCGCGCTTCTCGACCGCGCCGGGCTCCCCGCCCTCGCCTATCACGCCGGGCTCGACGCCGAGACGCGCGCGCGCCGTCAGGACCGCTTCCTCCAGGAGGACGGGCTCGTGATGGCGGCGACGGTCGCCTTCGGCATGGGCATCAACAAGCCGGACCTGCGCTACGTGGTCCATGCCGACATGCCCGGCGGCATCGAGAGCTATTACCAGGAGATCGGCCGCGCCGGGCGCGACGGGCTGCCGGCCGACACCCTCACCCTCTACGGCCTCGACGACATGATGATGCGGCGGCGCCAGATCGCCGAGAAGGAGATCGGCCCCGAGCGGCGGCGCATCGAGGAGCGGCGCCTCGCGGCCATGATCGACCTCTGCGAGGTCGCGGTTTGCCGGCGCCAGTCCCTCCTCGCCTATTTCGGCGAAACGTCCGGCCCTTGCGGACATTGCGATCTCTGCCGGGCGGCCGAAGCCCCCGTCGACGCGACGGTCGACGCGCAGAAGGCGCTCTCGGCCGTGGTCCGCACCGGCCAGCGCTTCGGCGCGGCCCATCTCGCCTCGCTCCTGGTCGGGGAGGACACCGAGGCGATCCGGCGCCACGGCCACGACCGGCTCAAGACCTTCGGCGTCGGCCGCGAGCGCGACCGGCGCGCCTGGCAGGCGACGATCCGCCAACTCTTTGCGGCCGGCGCCCTGGCGGAGGCGAGCGAGGATTACGGCGGCTTCGCGCTGACCCCCAAAGGCGAGGACATCCTCTTCGGCCGCGAGCGCATCGCGCTCCGCCCCCTCCCCGCCCGTGTCACGACCCCGCGCAGCCGGCGCGGCGGCGAGGAGCGCGTCCAGCGCCTGGCCGGACTCGACGAGGATCAGACGCGGCTGTTCGAGAAGCTGCGCACGGTGCGCTCCGGCTTCGCCAAGGAGGAAGGCGTTCCCGCCTTCATGGTCTTCCCCGACCGGACGCTGGCCGAGATGGCGACCCTGCGCCCCCGCAGCCGCAGCGAATTGCGTGCGGTCCAGGGCGTCGGCGACCGCAAGCTCCTCCGCTACGGGGACGCCTTCCTCGCCGCCATCACGGAAGCCGAATGATGGCGAGTGCGCTGAAAGCCCCCCTGCCGCCCGATACGGTCCATATCTGTGTCGACATGCAGCGCATGTTCGCGGAGAAGACGCCCTGGCACGCGCCCTGGATGCCGCGCGTTCTGCCCAAGGTCGAGCGCCTCGTCGCGCATCGGCCGGCCGATACGATCCTCACCCGCTTCATTCCGGCCGAAAAGCCCGGCGACGGACAGGGAACCTGGAAGCGCTACTGGGAAAGCTGGGCCGAGATGACGCGAAGCCGCCTGCCCGCCGGCATGATCGATCTCGTTCCCTCCCTCGCCGCCTTCGCGCCGCCGGGCGAAGTGATCGACAAGACGAGCTACTCGCCGTGGCAGGGGCTCGCCCTCGATCAAACGCTGGAGGCTTTCGGCGCGACGACGCTGGTCGTCAGCGGAACGGAGACCGATGTCTGCGTCCTGGCGACGATCCTCGGGGCCGTCGATCGGGGCTATCGCACGATCGTGGCGACGGATGCGGTCTGCAGCTCGTCCGACGAAGCTCATGAAGCGATGATGACGCTGTTGCGCGAACGCTACGGTCATCATGTCGAAATCGCCGAGACCGAGGAGATTTTGTCGGCCTGGACGGCGCCTTCCCCTCTTGGCCGGGACGGAAGACGCAAGCGCCGCGTGCAGCCGGTCTGGATTCTCGGCTGAGCGCGCCACGAAACGGCCACGAACCCTTTCGAAGTCAGGTGACCCTGGGCGTTTCGCCGCGCCCCGGTCAATAAGAGTCATCGGAACGGGGGCGTTCATGGTCCGAAAGGCCGACATCCGAATTTCAGCGGTCGTCCTGGCGGGACTGTCGGCGACCGGGCTGGGAGGATGTCAGTTCCTGACGACGGCCTCGCGCGAGCCCGCGCCGAAGGTCGTCGCCGCGCCGACCCCCCGCGAGAAGGATTGCCTGGCCCGCGCCATGTATTTCGAGGCGAACCGATCCAGCGACGACGGCCTGCTCGCGGTCGGGACGGTGGTCATGAACCGTCTGGATTCTCCCAATTACCCGGACAGCATCTGCGGCATCGTGGGCCAGCCGAAACAATTCGCCGAAGGCGTGCTGACCAAGCCGATGAAGGAGGGAGAGAAGGAGCGGGTGGAGAAGGTCGCGACCGCGCTACTCGCCGGCAAGCGCCATCCCGAGGTCAAGGGCGCCCTTCACTTCCACATCGCCGCCCGCACCTATCGCTACCCGAACATGCGCTATGTCGCGGCGACGGGCGGAAATCGCTTCTACGAAAAGACCGACCGCGCCGGAAACCGCCCCCCGATCTTTCCCCGCGCGGTGGTGAAGATGAAGGAGGGGCTGGTGCCGATCCAGCTCGCTTTCGCCGAGATGGCCCCCGAGGCGGACGAGGCGCAATAGAGCACGCCCTCCTCAAGCCGCGGTATTCGCCAGGGCGGCTGTCCGGCGCTCTCCGAGTCGGGCCAGCATCGAGGCGCCGACCGGCAGGATCGCGTCGTCGAACGTGTAGGCGGCGTTGTGGAGCGAGGCGCCCGGCGTCATGCCGAGGAAGAAATAGGCGCCCGGCACCTGGTGCAGCATGTCGGCGAAATCCTCCGAGCCCATCATCGGCTCCCCGGCGATGCGCGTCAGGTCCTCTCCCACGATCTCGTGCGCCACTTCGAGAACGGCGTCGGTCTGCACCTCGCCGTTCATGGTGACGCTGAAGATGTCGCGATAATCGACCTCCGCCTTGGCGCCGAAGCCGGCGGCGACGCCGCGAGCCAATTCCTCAATCCTGCGGCGGACCAGGAGCCGCACCTCCGGGTCGAAGCAGCGCACGGTTCCGGCCAGATGCGCCGTTTCCGGCACGACGTTGTAAGCCGCCCCCGCATGGATCTGGGTGATCGAGACCACGGCCGCGCGCAACGGGTCGACATTGCGCGAGACGATGGTCTGCATCGCCTGAGCCAGCGTCACCGCGATCATCGTCGGGTCGTTCGCCTGCTGGGGCAGCGCGCCGTGGCTGCCCTTGCCCTTGATGTGGATGTCGAAGAAATCGGCCGCCGCCATGGCCGGGCCGGACTTGACCGACACCTCGTAGCGCGGGCCTGCGGGCGTGTTGTGCAGGCCGTAGACCTCCTGGCAGGGAAAGCGCTCGAAGAGCCCGTCGGCGAGCATCGCGCGCGCGCCGCCGAGCCCCTCCTCGGCCGGCTGGAAGATGCAGACGACGCGGCCCGGAAAATCCCGCGTCTCGGCGAGGTAGCGCGCCGCGCCGAGGAGCATGGTGGTGTGCCCGTCATGGCCGCAGGCATGCATGGTGCCGGGCCGGGTGGATTTCCAGGCGACGTCCGTGGCCTCCTCGATCGGCAAGGCGTCCATGTCGGCCCGCAATCCGATGCTGGCCCCCGGGCGCCCGTTCCCCTGGATGATGCCGACGACGCCGGTCTTGCCGACGTTCCGATGCACCTCGACGCCCCAGGAGGCGAGCTTCTCGGCCACGATCCCGGATGTCCGGGTTTCCTCGAACCCGATTTCGGGATGCGCGTGAAAATCGCGCCGGAGCGCGGTGAGTTCGTCGGCATAGGCCGCGATGCGGGAGATCGGCTTCATGGCGCGAGCATGCCTCATTCCGCGGGCCTGCGCATCTTCGAAATGACGTCCGGTCCGAGACTCGACGCCGCCGCTCCGGGATCGATATAGGCGTCGCGGGCACCGCCCTCCCGAGGCCCCTTCCGCGCGATGACCTCTCTCGCCCAGGACTTCTTCTCCCGCGACGTGGCCGCCGTGGCGCGCGACCTGATCGGCGCGACGCTTCTCTTCGACGGGGTCGGCGGCGAGATCGTGGAGACGGAGGCTTACGACCGCGAGGATCCCGCCTCGCACAGCTTTTCCGGACCGACGCCGCGCAACGCCGTGATGTTCGGGCCTCCCGGCCACGCCTATGTCTATCTCTCCTACGGCATCCATTGGTGCCTGAACTTCGTCTGCGGGCCGCAGGGGCACGGCGCCGCCGTCCTTCTGCGGGCCCTGCGCCCGATCCGGGGCCTCGAGCACATGCGTGAAAGACGCGGGGTGGTCGGCGAGCGGCTCCTGTGCGCAGGCCCCGGACGCCTGGCGCAGGCGCTCGGCATCACGCGGCAGCAGAACGGCCATGCCCTCGATGCGCCGCCCTTCCAGCTCCTCGCCGCCAATGGCGGGCCGCCGGTCGCGGCAGGTACCCGGATCGGCATCCGCAAGGCGACCGAGACGCCCTGGCGCTTCGGCCTCGCCGACTCGCCCTATCTCAGCCGGCCGTTCCCCTCGCCCGGTCAGCGGGCGTTGCGATAGGCTTTCGTCGAGAACACCGTGCGGAACAGGATCCGCAGGTCGAGGAGCATCGACCAGTTGTCGATGTAATAGAGGTCGTGCTCGACGCGGCGGCGCATCTTGTCCTCCGTATCGGTCTCGCCCCTCAGCCCGTTCACCTGCGCCCAGCCGGTGATCCCCGGACGCACGTTGTGGCGGCGCGCATAGAGCGCGATCCGGCGCTCGTAGGCCCGGTTGTGCGGGACGGCGTGCGGACGCGGCCCGACCAGCGACATGTCGCCTTTCAGCACGTTGAGAAGCTGGGGCAGTTCGTCGATATTGGTCGCCCGCAGCAGGCGCCCGATCGGCGTGATGCGGGGATCGTTCTTCGTCGCCTGCGGGACGTCGCCGCTGTCGTGATAGGTCGACATGGTGCGGAACTTCACGATCCGAAACGGGCGCTGGTTGAAGCCGTAGCGGGTCTGGAAAAAGAAGGCCGGTCCGGGGCTTCCGAGCCTGATCGCAAGGGCGACGAGCGCCAGCAGGGGCGACAGCAGGACCAGGGCGGCCGAGGCCAGGACGAGGTCCAGGATGCGCTTGGCCACCACCGCGATGGGAGACATCGGCCGCGTCAGCTCGAGGCTGGCCATCGCGCCGACCCTCGAGATCGACACCTGATCGAAGCGGTTGAGAATGCGCTCCGGGGCGAGGTGAACGGCCGTCGGCGTGTTGAGGAACGCCTCGACGCACAGGTCGATCGTCTCGGTTTCGGACCAGGGAACAGCGATATAGACGTCGTCGACATTGAGATGGCGGGTGCGCTCGATCGCCCGAAGGAAGGACGCTGTCGGGACGGGCTCCTCCCCGTGAGGCACGGGCGTCACCGAGATCGTGCCGACGAGTTCGTAGCCGAGCCTCCAAGGCTGATGCTGGCGCAGGAAGGTCGCGACCGCCGCTTCCGTCCCGACGACGAGAAGTCGCTGCGCCGCCGTGATCCTGTGCCGGCTCGCGATCTGGAGGAGGCGTGCCGTGACGCGGCGCGCGCTCCACAGGGACAGGAAGCCGGACAGGTAGAACAGGATCATGAAGCCGCGCGACACCTCGTCGGCGCGGCGGGTCAGGAAAGCCATGACCAGCAGCACGACGAAGGAGACGTTCCAGAGGCTCGCCGTGCGGGCGAGCTTGTGCTCGTCGGCCAGATAGAAGCTCAGCCGATGCTCGCCGCGCACGACCGCGAAAACCGTGGCGAGGACGGCAGCCTCGATTCCGAGCCGCCCGTGCAGCGCGAAATGGCCGGCATTGGCAGCCGGAACGAGGCTCCAGACCTTCCAGGACAAGGCCGAGGCGAGGACGATCGCGAGGCCGGATCCCAGAAGGGCGAGAAGCGGAAAGGCATAGCGGAAGAAGCTCGCATGGAGCGACCGCCCCCTGACCGCGTCCATCGAATGTGAAACAGACATCGAGCCCGCATCCTTCGGCCGGACACGTTCTCCCTCAGCGGGACAACGCGCCTCGTTCGCGGGACGAAAGCGCGATCCGCATGCCAAGCCGCGCGGCGGCTGCCCTCTCCGGGGCGGTGCCCGTGAAAAGGCCCGCGGCATCCGGGCCTCCCCAGGGAAATGCGCCGGGGCCGCCATCTGGCAAGGATTTCTCAACCATCTCGACCGGGGCGGAGAGGTGCCCCCTCCCGATACAGGCATGTGCCGTCCCGGGGCGGCGCCCGCACGCATTCCAGGCCATCCCTGTGGCCTCCGGGACACGATCCGCGGCACACAAGGTCTTGACACCCCTGCGCCCCATTCGGCGTGGTTTGGCCCAAGTTTCGGCGCAGAGTCGCGTCACGGGCTAATCATGAGACGCTTCCGCCTCCCCTTGATTCTCGTTGCCGCGACGCTTGGCACCGCTCAGGCCGCGCAGGCTCAGAACTTCTTCGAGCGCCTTTTCGGCATCGGCCCCCGGGCTCCGGAGCCCGTCGCGCCCGCCCCTGCCGCGCCGGAGGCTCCTCCTCCGGGCGAGGCCCCCAAGCCGCGCGCGCCGGCCGCTCCCGTGCAGGCGCGCGTCGTCTCTCTCCGCGTTCCGACGGAGGACGGGGTCATCGGGCGCGAGCTGAAGCAGAACGGCTCTTCCGGCTCGCTGAAGATCGAGCGCGTCGGCGGCGGATCGGACCTGCGCGCCCGCATGACGCTGATCGGGCGGCGCGGCCAGTCGGTCGAAAGCTGCTCGGTCCAGCTCGAGGGCAAGCTCGCCTCCGAAGGCCGCACCGAGGGCCTGAACCGCTACAAGATGGACGAGAGCGGCTGCGCCTTCTCGATCGACGTGTTCGACGACGCGGTGCTCGTGAGGGGAACCGGCGAGGCATGCCAGTTCAGCGCCGCCAATTGCCAGGCCGACCCGGCCGGGCTCTGGGGCCCGGACCCGGGCACGCTGATCCCCAAGGCGCGCGACTACGAGTCGGCCCGCGCCAGCGCCGACAAGGCGGTTCGCGACAATTACAAGGCCCTCGTCCAGAGAGCGCGCCCCGAAGCCGTGCGGCCGATCGTGGCCGAGCAGGCCGCCTTCTCTTCCGATCGCGAGATCACCTGCCGCACCTATGCCCGCGAGCCGCAGCACAGCTTCTGCGACGCCCGCTACAGCGAAGGCCGCGCCATCATGCTGGCGCAGCGCCTGGGCGTCACCGTCGCCTCCGCCCAGCCCAATCCGGGCGGCTCGACCCGGGTCCGCATCCGGGAGCAGGCGAGTTCGGAGCCGCGCGACCCCTACGCGCTGCCCGCCACCAACGAGATCGTGGAACGCAACCCGTTCGACGATTGAGTTCGGCCCGGCCCATTGGGATTGTGGATTGCTCGCGCCCTACGGGGCGCGAGCTTTTTTATGATGCCGCTGGCCTAACGGCTGGGCGACATATCTCTCCCGCTCATCCCCAGGGCTATCGCATCTGGCGGCTTCCGCCGCGCCAACCCTTCCCCCGCGAAGCGGCGGGGTGGGTTCACGCGCGGCGAGCCGCCGAGGCGGAGACTTCGCCCTCGAACCGGATTGAGCCGCATCAGCTCTTGACCGCCCCCGCGGTCAGTCCGCCGACCATGTAGCGCTTGAAGACGTAGTAGATCGCCGCAGGCGGCAGCGCATAGAGGAAGCCCGTGGCCATCAGCAGTTCCCACGGGCTGTCGTCGGCCGCGAGGAAGTTTCCCAGGGCGACCGGCAGCGTCACCTGACTGTCGCCGGACAGAAGCAGGAAGGCGAACAGGTACTCGTTCCAGGCGAGCAGCACCGCATAGATGCCGATGGCCACGAGCGAGGGCAGCATGAGCGGGATGTAGACGAGCCGGAAGAGCTGGAGCGGCGAGGCGCCGTCCATGACGGCCGCCTCGTCGAGCTCGTAGGGAAGCTTGTCGGAAGCTTGCTTCAGCACCCAGATCGCATAGGGACTCGCGATCGTGACCATGGCCAGGATCAGTGCCCAGCGCGAATTGAGGAGGCCGTAGGCCCCCATCGTCTTGTACATGGGCACGGCCAGGAAGGCGGCCGGGATGAAATAGGTGAAGAGGGCGAGGTTCAGCACCGTCCGGCCGCCCCGGACCTTGAGGCGGCTGATCGCGAAGGCCGCGGTGGTCGCGATGAAGAGCGTCAGGATGCCGGTGACGGCCGCGATGACCACGGAATTCGCGAGCTGCTGCCAGAAATGCGACAGGAAATAATGCTTCTCCCCGAACACGATCCTGAAGTTGTTCAGGGTCGGGTGGTCGGGAAACAGCTTGCCGGAAAAGGCGTCCTGCTTCGGGGAGATCGCGAAGAGGAAGAGATGGTAGATCGGCAGAATGGTCCAGATGGCGACCGGGATGCCGATCAGCAGCAGCCTGGCATCGGTCCCGATCGTCTTCCAGCGGGATTCGTTGGACCGATAGGCGTCGTCGGAGGTCCGGCTGTTCGCCGTTGCGGCGGCTCCGCTCATTTCGACAGCCTCCCCATGAGGACCCAGACCAGCGGAAGGACGAGCGGCATCGCGCAGACGACGGCCGCCATCGAGAGATCCACCTGATCCAGGCGCAGATAGCGGATGCCGAGCGTCGCGAGGACATGGGTCAGGTCGGCCGGCCCGCCGCCGGTCAGCAGGTAGACGCTGTTGAAGTCGCCGAGCGTCCAGATCATCGAGAGGATCGTGCAGGTGACGTAGAGCGTCCGCATGGACGGCCAGGTCACATGCGCGAATTTCTGCCAGTTCGTGGCGCCGTCGACGGATGCGGCCTCGTAGAGATCGCTGGAGATCGCCAGCCGCCCCGCGAGCAGAATCAGCGTCCAGAACGGCAGCGACTTCCAGATATGCACCGCGATCGCGAAGCCGAGCGCGAGGCTCGGATCGTTCAGCCAGTTGGGGCCGTCATCGCCCGTCAGCCTGAAGATGGTCTGGTTCACGACGCCCCATTCCGGGTTCAGCATGAACCGCACGGACAGGATGGTGGGGATCGAAGGAACGGCCCAGGGCAGGATGAACAGGACCGAGAGCCAGCGGATCCAGGGGCGCTCGTAAGTGAAGAACCCCGAGAGCAGGAGGGCTACGATCATCTTCAGGTTGATCCCCAGGATCAGGAAGACGAGCGTGTTGACCACCGCCCTTTTGAAGATCGGGTCGTCGGCGAGTTGCACGTAGCTCGCCGGATGCCGGGCGAGCCAAAGGCCGTAGCCCACCGGATAGACCACGAAGAGCAGGAAGACGAGGAGATAGGGGGCGACCAGGATCAGCCCCCAGGCTTGCCAGGAACTGAGCAGCGAAGGCTTCGCCGGGGGCGCTGCGCCTTCCTCGACCGTGGCTGCGGATGCCGACATGGCGCCACCCTCCCCTCATGTTCCGTGTGTTGCGCCGCGCGCAGGATCGCCCTGATCGGAGGGCGCCGCCGTGTCCGGCGGCGCCCATGGCCGGCTCTATTGCTGGCCGGCGACCTGCTTGATGCGAAGGAGCATCTCGTCCGCCGCCTTGTCGACCGGCACCTTCTCGCTGACGACCCGGTTCATCGCCTTGGCGAAGACGTTCTCGTTATTCAGGATCGTGAAGCGGAAGTTCTTGACGTAGTCGAAGGGCTCGGTCCCCGCCTTGAACTGGGTATAGACGGCCTTGCGATGCTTGTCGGCCTGCCAGAAGGGGCTCTCCTGGCTCGCCGTCGTGACGGGGAACCAGCGGCCCAGCGCGCCCTCGATATAGGGCCGGAGATTGTCCTCCTCCATGAGGAACTTCACGAATTCTTTCGCACCGGCCTTGTTCTTGGCCTGCGTGAAGATCACCCCGTGCTTGACGTCCGAGCGATAGGTCATCGGCTTGCCGTCTGGCCGCTTGGGGAAGGAGGCGGTGATGATGGTGTCGTAATAGGCTTTCTTGGCCGCGTCGCGCTGCTCCTGGGTCAGGGCAGGATTGATCGAATCCTCGTACCACTTCGCGGCGATCGAGATCGTGAAGTTGTGCGTCATCACGATCGTGCGGTTGTGGAAGGCGACGTTGTTGTCCGGGTCCTTCCAGGTGGTGGAGGAAGGCGGCGTGCAGCCCTTCACATAGACGTCGGTATAGTCTCTCAGCGCGTTGATGACGCCCTGGCGCACCTTCGGATCGTCCACCAGCAGCTTGCCGTCATTGTCCACGAGCTTGGCGTCGTAGGCATCCATGAAGGCATAGAAGGACTGGAACGAATCGGTCGATTCGACCCCCATGGGCGAGCCGATGCCGTAGACGCGCGATCCGCTGGCCTTGCGATAGGCGGGCTGCACCTTGTCGCACCAGAAGGACCAGTATTCCTTCCAGGTCGCCGGGATATCGCTCTGCTTGAAGCCCGCCTTTTCGAGCATGTCGCCCCAGATCTGCACGTGAAGCGACTGCTGCTTCATCGGGAAGCCGTAATAGGCTTTCTTCTTCGTCTCGTTGTTATAGAGCAGCATGTGCTCGACCGTGCTCGGCGCGAAGCGCGGCATCATCGGCTGGAGGATATCGGTCAGGTCCTCGAGCTTGCCTTCATAGGCCCACTTGCCGGCGGCCTGGTTGTTGTAGGTGTCGGCATAGGCCACATCCGGCGGCGAGCCGGAATCGAGCGCCGCCACGGTCTTCGGGATCATGTCCTGAAGCGCATATTGCGACAGCTCGACCTTGATGCCGGTCTTCGTCTCGAACTTCTTGATGGCGGCCCAGAGAGCCTCGTCCTCGGACCGATAGAAGCCCTTGCTGAACCAGACGGTGATGCTTTGCTGCGCGAGAGACGGCAAGGTCTGCGCCAAGACGAAGCCGGCCGCCAACGCGGCGACGATGGAGCGTGCCATCCAAAACTCCTCCCATGCCCTTCACGGCCGCTGAGGCGGCTCTGCGTCCATGATAGAGCACGGCCCGGAATGGGACGCAAACCGACATCAGTCGTAGGGGTGCATCCGGCGGCAGGGGCGGCGGGCGGCCCGAAAGCTATTTCTCGAGGAGGGCCGCGATCTTCTGGAGGCGCCTCGCGGCATCCTCCAGCTCGAACAGCGCGATGGATTTGGTCCCGGCCTTGATGGCGCGCTCGCAATCGTCGAGCTGCATCTTCACGACCTTGCGGATCTCGGCGGCAAGCTGGGTCTTGGTCATCGCTTTCGCACGTTCGAGCGCACAGCCCCTGTCTGAAGCGAAATGGTCAAGCGGCGGTTACGACGGCGATCGCGCGATGGACATTGCCGGGTCGCTGTGGCCCAAGAAGCCCCTCGCAGGGAGGACATCGTGACGGCAATCAGCAGCGTGCGCCCGGAGGAGGTCGGCCTGTGCTCGAGGCGGCTCGAGCGGATCGACGGCTGGATGCGGCGGCTCGTGGAGGACGGCAAGCTGCCGGGGGTGCAGGTCCTGGTGATGCGGCGCGGCGGCATCGCCTTCAGCCGGGAGCACGGCCTCGCCGACATCGCGCGCGGCAAGCCGATGGCGCCCGACACCATCGTGCGCATCTATTCGATGACCAAGCCCCTCGCCTCCGTGGCCGCCATGATGCTGTACGAGGAGGGCCGCTTCCAGCTCGACGACCCGATCACGCGCTTCCTGCCTTGCTTCAGGAACATGCGGGTGGCGGCCGGCGGCATGTGGGGGAAGGTCGACACCGTGCCGGCGGAGCGCGACATCACCTTCCGCGACCTTCTCACCCACACCTCGGGGCTGACCTACGGCTTCCTGCAATCGACCCTGATCGATGCGATCTATCGCGAGCACGGCATCGATTTCCAGACGTCCGACCTGAGCCTCGCGGCGCTCGTCGAGGAGGCGGCGAAGCTGCCGCTCCTCGCGCAGCCCGGCCGCGAATGGAACTATTCGATCGCGACCGACGTGCTCGGCCATCTCGTCGCGGTCATTTCCGGCATGCCGTTCGGCGACTTCCTGCGCGAGCGCGTGATCCGGCCGCTCGGCATGGTCGATACCGATTTCCACATCGCGCAGGACAAGATCGCGCGCTTCGCCTCGAACTACACGCCGGGCGGCGACGGACGGCCGAAGCTGATCGACGATGCGGTGACAGGCCCCTTCGCCACGCCGCGCCTCATCGCCTCCGGCGGCGGGGGCCTCGTCGGCACGGCCTCCGACTACATGCGCTTCTGCCGCTTCATGCTGAACAAGGGCGAGCTGGACGGTGTCCGGCTCTTGAGCCGCAAGACGGTCGAACTGATGACGATGAACCATCTGGGCGGCGACATGGCCGCGATGGGCCAACCCCGCTTCTCGGAATCGCCCTATTTCGGCATCGGCTTCGGGCTCGGCTTCTCGGTGATGCTCGACCCGGCCAAGGCCCAGATCCTCGGCACGCCCGGCGAATACGCCTGGGGCGGGGCGGCCTCGACGGCCTTCTGGTGCGATCCCGGCGAGGAGATGGCGGTCGTGCTGCTGACGCAGCTCATGCCCTCCTCCACCTATCCGATCCGCCGCGAATTGCGTGTCCTGACCTACCAGGCGATCCTGGAATGAAGGCGCCTTCGCCCGGACAAGGAAAAGGCCGCCCCGGCGGGAGCGGCCTTCGGTTTCCCGGGCGGGCGTGATCAGCCGGCGTTGGGCGTCAGGGCGATGGCCACGAAGCGCGTGCCTTCCCGGCTCTTCACCCGCATCAGCACGGCCTTGCGGCCTTCCGCCTTGGCGGCCTTCACGCCGGCCGCGACGTCGGAGGGCGTCGAGACGGCCTTGCCGGCCACCTCCAGGATGGTATCGCCTTCGCGGATGCCCTTGCCCGCCGCCGGGCCGTCGGGATCGACATCGACCACGGCCACGCCTTCCTCGCCGCGCGGGGCGGGGGCGAGCTGAAGCCCGAGGCGCGGGGAGCGGCCGCCGCGATCGTCCTGATCGTTCAGGCTCGCGCTCTTGCTGCCCGGAAGCACGCCCAGCTCGACATCGGCCGTCCGCTCCTTGCCGTTGCGCAGATAGACGATCTCGACCTTGCTGCCCGGCTTGATCCCGGCGATCCGGCGGCTGAGGTCACGCGCATCGGCGACGGGCTGGCCGTTGACCGAGACGAGGACGTCGCCCGATTGCAGGCCCGCCTTCGAGGCCGGGGTCCCGGGCTCGGTCGCGTTGACGAGCGCGCCCTTCGACCGGTCGATGCCGAGGCCCTCGGCGAGATCCTTCGTCAGCGGCTGGATCTGCACGCCGAGATAGCCGCGGGTGACGGTGCCCGTCGCCTTGAGCTGGTCGACGACCGATTCCACCGTGGCGGAGGGGATCGCGAAGGCGAGCCCGACGCTGCCGCCCGAGGGAGAGGCGATCGCAGTGTTCACGCCCACGACCTCACCCTTGAGGTTGAAGGTCGGGCCGCCCGAATTGCCGCGGTTGATCG
>NZ_DAOLAJ010000006.1:67415-78111 GCF_035325185.1 Enterovirga sp. | reverse complement strand
CTCTTAATCAGCGGGTCCTAGGTTCGAGCCCTAGTGCGCCCACCATCGCTTTCAAGGACATGGCAGGATTTCGGGAAGGGCCGGCTTCGGCCGGAAGGCCCGCGGACCCCGCGGGCACGATGTCGCCGACCCGAATCGGGATCGCGCGATGAGGGTCCACCCCCCAGGGAACGAAGACATGCGAGTTGCGATTGCGGTGCTTGTTGCCGCGTGGGTTGCCGGCTGCCAGACGAAACCCGTCGGCGAGATGACCCATTCCGAAATGAAAACGCTCGCCGACGAGATCGCCCAGCGCTGCATGAGCCGGGTCGCCAAGCGGAACAGCCCCGAGATGGATGCCTGCATCAAGCAGGAATCCCGCCGAGAAATCGCAGCCCGCGCCCGCTGACGGCCGGGACTCACCCTCCCCCGCGTCAAGCGAGGGAGGGCCGGCTAAGCGACTTTCTTGCCGCCGTCGAAGGGGATCTCGATATCGACGGCGAGGGTCGAGATCTGGGCGCCGCGCTCCATCCTGACGCTGACCTTCTCGTCGTCGACCTGCATGTGCTTGGAGATCGCGCGCAGGATCTCCTCGCGCAGCTTCGTGACGAGGTCGGAGCCGCCGACGGAGGCGCGCTCGTGGGCGAGCAGCACCTGCAGCCGCTCGCGCGCCGCGGGGGCCGAGGGGGGGCGGGAGAAAAGGCGAAGCAGGTTCATGCCGCTTTCCTTCCGAAGAACTTGCCGAAGAAGCCGCGCCGCTCGCCGGGGACGGTGACTGGCAGGCTCTCGCCCCTGAGCCGGCGCACGGCGTCGAAATAGGCGATGGCGGGCGGGCTGCGCTCGTCCGCCAGCGTCACGGGGGCGCCGACATTGGAGGCGCGCAGCACGTCCATGCTTTCAGGGATGATGCCCAGCAGCGGGATCGACAGTATCTCGAGGACGTCGTCGATCTTGAGCATGTCGCCCCGCTCGGCCCGCAGCGGATCGTAGCGGGTCAGGAGCAGGTGCTTCTCCATCCGCTCACCGTTCTCCGCCTTCACGGTCTTCGAATCGAGCAGGCCGATGATCCGGTCCGAATCGCGCACCGAGGAGACCTCGGGATTGGTCACGACGATGGCCACGTCCGCATGGCGCATGGCGAGGGTCGCGCCGCGCTCGATGCCCGCCGGGCTGTCGCAGATGACCCAGTCGAAGGCGCGGCTCAGCGCCCCGATGACCTGCTCGACACCCTCGGCCGTCAGGTTGTCCTTGTCGCGCGTCTGCGAGGCCGGCAGCAGGTAGAGCGTTTCGAGCCGCTTGTCGCGGATCAGCGCCTGGGTCAGCTTGGCCTCGCCCTGGATGACGTTGACGAGGTCGTAGACCACCCGCCTCTCGGCGCCCATGACGAGATCGAGATTGCGCAGGCCGACGTCGAAATCCACGACCGCGACCTTCTCCCCGCTCCGCGCGAGCGCCGCGCCGAGGGCGGCGGAAGACGTCGTCTTGCCGACGCCGCCTTTGCCGGACGTGACCACGATGACCTTGCCCATTGACCCCTCCTGTTGACGTGGACCGTCATTCGCTCAGGCGAGCGATCCCACCTTGAACGTCTCGCCTTCCAGCCAGAACTGGACGGATTTCCCCCGCAGGTCGGGCTCCAGGTCCTCGGCCGTCCGGTAATATCCGTCGATCGCGATCAGCTCCGCCTCGAGCTTGCGGCAGAAGATGCGCGCCGATGCATTGCCCATGGTCCCGGCCATGGCCCGCCCCCGCAGCGCGCCGTAGACGTGGATCGAGCCGCCCGCGATGATCTCCGCGCCCGAGGCGACCGAGCCGATGACCGTCACGTCGCCCTCGGTGAAGATCACCGACTGTCCCGAGCGCACGGGCTCGTTCACGACGATCGAGGGCAGCGCCTTGGGGGCCGGCGGCACGGGCGGCGCGGCGCATTCGGGCGCCTTGTCCCGCCCGGCCTCCCCCGCGGCCGGCGCCTCGATATCCGAGGCCGGGCGGCCGTCCACGAGCGCGGGCGGCAGGTTCGCGCCGAGCAGCGAGGGCCGCGCGCCCTCGATGCCCATGATCCGCACGTTGCGCGCGCCGAGCTTCTCGACCAGTTCGTGAAGCTGGGCGCGGTCGATATCGAGTCCGGCGATGTCGAGAACCACCGGCCGCCGCAGGAAGAACCCTGTGGAGCGGGCGGCGAGATCGTCGAGCCGCTCCAGCCAGTCCTCGACCGGCAGTTCCGGGGCGAGCGCGAGTGCGAGAAAGCTCCGCCCCTTGAGGCGGATCGGCCGGGGTTGGGTTAACACGGCGGTCATCTTGGTAAATTTTCGGTTGCTTCTGTGTAGGGAGGCGATGGTTAACGATACGTAAAGCGCCCGCCCACGAAGGCAGGAGGGCCATCGCATATGGAGGCGGCTCAACTCGACTTCTCCCCGCCAGCGAGGAGAGGGTTTTCCTGCGAGCCGCCAACGCCATATGCGATCGCCCTGGCAGGGAGGAGCGCGCGAATGATTCGCATCTGCGTAATCTTCGCTTAACCGCCCGGGCCGATCCTTATGCCCGGTGACCGACGGAACCGGGGGAGACTTGCCCGGTCCCGTCCGCGCCGGGACGGCGGCGTCCCGCATCCGGCCTCGGCGCGAAGAGACGGAGCGTTCCATGCGTATCTTGATCCTCGAGGATGATCCGCTGATCGCCCTCGATCTCCAGCTCATCGTCGAGGGATGCGGCCACGAGGTCGTCCATCTCTGCGAGAACCTGGCGCAATTGCGCTCGCACCTGGACGACGCTCCCGATTTCGCCTTTCTCGACGTCGATCTCCCCGACGGCAAGAGCTACGAACTGGCCACCCGCCTCGACGAGCGCCGCGTCCCCTTCGCCTTCGTCTCGGGTTCGCGCCCCGGCGAATTGCCGGACCACCTGCGCCACGCCCGGTTCATCCCCAAGCCCTATAGCCACGCGGCGATCCGCAACAGCCTCGCCACCGAGCGCCGCCTCGCCTCCTGACGCAGGATCGAGCCGTCAGGGCTCGCGGGGCTGGGTCATGGCGCGCAGGTTCTCCGCGAGGCTCTCGCGCCCCTGCTGCACCGCGTCCTTCGCGTAGCGCACGCCCTCGCGGCGCACGTCATCCGCATAGGGGCCGAGCCATTCCTTCTCGTGCCTCGTGCCCGGCAGCAGGGCGCCGATCAGAAGCCCGGCTGCGAAGCCCGCGACCCCGACCATGAGCGGGTTCTGCTCGACGAAATCCTCGACCCCCCGCCGCCCGCGATCGAGGCGCACGGCGCTCCGGCGACGCGCATAGGCGGCCTCCCGGGACACCGATTCGTAGCTCTCATGGGCCCAGTTCTGGGCGCGCTCGTAGCCCTCCGAGGCCCCCTCGCGCAGCCGCTCGACCGCATTCTCGACCGCATGGGCCGCGCTGTCGCCGGCGCTCTTCAGGGCCTCCGCGGCCCGCCCGAGGGCGGCGGAACCTTCCTTGCCCGCCGGAGAGCCGGGACGCTCGTCGTCATGCCGCTCGATTTCGCTCATGTCTCTCCTGCCTCCTGTGCGCCGGCCGGGGACGCGTGCGCCGGGCCCTCCAGGGGCTCGCCCGCGAGCGGGCGGCGATGGTTCCGGCGGTGGATCAGAAAGCCGACCCCCGCCGCCGCGATCATCACGGGCAGCGGATGGCGGTTCAGAAGGACGGAAAGCATGTCGCGTCCGCCCGCGAGGCCCGCCGCGCCCGTGCTGCCGATGAAATCGTCCACCATCCCCGACAGCGTCAGCTTGTCCTGGATGCGGCCGATCGTGTCCTCGAGGCGCGCGCGGCTCGCCGCAGCCTCCGCCTCCAGGTCGGAGAGATCGCTCATGCCCGGCGCTCCGGGACGAGGGCCGCGTTGCGCCGGACCGACCGGACCGTGCGGCTCGGCACCACGCTCGCGGCGGACAGGAAGCGCTTGCCGATGAGAGCGAGCACGATCGCGATCAGGAGCAGCCCGCCGCCCACGATCAGCGCCGAAATCCATCTCGAATGGGTGAGCAGTTCGAGGCCGTAGACGAGCGCCTGCGTCAGCCAGATGAGCGAGGCGACCGCGAAGACCGAGGCGGCGAGGAACATCGCCGCGCCCTTGGCGAAGCCGGCCGCGTTGGAGGCCATCTCGGCCCGGAACAGGGCGAGTTCGCTCGCGGCGAGATCGGCCCCGTCCCGCAGGGCGTCGCCGAGGAGGTCGCGCAAGGTCGCGCCGCGCCCGGCCGTCTCGGGATCCTCAGCCATTCGTCTTCGCCTCGCGAGCCGCCGCCCCGGCGCGGGCAGCGGCGGAAGTCTCCGACATCTCGTCGGAGGAGGATTTGATGAAGCGGGCGAGAAGGAAGCCCGCCGCGACCGCGACCGCGCCCACCACGAAGGGCGAGCGGCGCGCATAGGCTTCCGCCTCGCCGTACAGCTCGGCGAAGCTGCGCTCGCGCAGGCCCTCCGCGAGCTGGTCGAGCCCCTCGGCGGCATTGCCGACGAAAGCCCGGATGTTCGGCCGGTCCTCGAAGGACCTGCCGGTCTCGCGCAGCGAGGCGGCGATGTCGGAGACGGAGCGGGCCGCCTCGTTCTTGCGCTCGTCGGCATAGGAGGTCGCCTGCCGCCGGGCATCGCCGAGCAGCCGGCGCCCCTGGTCGAGCGCTGCCGCCTTCAGGTCCTCCGCGACGCCCGCGGGGCTCGCGGAGCCTGCGGGGCTCGCGGAACCCGCCGGGCCGGAGCCGAGATCCGCCTCCGCTTGCGCCCGCTTCTCGCGGTCTTCGATGTCTCGGGCCGCCTCGGCCATCGCGCCTCGTCTCCGGTTCCTGGTCGCTGCGCTAACACCGGGCCGGTGCCGGGGTTCCCGTCCGCAACCGGCCGGAGAACGCAGGACGCCCGAAGCGATCCTCAGCGGATCGGCGTCCGGGCGATGCGCAGCATGTTGGTGGCGCCCGGCGTGCCGAGCGGCACGCCCATCACCACGATCACCCGCTCGCCGGGATCGGCGAAGGATTCCTCCATGGCGGTGGCGCAGGAGCGCTCGACCATCTCCTCGAGGTCGCGCGCGTCGTCCGCCCGCAGGGCATGGACGCCCCAGGACAGAGCCAGCCGGCGCGCCGTCGTCATATTGGGGGAGAGGGCGAGGATCGGCGGCTTGGGCCGCTCGCGCGCGACCCTGAGCGCCGTCGAGCCGGTCGAGGTCCAGCAGACGATGGCCGCCATGTCGAGATCCTCGGCGATGACGCTCGCCGCATCGGCGATCGCGTCGGCGCCGGTGCCGTCCGCCTCCGGCCGCTGGGCGGCGATCACGCCGCGATAGGTCGGGTCGCGCTCGACCTCGCGGGCGATGCGGTCCATCGTGCCGACGGCCTCGACCGGATACTTGCCGGCCGCGCTCTCCGCCGAGAGCATGATGGCGTCCGCCCCCTCGAAGATGGCGGTCGAGACGTCCGAGACCTCCGCGCGCGTCGGGACGGGGCTCGAAATCATCGATTCCAGCATCTGGGTCGCCACCACCACGGGCTTGCCGAGGCGCCGGGCCGTGCGGATGATGCGCTTCTGGATGCCGGGGACGCGCTCGAGCGGCAGCTCCACGCCCAGGTCGCCGCGCGCCACCATCACTCCGTCGGCGAGATCCATGATATCGTCGAGATGGTCGATCCCTTGCGGCTTCTCGATCTTCGCCATCACGCCGGCGCGTCCGCGCGCCACCTTCTTCACCTCCGCGACGTCTTCGGGGCGCTGGACGAAGGACAGCGCGACCCAGTCGACGCCCGCATCGATGGCGGCGTCGAGATCGGAGCGGTCCTTGGGGGTCATGGCCGAGACGCGGATCATGGTGTCGGGCACCGAGACGCCCTTGCGGTCGGACACCGTGCCCGCGACCACGACCTCGGTCACCGCCCGCGTGGGCGAGACTTCCCTCGCGACGAGGCGCACCTTGCCGTCGTCGACGAGGAGGGTGTGGCCGACCGCCAGCGCCTCCAGGATCTCGGGATGGGGCAGGTGGACGCGCGCGGCGTCGCCCGGCGCCTCGTCCGAATCGAGGACGAACATCTGGCCCTGCTTCAGCGTCTCCTTGCCGTCCTTGAAGATGCCCAGCCGCAGCTTCGGCCCCTGGAGATCCGCCAGGATGCCGATGGGCCGCTCGTGCTTCTTCTCGATCGCCCGAATCGCCTTCACGAAGGCCCGCATCCGGTCATGCGGCGTGTGGCTCATGTTGATGCGGAACACGTCGGCGCCGGTCTCGAAGAGGCGCTCGATCATGGCCGGGTCCGAGGAGGCCGGCCCGAGCGTCGCCACGATTCTCGTCCGTCTTGAGCGTCGCATGGAACCTCCCCTTCTTCTCGCCGCGTTGCGCCTACGATGGTTCAATGAAGGCCGGAAGAAAACCTCCCGCCCCCGATTCTTTCGGGCGGCGAGCAGACGTCGAGGACAGCGGCCATGCGCCGCGCATAGCGGGCGATCTCGCCTTCCAGCGAGAAATGGCTTCCCCACAGCAGAAGCAGCGCGAGGGAGAACCCCGCGCCGAAGGGAAGCCAGGGCAGCCGCGGCCGCCCGGCCCAGCCGTGCAGGACGCCGAAGAGCCCCAAAGCCGCCCCGCCCACCGCGAACCCGATCACGACCTCGGCGCTGCTGTGCGCGCCGGTGCGCACGCGGCTGACGCCGACGGCGAGGAGCAGGAGGACCGTCGCGAGCCAGGCGAGCAGGCGGACGGAGCGGCCCCGCCCCGCCGCCAGCATGATCGCGAGCGCGCCGTAGAAGGCGGTGCCGAAGGCGACGTGGCCGCTCGGGCTGAGGACCCTCACCTCCGTGACGATCGCGTGGCCGCAGGCGTGGAAGAAGAGCTTCAGCACGAGGGTCGTGACCGCCGCCGCCCCGAGGGCCGTCGCGAAGGCGAGGAACAGGCGCCCCTGGCGAAGGGCGCCGAGAATCAGGAGCACCAGCATCGCCGCCGGCAGCAGCAGGGCCGCATCGGCCAGGGCGGAGACGGCTGGGCTGATCATGACGCGGCGAATCGACTCCGGGGGAGATCGCCGGGGATCTCCCATTCCGGCCTCCCGGGCGGAGGCCGGACGCCTCTTATGCCGCCGGGCGGCTTCCGGCGAGCCTGCGCGGAATCGCCGCTCCGCCGCAAAGGCGCCCGTTTCACCCGACATCTGGCGCCGATCCTGCCACGAGTTCCCTCATGCCGAGCCGCCTTCGTGCCGCCCTCCTCCTTCCCGCCGGGCTCCTGTCCTGCCTCGCCCTCGCGGGCTGCGGCGTGCTGCCCGTCGATTTCGCGGGTTCCGGGGGGCCGGTCACCATCTCGACGCGGGATGCGGGCGAGGCGGCCCGCGCCGTCTCCGCCTATCGGAAGTCGCACGGGCTCGGCGCGGTGGAGGTCGACGGGAATCTGAACGAGGCCGCCGCCGAGCAGGCCCGCGCCGTCGCCCGGGCGGGACGCCTCTCGCACGGCGATTTCGCGAGCCGGATGGCGCGCCACGACGTTGCCGCGGCCGCCGAGAACCTCGCCATGGGCTCGAGCACTGTCGCCGGCGCGATGA
The DNA here is from genome assembly GCF_035325185.1 of Enterovirga sp. Lineage (GTDB taxonomy): Bacteria > Pseudomonadota > Alphaproteobacteria > Rhizobiales > Beijerinckiaceae > Enterovirga. The sequence continues at coordinate 70,620 of NZ_DAOLAJ010000006.1, read as the reverse complement.
CGCAATGGCGCCAGTCGCCCCCTCACAACGCCAATCTCCTCAAGCCCGACATGACGCGGATCGGCTTCGCCCGCGCAGAGACCCTGGGGCCGCGCCACAACACGTACTGGGCGCTGGTCCTGGCCCGATAGGCCGCGCGGCGGGCTCGCGATTTCGGCGATCCTTACGGTTCCTGAACGATTGGCGCGCCATTCTGCGGCGCCATGGAGATCGTCAGCTACGCGAAAAGCGCGAAACGCGATGCGCGGACCCCTCCCGCAGCGCCGGGTCCCGCGGCCGGGATCGCCCCCGCATCGCCCACCGCCGAGGGGGAGCGCGTCGACTGGGTCGACATCGCCAAGGGCATCTGCATCGTTCTCGTCGTCACCATGCACTCGACCCTCGGGGTCGAGGCGGCTTTGGGGCGCGAGGGCTTCATGCATTGGGCCGTCGCCTTCGCGAAGCCGTTCCGGCTTCCCGATTTCTTCCTCGTCTCGGGCCTGTTCCTGGGCCGCGTGATCGACCGCGACTGGCGCCTCTACGCCGACAAGCGCGTGGTCCATTTCGCGTATTTCTATCTCCTGTGGCTTCTCATCCAGTCGGGCGTGAAATTCGGACAGGTCTCCGACGGCTCCGTCGCCGGCTTCGCGCGGCATCTCGCCCATTCCCTCGTCGAGCCCTTCTCGACCCTCTGGTTCGTCTACGCGCTCGCCGTCTTCTCCATCGCGACGAAGCTCCTGCGCCGCCTTCCCTGGCCGCTACTCCTGGGGCTCGCCGCGACCTTGCAGATCCTTCCGATCGACACCTCCTCGGATTTCGTGAACGAGCTTTGCGAGCGCTGGGTCTATTTCGTCGCCGGATATCTGTTCGCGCCGCATGTCTTCCGGCTGGCCGGATGGGCGCGCTCGCATGCGGCCCCAGCCCTCGCCGGGCTTCTCGCCTGGGCCTTCGCCAACGGGGCGCTGGCCCTGACGCCGATCGACAGATGGGGCGCGACGACGCTCGCCGAGCTTCCCGGAATCAGCCTCCTGGCGGGGCTCGCCGGGGCCGTCGCGGTGACCGTGACGGCGTCCCTGATAGCCCGCAGCCCCGCCGGCCGGCCGGCCCGCTATCTCGGCTCGAAATCCCTCGCCGTCTATCTCACCTTCTTCCTGCCGATGGTGTTCCTGCGGCTCCTCCTGAGCTATGTCTGGCCGGCCGGGGATGCGGGCGCGATCGCCCTTGTGGTGACGCTCGGCGCGGTGCTCTTCCCGCTCCTGGCGGAGGTCCTCGCGCGCGGGACGCGCCTCTCCTTCCTCTATGTCAGGCCGGGCTGGGCGCATCTGAAGCCGCGCGAGGGGGCGCCGAAGGCGCGGCCTCCGGCTGCGAAACCCGCGCCCGCAGCGCCCGCGGTCCCGGCCGCGCCTGAGGGAGGCTCCTCGGGGATCGATCTCAGCCGGGCGCTGCGGCCTTACCGCGCGGGCGCGGCCTGGCAGTCGGAGCACTCCCCCTCGACCTCGACCGCGCGCGAGCCGGGCCTGAACCCCACCGCCGCCGCGGTGTCGGAGACGCCGCGCGCGACCTCGTCGGAGGCGACCTCGTCGACATTGCCGCAGGTCGTGCAGACGAGGAAAATCGTCGCCGCGTGAGATTCATGCGCGTGGTTGCAGGGCAGGTAGGTGTTGCGCGTGGCGATCCGGTGGATCAGCCCCGCCTCGATCAGCACGTCCAGCACCCGGTAGACCGAGATCGGAGCGATGCGGCGCTCGCGCCCCAATCTCTCGACGAGGTCATAGGCCCCCAGCGGATGCTCTGCCCGCGCCAGCTCCTCGAGCACCCGCCGTCGCAAGGCGGTGAGCTGGATGCCCGCGCCCCGGCAGATCTCCTCCGCATGGCGCATGAAGGCGGCGGGATCGACGTGGAAGGGATGGGAATGGTGATGATGATGCGGATCGGCCATGGCGGTCCCGGGCGCCGGGTCTCCTGAAGGGCGGACGGGGCTTGCCTCCGCGAGCGTTACAACATAACATGATCGGGCTTCCAGCGTATCACCGCGGGTCATCATGGTCACCCTGGCCGAGGCGCATCGCGCCGTTTCTTCCGAGATCGCGCCCGCGGCGCTCGTGGCGCCCGCGCGCGCCTCCGTCCTGCGCATGGGCGTTTCGGGACGCCTGATCATGGCCGGCGCCGCGATCGCGCTGCTCTGGTCGGCGATCGCGCTCGGGCTCGCGTGACGGAAGCTCCGGCGGCTCTCGTCTTCCGGGACCTGACGCTCGGCTACGACCGCCGCCCCGCCGTCCACCATCTCAGCGGCACGATCCGCGAGGGGGAGCTGGTGGCTCTCATGGGGCCGAACGGGGCGGGCAAGTCGACCCTCCTCAACGGCATCGTCGGACGCGCGAGCATCCTCGGGGGCGCCGTCGACCGCTGCGGGCGCAGCGTCGCGGAGATCGCCTATCTGCCGCAGCGCGCCCAGATCGATGCGGGCTTTCCCATCAGCGTCCACGACTTCGTCGCCACGGGCGCCTGGCGCCGCCTCGGCCCCTGGCGCCGGGCGGGGCGGGACGAGGAGGAGCGCATCCGCGCCGCGCTGGCGCAGGTCTCGCTGCGCGGCTTCGAGGACAGGCCCATCGGCACTCTGTCCGGCGGACAGCTCCAGCGCGCGCTCTTCGCCCGCACCATCGTGCAGGACGCGCGGCTGATCCTGCTGGACGAGCCCTTCGCCGCCATCGATGGGCGTACTACGGAGGACCTCCTGGGCGTCGTGGCCGGCTGGCATGGAGAAGGCCGCACGGTGGTCGCCGCCCTGCACGACCTCGCCCAGGTCCGGGAGACCTTTCCGATCACGCTGCTCCTGGCGCGGGAACTGATCGCCTGGGGGCCGACCGCCTCCGTGCTCACTCCCGACAACCTGGCCCGCAGCCGCAGCCTCGTCGAAGCCTGGGCGCGCGATGCCGAGCATTGCCATGCGGGCGAGGCGCCGGCGCGATTGCGGCCCGGGGTCGCGGCATGAGCGGCATGCTGGCCGCCAATCCGGTCCTGGGGCCCTTCGTCGAGTTCGCCTTCATGCGGCGGGCGCTCGTCGGGTGCCTCGCCCTATCCTTCTCCGCGCCGCCGATCGGCGTCTTCCTGGTTCTGCGCCGCATGAGCCTGATGAGCGACGCCATGGCGCATGCCATCCTGCCCGGCGCGGCGCTCGGCTTCATCGTCGGCGGGCTCTCGGTGCCGGCCATGACGGCGGGGGGCC
>NZ_DAOLAJ010000006.1:32019-67405 GCF_035325185.1 Enterovirga sp. | reverse complement strand
CATCGGCTACACCATCGTCGGCAGCGGCATCTGGAACGGCATCCTGATCGGGGCGGGCTTCGTCGCCCGCCACACCGTCCTGCGCGAGGATGCGAGCCTCGCCGCCTTCTACCTCCTGTCCCTCGCGGGCGGCGTGACGATCGTCTCGATGGGCGGCTCGAATGTCGATCTCCTGCATTTCCTCTTCGGAAGCGTGCTGGCGCTCGGCGACGATGCCCTCCTCCTCCTCGGCGCCGTCGCGAGCGCGACCCTCGCCTGGCTCGCCGTCGCCTATCGCCCGCTCGTCATCGAATGCGTCGATCCGCTCTTCCTGCGGCTCTCGGGGCGGGCGAGCGCCCTGACGCATCTCTCCTTCCTCGCCGTCGCGGTGCTGAACCTCGTCGCGGCCTTCCAGGCTCTCGGGACCCTGCTCGCGGTCGGCCTGATGATCCTGCCGGCCGTCGCGGCCCGGTTCTGGGCGCAGGGCCTCGCTCCCCTGATCGGGGCCGCGATCGCGCTCGCCGCGGCCTCGAGCGTCGCCGGCCTCCTCGTCTCCTACCATTTCGGGGTTCCCTCGGGGCCCGCCATCATCCTCGCGGCGGGCGCCGCCTACCTGCTCTCCCTCTTCCTCGGACCGCGCGGCGCCCTCGCCCACGGCCGTGCCGGACGCCATTTCACGGGATAGGCAAAGGACGGACACCATGCGCCCCACACGCCGCGACACGCTGCTGGCGGCAGCCCTGCTGCTGGCGGCCGGCCTCGCTCCCGCCCGCGCCCAGGAGGCGACGCCGGCGGAAAAGCTGCCGGTGGTGGCGAGCTTCTCGATCCTGGCCGATTTCGTGCGCGAGATCGGCGGCGACAGGGTGGAGGTCTCCTCCCTTGTCGGGCCGGACCAGGACGCCCACAGCTTCGAGCCCTCCCCCGCCGATGCCGGCCGCGTCGCGCAGGCGCGGCTCGTGGTGATGAACGGGCTCGGCTTCGAGGGCTGGATGGAGCGCCTCGTCAAGGCGTCCGGCACCAAGGCCGCGACGATCGAGGCCACGCGCGGCATCAAGGCGCTCGCGGCCGATCACGATCACGGCCATTCCCACGGCGCCGATCCGCACGCCTTCCAGGACGTCGCCAATGTGCGGATCTACGTCGCCAATATCCGCGACGGGCTGATCGCGGCCGATCCCTCCGGCCGCGCCGTCTACGAGGCCAATGCGGCGCGCTATCTCGCCGAACTGGAGCGCCTCGACGGAGAGGTCCGGGCCGAGATCGGGCGCATTCCGCCCGCGCGGCGGCGCGTCATCACCGACCACGACGCCTTCGCCTATTTCGCGCGGGCCTACGGGCTCGCCTTCATCGCGCCGCGCGGCGTGTCGAAGGAGAGCGACGTCTCCGCAAAGGACGTCGCCCGCATCGTACGCCAGATCAAGGCCGGAAAGATTCCGGCGCTCTTCTTCGAGAACGTCGCCGATCCGCGCCTCATCGAGCAGATCGCCCGCGAGAGCGGGGCCGCGATCGGGGGCAAGCTCTATTCGGACGCCCTCTCGAAGCCCGGCGGCCCCGCCGCCACCTATCCCGCCCTGATGCGGCACAATGCGAGGACGCTCGCCGCCGCCCTGGCGAAATAGCCGCCAGGGTCCCCGCCCTTCAGGACGAGGAGTTCTTCAGGCATTCGGAGGCGCGCTCGCCCGCCCGCTGCACGTCCTGCGGCTGGGCCAGGCCGTCGCGGATGGCGGGCCAGGTGCCGTCGCGGCGGAGCGCCTTGACCGTGCAGGTGCAGGTCGCGCGGCAGAGCGCCTCGCTCTGGCCCTGCTCCTGGCAGGACCGGGTGCAGGAGCGCAGGAAGGGTCCCGCCTCCGCCGCCGGATTCGGCCCCGTGACCTCGCGCAGGCCGAGGAGGGCCCCGAAGATCAGCGGCTGGTGCAGGAGATAGATGACGAGGCTGTAGCGCCCGAGCGTCGCGAGGGCGCGGCCCGCCCGGCCGCCCGCCCCGCGCGGAACGAGGCCGAGAAGGAGCGGCGCGATGCCGATGCCGGCGAGGAGGTAGCCGGTCCAGGGAAAGACCGGCACCCAGTCATAGGTGTTGGGCGGCACGCGCCCGAGCCCCAGGAAGGCCAGGGCCGGAAGATCGAACACCCCGCCCGACACGAAATGGGGCAGGCCCAGCACGAGGAGGGCGGCGAGGGCCGCGACGATGCGGGGCAGGCGGAGGAACGGCAGGGCGAGGACGCTCGACAGCGCCATGTTGTGCAGGATTCCGAAGAAGACATAAGCCTGCGGGAAGGCGATGAAGGTCCCGAGCGTGACGGCCGCCGCCGCCGCCCCGATCACCGCGAGGCGGCGCAGGACATGCCGCCAGCGAATGCCGTCCCGGTGCGCGAGGGAGAGGCCGATCCCGGCCAGGAACAGGAAGCTCGCCGCGATGGCGCGGGCAAACAGGCTCCAGCCCCGCGAGCCGGCGAGGTCGAGATCGGCGAGGGCGAGCGTCGAGAGGTCCCAGCTCGTATGGAAGACGATCATCGCGACGACCGCGAGGCCGCGCGCGATGTCGATCGCCGGCAGGCGGGACCCGCTCCCCGCTTTGCCCTCCAGCGCGGTATTGTCGAGAACGCTCATCGGGGCGACTTATTCGCCCCGCGCTCCGTTTGGCAACGAATCGCGGATCGGGAGGCCGAGCGCGCCATGGCGCAGATTTCGACAAAGCCAGCGGACCCCGCCGCCCGGCGGCTGGCCGGCCTCCTCGCCGATGCCGGGCGCATCGTGCCCTTCACCGGGGCCGGTATCTCCACCGAGAGCGGCATTCCCGATTTCCGCTCGCCGGGCAGCCCCTGGCTGACGAACAAGCCGATCGACTTCGCCCTCTTCGTGGCGAGCGAGGCCGCCCGGCGGGAGGCGTGGCGGCGGAAATTCGCGATAGACGACCTCCACCGGGGCGCGAGGCCGGGACCAGGCCATGCCGCCCTCGCCCGCCTCGTCCACGAGGGCCGCTCGCCCGGCATCATCACGCAGAACATCGACGGGCTGCACCAGGCTTCGGGCGTGCCCGAGGACCGCCTCGTCGAGCTACACGGCAACGGCACCTACGCCGTGTGCCTCGGCTGCGGCCTGCGCCACGAGCTGGAGGCGGTCCGCGCCGATTTCGAATCCTCGGGCCGGGCGCCGCGCTGCACGAGCTGCGGCGAGCCGGTCAAATCGGGCACGATCTCCTTCGGCCAGGCCATGCCCGGAAGGGCGATGGCGCAGGCGGGAGAATGGACGCGCCAGGCCGACCTTTTCCTCGCTGTCGGCTCGTCGCTCCAGGTTCTTCCCGCGGCCGGCTTCCCCCGGCTCGCCAAGCAGGGCGGCGCGCGGCTCGTGATCGTCAACCGGGAGGCGACAGCCCTCGACGACATCGCCGACGTCGTCATCCGCGGGGAGATCGGCGCCGTGCTCGGCCCGCTCTGTGCGACGCATTGACTCATAGGACTGTTGACGGACAGGGGCGGGCGGCAATTGCGCCTTTCCCGGCCCCGCCCCGATGCTATCGTGAGAACGAATCAAGCGTAGATGATTCGAAACGAGCGGCCATGTCGGATCAGCGTGCCTTAGACCAGGCAGAGGCTCACGAGAGCGGGGGCGAGCAGCCCGGCGAGGCCGAGATCCTCCGCGTCTCGGGCCGCATCAAGTGGTTCGACGTCGCCAAGGGCTTCGGCTTCATCGCCAGCGACGGCGGCCTTCCCGACGTCCTCCTTCACGTGACCTGCCTCAGGCGGGACGGCTACCAGGGCGCGCATGAAGGCGCCCGCGTCGTGGTCGAGGCGGTGAAGCGCCCGCGTGGCCTCCAGGCGCTCAAGATCGTCTCGCTCGACGAATCCAGCGCCCTGCACCCTTCCGAGCTGCCGCTGCCGCGCACCCACGTCACCGTGACGCCCACGAGCGGGCTCGAACAGGCTACGGTGAAGTGGTTCAACCGCCTGCGCGGCTTCGGCTTCGTCACGCGGGGCGACGGCACGCCGGACATCTTCGTCCATATGGAGACCCTGCGCCGCTTCGGCATCGCCGAATTGAAGCCGGGCGACCGCGTGCTCGTGCGCTACGGCGACGGCTGCAAAGGCACGATGGCGGCCGAGATCCGCCTCCAGGACAGCGCGCTTCCCTCTTCGCATTGAGGGCGAAGGCCATGGTCCGCATTCTGTGCCTCTCGCTCCTCGCGCTTTGCCTCGCCGGGAGCGCCGATGCGCGCGCCCAGGCGCAGGACCGGGGTCTCGAAGCCCTGACCATCGTCTCGGCTTCGGGCCGCCATCCCTTCCTGGTCGAGGTCGCCGATACCGATGCCGACCGGGCCCAGGGGCTGATGTACCGGCGCCACCTCGCCGCCGATCACGGCATGCTGTTCGATTTCGGCAAGACCGAAATGGTGTCGATGTGGATGCAGAACACCTACATTCCGCTCGACATGCTCTTCCTGCGGGCCGATGGCAGCATCGCCCGGATCGCCCGGAATACCGAGCCGCTCTCGACGCGGGTCATCTCCTCCGGGGAGCCGGTCCCCTTCGTGCTGGAAGTGAGCGCCGGAACGGCGAGCCGCCTCGGCCTCGAGCCGGGCGACCGGGTGGAGCATCCGCGGCTGAAGCGCTGAGGGACCGCTTGCTCCGAATCCCGGGCTCACTGGCCCAGCTTGAACTCCAGCGTCGCGCCGAATCCGATCTCGCGAGGCCGCGCCACCGGCGCCGCGGATGATTTCGCGCCGGCAACCGCCGGCAGGCTCCTGCTCAGAAGCGACGTCACGTCGCTCGTGCCGAAACCGTCCAACTTGCCGATGAAGCCGATCGACGTCCTGTCGCTCAGGTCGAATTCCGCATCCGGCCGCAGATGAGGCCCGAGCGAATGGCTCTTCAGGACGGGCACCGGGCTCGGCATGGTCACGAAACGCGTCGAAAGCATCCCGGGACGCGAAAGCGGCTCCTCCCCGTCCTCCTCCCTCGACAGTTCCAGCGCGGAGACGGCCGGCAGGGACGGCGTCACCGTCATCACGCGCAGACGGGACGGGTCCGGGGCGGATCGCGCCCAGGGGGATCGGTCGGGCAGGACCGGGATCAGGTCCGGCACCGGCGGCAGGGCGGAGGATACACTCGCCGTCGCGAAGCCCCCCGCGCGATCGAGGCGGACGAAGGTGGGCAATCGCCCAGGCTCGCCCGCGAAAGCGCCGGAGGAAAGGCTGGCCGCCCCGATCCAGGGGGCGGCAAGGATGACGAGGAGGCGCGCGCTCATCCGCATGGCGAAGTCCGAGGGTCTATTTACCGCCCCCGCCGCCCTTGAAAAGAGGCGCCGCGGTCGCGCCGTACATCCATGCGCCCAAGGCCGCCATCCCTGCGACATCGTCGCCGGCGGCCGGCGAGTCTCTCCGGCATGGGAAACGAGAACCAGCCGCCGCCCGGACGCGTCCGGGCGGCGGCTCCGTTTTACGGGCGGGCGGGGAGCGCCGCGCCGGCCGGAAGCGGCAGCGGCTCGGCTCGTCCGACGATGAAGGCGTAGGAGCAGGCGCCCAGCACCGCGAAGCCCGCCGCCAGCGCGAAAGCCGGCGTGTAGTCCCCGTGGAACTTGTCCAGCAGGAAGCCGAACATGAACGGGCTCACGATGCCGGCAATGTTCGAGGCGAAGTTCTGGATGCCGCCGATCGAGGCGACATGCCGCGAGCTCGGCGCGACATCCGCCGGCAGCGACCAGATGCCCGTCGCCGCGACCGCAAGGCTCGAATAGGAGATCGCGAGGAAGAACAGGGCGAGATAGATGGACGAGGCGAAAGCGGCCGGCAGGATCGCCGCCCCGCCGAGGAGGCCGCCCACCATCACGGTCTTGCGCACCAGGGTGACGTCGGTGCCGCCGCGGATGAGGCGGTCCGCATAGGCGCCCGCCACCCAGCCGGCGATCACCGCGGCGAGGCCCGGCAGCATGCCGAGGGTGCCGAGTTCCTTCAGGTTCAGCCCGCGCGCGTTCTTCAGGTAATCCGGGAACCAGGTCAGGAAGAAATAGATCACGAAATTCAGGCAGAAGAACCCGAGCATCATGCCCCAGACCGTCCGGTAGCCGAAAAGCTGCGACCAGCGGATCTTCGTCGCCTCGCTGTCGTCGTTCTCGTCCGTGCGCCCGCCATTCTCGGCGATGTAGCGGCGTTCGAGGTCGTTGGCCCCTTTATGCTCGGCCGGGTCCCGATAGTACCAGTACCACAGCCCCGCCCAGACGATGCCCACCGCGCCGAGCACGACGAAGGAATAGTGCCAGGTCGTCATGGCGATGAGGGCCGTCACGACCGGAAGCGACAGGACCGTCCCGACGCGCGAGCCGGAATCGATCACCGCCGTCGACAGCGCGCGCTCGCTCACCGGGAACCATCGCGAGGCTGCCTTGGTCGAGGCCGGATAGGCCGGCGCCTCGCCGGCCCCGAGCATGAAGCGGAAGCCGAAGAAGCCCCAGAAGCTGCGCGCCAGCGGGGTCAGGGCCGTGAAGACCGACCACCAGATGGCCGCGAAGGTGAAGGCCCGGCGCGAGCCCACCTTGTCGGTGAACCAGCCCGCGACCAGCATCATGCCGTCATAGGCCCAGAAGAAGGCCCCGAGGATCAGGCCCTTCTCCGTATTGGAGAGGTTGAGCTGGAGATCCGCGTCGATATAGGGCAGCGCCACGCTCATATTCGCCCGATCGAGATAGTTGATCACGAGCCCGAAGAAGCACAGGCCTAGGATCACGTAGCGAACGCGGGATGCTCCAGCCGGTGGCGGCGTATGGTTCGCCACCCTGGCGGGTGTTGGGGCATGCATGTCGAGATACTCCTTTCGGGGATACTCTCCCTGGACTTTTTCTTTCCGCGCCCGGTGTCAGCCGCCGAAGCGATAGTCCTTCAGCGATCCGGGCTTCATCTCGATCGAGAAGCCCGGATCGCCGGGCGGCATGTAGGCGGCGTTCCGAACGATGCAGGGCGATTTGAAATGCTCGTGCAGGTGGTCGACATATTCGATCACCCGGCCCTCGCGCGTTCCCGACACGCAGACGAAGTCGATCATCGACAGGTGCTGGACATATTCGCACAGGCCGACGCCGCCGGCATGCGGGCAGACCGGCAGGCCGTATTTCGCCGCCATGAGCAGGATCGCGAGGATCTCGTTCACGCCACCGAGGCGGCAGGAATCGATCTGCACGACGTCGATCGCGCCCCGCATGATAAACTGCTTGAAGATGATGCGGTTCTGGCACATCTCGCCCGTGGCCACCTTCACCGGCGCGACGCCTTCGCGGATCTTGCGATGGGCCTCGATGTCGTCGGGGCTCGTCGGCTCCTCGATGAACCACGGCTTGGCGAAGGCGAGTCTCCTCACACTGTCGATCGCCTGGTCGACCTCCCAGACCTGGTTGGCGTCGATCATCAGCTTCCGGTCCGGCCCGATGACCTCGCGGGCGATGCGCAGCCGCCGGATGTCGTCCTCGATGTCGCGGCCGACCTTGAGCTTCACGTGGTCGAAGCCGGCCTCGATGGCCTCCCGGCACAGGCGGCGCAGCTTGTCGTCGTCATAGCCGAGCCAGCCCGCGGAGGTCGTGTAGCAGGGATAGCCCTCGCGCTCGAGGAGCGCGATCCGCTCGGCCTTGCCCGCCTCCTTGGCGCGCAGCATGGCGAGCGCCTCGTCCGGGGTGATGCAGTCGGTGAGGTAGCGGAAGTCGATCGCGCGCACGAACTCTTCCGGCGTCATGTCGGCGACGAGCCGCCAGACCGGCTTGCCGGCCATCTTGGCCAGGGCATCCCACACCGCATTGACGACGGCGCCGGTGGCGAGGTGGATCGCGCCCTTGTCCGGCCCGATCCAGCGCAGCTGGCTGTCGGAGGTGACGTGGCGCCAGAAGGCGCCGAGATCGGCCCGCACCTCCTCCAGCGAAAGCCCCAGCACGAGATGGCGCATCGCCTCGATCGCCGCGCAGCAGATCTCGTTGCCGCGGCCGATGGTGAAGGTGAGGCCGTGCCCTTCGAGCCCGGGCCTGTCCGTCTTCAGGACGACATAGGCCGCCGAGTAGTCGGGGTCCGGGTTCATCGCATCCGAGCCGTCGAGGTGCTGCGAGGTCGGAAAGCGGAGGTCGATCACCTCCATGTCCACGATCTTGGTCACGCTGAAAGCTCCGGGATGGTCTCGGCCGAGGCGGGAGGAGGCGCTTCGCCTCAAGCGTCGGCGCGGACGTTCTGCTTCTGGCTGCCGAGGCCCTCGATGCCCAGTTCCACGACGTCGCCCGCCTTGAGGTAGCGCGGCGGCTTCATGCCCATGCCGACGCCCGGAGGCGTCCCGGTGGAGATGATGTCTCCCGGCCGCAGGGACATGAACGTCGACAGATAGGAGATGAGATGGCGGACGCCGTAGATCATCGTCTTGGACGAGCCGTTCTGCATCGTCTCGCCGTTGACCTTGAGCCACATGCCGAGATTTTCGGGATTCTCGACCTCATCCTTCGTCACCAGCCAGGGCCCGGTCGGGCCGAAGGTGTCGCAGGACTTGCCCTTGGTCCACTGGCCCTGGCGCTCGATCTGGAAGGCGCGCTCGGACACGTCGTGGATGGTGCAATAGCCCGCGACATAGTCGAGCGCCTCGTCCTCGCCGACATATTTCGCCGTCCGGCCGATCACGACGCCGAGCTCGACCTCCCAGTCGGTCTTCTGCGAGCCGCGCGGGATGACGAGGTCGTCATTCGGCCCGACGATGGCGGAGGTGGCCTTCATGAAGATGATCGGCTCGGAGGGCACGGCCGCGCCCGTCTCGGCGGCGTGGTCCGAATAGTTGAGGCCGACGCAGATGAACTTGCCCGTGCCGGCGACGCAGGGGCCGAGGCGCGGCGTGCCGGCCACCTTGGGAAGCGAGTTCGGATCGAGGGCGCCGAGCTTCGCGAGGGCGGCCGGGTCCAGGGCCGCGCCGGACAGGTCCCCGATATGGGCCGAGAGGTCGCGGATGGCGCCGGAGGCATCGAGCAGGCCGGGCTTCTCCTGGCCCGGCTCTCCGTAACGCAGAAACTTCATGGCGTTTTCTCCTCGGGTCACGCCGATGTCTCAGGACACCGGCGGCATGATCGACAGGTTGCTGTCCGTGGAAAGCCGGATCACGTCAGTCGCGGCCACGGATCCCGGCCGGGCGAGGCTCAGATCGTCCAGCCGCCGTCGATGCTGACGGCCTGGCCGGTCGTGTAGGTCGCACCGGCGAGATAGACGACCAGATCGCCGATCTCCTCCGGCTGGCCGATCCGGCCGATGGGCTGGCGCGCGACGAAGGCGGCGCGGGCGGTTTCGTAATCCCCCTGGGCGCGCAGGCGGTCCTGGAGGGAAGGGCTCTCCACCGTGCCCGGGCAGATGGCGTTGCAGCGGATGTTCTGGCCGACGTAATCGGCGGCGACCGCCTTGGTCAGCCCGATCACGGCGGCCTTGGTAACGCCGTAGGCGAAGCGGTTCGGGACGCCCTTCACGCTCGAGGCGACAGAAGCCATGTTGATGATGGCGCCGTCCCGGCGCTCCAGCATCCCCGGCAGCACGGCACGGATGGTGCGGATCATGGAGCGGATGTTCAGGTCCACGGCGAAGTCGAAATCCGAATCCTTCATCTCGAGGATCGAGCCGCCATGGACGACGCCCGCGCAATTGAAGAGGATGTCGACAGCCCCGATCCCGGCGACCAGCGAGGCGACGGCCTCGTCGTCGAGCACGTCCAGTTTATGGACGACGATCCCGGGGACGCCGCCGAGGTCCTTCAGCGCATCGAGATTGATGTCGGTCGCGTGGACCCGCGCGCCGGCGGCGGCGAGAGCCAGCACGCTCGCCCGCCCGATTCCCTGTGCCGCGGCCGTCACCAGCGCGGTCTTTCCTTCCAGCTTCCCCCCCATCGCCTGCTCCCTGCAAATCATGACGGCTCCACGGGCAGTTCCCCCGCCGTTACATCGGGAGCGCCGCGCGCCGTTCGACCTTCGATTTCTCTCTTGCTAGCGCAAGAGACGCCGGGCCGGCCAGGGTTCCCCCCGGTTTTCCGCCGGGATTTCCGACGAAAACTTTACCGCGCCGCACAAACTGCTTCAGCCCCCCAGGCCCGAAGCCAGGGCCTCCCGCAATCGCGGCTGGGCGAGGTCGAGCCCCCGCTCCCGCGCCAGATCCACGATCGTGCGGAAACGGCGCTCCTTCTTCTGCGCATGGTTGCGCGCGATGTCGGAGAGGCGATGGTCCAGGAAAGGGTTCAGCAGCCGCTCGCGGACATCCTCGACATAGGCGCGCGCATCCGCGCCCTTGCCGAGCGCATCGAAGACGGGGAGCACCTCCTCGCGCCAGAGGGTCTCGAGCGTCTCGCGCAGGGCCGGGTCGCGCATCGCCTGGAGCACGTTCTCGTCGGCCGCCCGCCCCTCCGCCAGCCAGCGCTCGGCGAGCCAGGTGTGGCCGAGATTGAGGATCAGCAGCTTCAGCCGCTCGTAATGGTCGAGATCGTCGGTGACGATGATCGCCTCGTGCTCGCAGGGCAGCACCATTCCCGCCTGCCGCTCGATCGCCCAGAGCGCATAGGGCTCGGCGACGGCGCCGACCGGCCGGATCGGCTCGGACACGATCCGGTCGACGAGGGAATTCACCCAGATGCAGCGGCGTTCGAGGTAATCGACGAAGCCGTCCTCCAGCCCCCATTCGCGCGCGAGGCGCACGACCAGCCGCCGCAACGTCTCGCCGTTGCGCGTGATCAGCTCGCAGGGAAACAGGGTGAGCGCCTCGCCCCCCGCATCGTAGCGCGCCTTCAGCAGCACGAGCAGCTTGGCGACGAAGCCGCGCGGAACCTTCCCGCTCGCAAGCAGGTCCGGCCCGTCTTCCTCGAAGATCTCGTATCCGCTGTCGCCGGTATTGGAGATCACGACCTTCGTCTCGCCCGCGAAGCGCGCGCGCAGGCCCGCCCAATCGGCATTCGCATCGAGCGCGTCGGCGATCGCATCGCAGGTCACCGTCTCGTCGACGGTCGCGTTCCGGCGCATCCCCCGCACCCGCACGGGATAGCTGCCCTGCGCGCACAGGGCGTCGACCCGCGCGCGGCTCTCGGGATTGGAGGTCGTCTGCACCACGGTGACGCGCCCGAGCGCGCAACCCTCCCGCAGCGCCTCGGACACGAACAGATCGACATGGGCCTGCAAGAACCGGCTCGTGCCGAATTGCAGGATCGGGGTGCCGCCCGGGCGGTTCGTCGCTGCCACTTTGCTTTCTCCCTTGCGCGATCAGCAGGCGACGATCGCCTTGATGACGCCCGCGGCCGGGTCGAGCAGGCCGGGGAAGGTGTCGGGCAGGGTGGCGAGGTCGAGCTTGTGCGTGTTCAGGGCCTCGGTCGGGATCCGGCCGGCTCGCATGGCGTCGAGCACCGTCTGGAAATCCGCGGGCGTCGCGTTGCGGCTGGCGAGGAGCGTCGTCTCGCGCTTGTGGAATTCCGGGTCGAAGAAGCTGATCCGCGCATTCACGATCGAGACGAGGACGTATGTCCCGCCATGGGCGACGAAATCGAGGCCGCGCTCCATGGCCTTCGGGTTGCCGGTCGCGTCGAAGACGGCGTCGAAGCCCTCGCCGTCCGTCCATTCCATGAGCCGGCGCGCATCGGCATCGCCGCCCGAGGTGTCGAGCGTGACCGTGACATCCGCCCCGAGCGCGGTCTCGCAGACGGCGAGCCTGTCCGGCCGTCCGTCGAGGACGGCGACGCGTCCCCCGCGCAGCCTGGCGAAGATCACCGCCGCCATTCCGATGGGGCCGGCGCCCACGACGAGCACCCGCGCTCCGGCCTGGACATCGGCCCGCGCCACGGCATGGGCGCTGATCGCAAGGAACTCGATCATCGCCGCCTGGTCGAGCGAGATGTCGTTCGCGGGGAAGACGTTCGCCTGCGGCAGCACGAGATAATCCGTCATGCCGCCATCCGTATGGACGCCGAGGACGCGGATGCTCGTGCAGCAATTCGTCTTTCCCGCCCGGCAGGCGATGCAGCGGCCGCAGGAGAGATAGGGCATCACATAGACCTGATCGCCCGCCTTCACCCGCGCCCCCGCCGGGGCCGCCTCGACGATGCCCGACAGCTCGTGCCCCATCACGCGCGGATAGGAGAGATAGGGCTGGTTTCCGGTGAAGATGTGCAGGTCGGTCCCGCAGACGCCGATCCGCTTCACGCGCACCAGCACCTCGCCCGGCCCGGCCTCGGGCATCGGGCGCTCGGCAAGGGCCAGCCGGCCCGGTTCCTCGCAGACGACGGCTCTGATCGACGATCCCACGAATATCCTCCCTGCCCCGTCCGGCCGGCGCGCGCTCCCGGCTTCGAGCGGCCGATGTGAACCGATTGCGCAAGCCGGTCCAGCACCTTCTTCCGGCCAGCCCCGGTTATCCCGCCCGCTGCCGCGAAGGGGAGATGCCTTCCGCCTCCTTGCGGCGATGCCGCCTCGTGCGGCGTCCCTCTCCCTCGTGGAGAAGGCGGCGGCGCGCCTGTTCCATGTCCGCGAGCCTGTCCTCGCCGACCTCGGGATATCGGGGATCGAGCGACCTGATCTTCTCGACGATCGCGGCGGCGACGAAGAGATGGGCGAACCATTTGTGATCGGCCGGGACGACATGCCAGGGCGCGGCCTTCGTCGCCGTGTGGCGGATGGCCTTCTCGTAGGCCCGCATGTAGTCGTCCCAATAGTCGCGCTCCGCGAGATCGGAGGCGGAGAATTTCCAGTGCTTGCTCGGCTCCTCGATCCGGGCGAGGAGGCGGCGCCTTTGCTCTTCCTTCGAGATGTGGAGGAAGAATTTCAGGATCGCGACGCCGTTTCGCGCAAGATGCCGTTCGAAATCGCGGATGCTTTCGAAGCGCTCCTTCCAGATCCGGCCGGTGACGAGAGCCGGCGGCAGAAGCTCCTGGTCGAGGGCGCTGCGGTGTACGCGCGCCACCAGGACCTCCTCGTAATAGGAGCGGTTGAAGATGCCGATCCGGCCCCGCTCCGGCAAGGCGCGGGTGCCGCGCCAGAGGAAGTCGTGCCGCAGCTCGGTCGCGCTCGGCTGCTTGAAGGAGGTCACCTCGCAGCCCTGCGGGTTGATGCCGGACATGACGTGCTCGATCGTGCCGTCCTTGCCGGCCGCATCCAGCGCCTGGAGGATGATCAGGACGGACCATCGGCCCTGCGCATAGAGGCGCTCCTGCAAGTCGCGCAGCCGCGCGACGCCAGCCGCCAGCGCCTCCTTCGCCCCCTCCTTCTCGACGTCGAGACGGCACACGTCGCCGGGATCGATATCGGCCAGGCGGAACTTGCCGCCGCCGGTGACCCTGAACCGCTCCAGGATGTCGCTCTCGCGCATCATCACGGGATCGAGAGAGGCAGAATCCTTCCGTCGACGATCGCCCATTCCCGGCCTCCACCCCGTCCGGCTGCCATGTCCCGCCGGACGGGCCGGAGCGTCAACTCTCCGCGGCCTTGCACGAAACAAACGCTTCCTTTTCCGTCCGAATCGGTCGACGAAATCGAGCTTCGACGCCCGCAGGAGAATCGACTGCGCCCTTCGGAGCCGGCTTTTCGGAAAACCCGGGGAGAGGTGGCTGGCGCGGCAGGCCCGGCGACGATGACCACGCTCTTCTATCATCACCTCTCGGCACTGAAGCACGAGATGCCCCAAGGGCATCCCGAGCGGCCCGACCGCATCCGGGCCATCCAGCACGCCCTCTCCGCGGAGCGCTTCGCGGCGCTCGACCGGCGCGAGGCGCCGGAGGCGGCGCTCGAGGCGCTGACCCTCGCCCATCCGGCCGAATGGGTGGATGCGCTCGTCGCGGCGGCGCCGGCCGCGGGCCTCGTCCATGTCGATGCCGATACGGTGATGTCGCCGGGCACGCTCGAAGCGGCGCGGCGCGCGGCGGGGGGCGCCATGGCGGCGGTCGACGCGGTCATCGCGCGGGAGGCCGACAACGCCTTCGTCGCCATGCGCCCGCCCGGCCATCATGCCGAGAAGACGCGCGCCATGGGCTTCTGCTTCTTCAACAACGCCGCCATCGCCGCCCGCCACGCGCAGAAGGCGCACGGGGCCGAGCGCGTCGCGATCGTGGATTTCGACGTCCATCACGGCAACGGCACGCAGGATATCTTCTGGAGCGACCGGAGCGTGCTCTACGCCTCGACCCACGAGATGCCGCTCTATCCCGGCACCGGCCGCGCCTCCGAGCGCGGCGAGCACGACAACATCGTCAACGCGCCGCTCGCGCCGGATTCGGACGGGGAGCTGTTCCGGGCGGCCCTGGAGAACCTGATCCTGCCGCGCCTCGACGCCTTTCACCCGGACCTCATCGTGATCTCGGCCGGGTTCGACGCCCATTTCCGCGACCCGCTGGCGAGCCTGCGCCTCAAGGAGGCGGATTTCGCCTGGGCGACGGCGCGGCTCATGGACCTGGCCGACAGGCGCGCCGGCGGGCGCATCGTCTCCGTGCTCGAAGGAGGCTACGATCTTCGGGGACTCTCGGCCTCGGCCGCCGCCCATGTCGCGACGCTGATGGGCTTCACGCTGAGCGAAAGCGCTCCCGAATGAAGGCACGGCAGCCGGCGAAATCCAGGCCGCGCGCCCGCCAGGCCACGTGGCCGTCGGGCCTGATCAGATAGAGCCCCTGGGGCGTCGCGTGGTCGATGCCGTAGGCCCCGAACACCGCCCCCGTCTCGGCCTGCACGAAATCGTCGCCGCGCCCGAAGGTCGAATGGGCGACGAGGGACGTCCCGAGATCGAATCCGGCCTCCGCCCGCAGACGCTCCAGCGCCTCCGCGATCTCCCGCACCTGCGCCTCGTCGAGCGCGGTCCGCGAGAAGGCGAGCAGACGGAAGCGATAGCCGGCGAGGAGGTCGAAGACGCTCAGGCGGCGGGCGACGGGCGCATCGGGGGCGCGGCGCCCCGGCTCCGGCCCGCCGGGCCAGGCTTTCGGCTCGGCCTGCACGGCCGGCCCCGCATGGTAGCGGATGCCGAGCTGCGAGACGAAATGGAAGGCCCGCGCGCGCAGCGCGTCGCTCCGCGCCATCACCGCGCCGAAGAGGGGAGCGGCCGCGTCGCGCAGGGCCGAGACCCAGCCCGCCTTCGTCGTCACCAGCTCGAAGCCGCGATCGGCGAATTGCGCGACCTTCCGGCCGACCGGCCGGCGCTCGGCATCGTAGCTGTCGAGGAGCGCGGGCGGCGCGCCCGCCTTGATCGCCAGGGCGATCTTCCAGGCGAGGTTGGCGGCGTCCTGCAAGCCGGTATTCATGCCCTGGCCGCCGACGGGCGAATGGATATGGGCGGCGTCACCCGCGACGAAGACGCGGCCGGCGCCGTAGCGGTCCACGCCGCGATGATGGATGCGGTAGCGCGACGTCCAGAGGGGATCGCGCAGGGAGAAGGCAGGACCCGCCGCCGCCCGGAAGCAGGTCTCGACCTCGGACAGATCCACGGGCGAGGAGCCCTGCGAGGCGAGGGACGGATCGGCCTCGGTCGGCGGCTCGAGGGCCAGCACGCGCCCGTAGTCGCGCCCGCGCAGCGGAAAATAGCCGGCGACGTCGAGCCCGTTCAGGAACAGCGTGACGGGGCCGGGCTCCAGCGGCCCGTCCACCTTGCAATCCGCCAGGAGGAAGGTGCGCGGATAGGCGGCGCCCTCGAAGGCGAGGCCCAGCGCCTTGCGGACCATGCTGTGTGCCCCGTCCGCGCCCAGGACATAGGCCGCCCGGATGGAGGCGGTGCGCCCGCTTTCGTCCTGCACCGCGACCGTCACGCCCGATTCGTCCTGCGCGAGGCCGGTCGCGGTGACGCCGCGCTCGACCGCGATGCCGAGCCGCGCCAGATCCTCGTTCAGGATCTCCTCGACATCCGACTGGGGCAGGAACAGGATGGTCGGATAGGGCGTGTCGCGCCGCGCCACGATGTCGAGATCGAGCGCGGCCACGGGCTCTCCGTCGACGCAGATGCGCGCGCCGGTGGCGAGCACGCCCCGCGCCATGAACGCCTCGGCCAGCCCGACGAAGAGCATCAGCTCCAAAGTGCGGGCATGCACGGCGAAGGCCCGCGATTCCTTGGCCGCGCCCGGGCTCCCGTCGATGAGGCGGACCGCGATTCCACAGCGGGCCAGCAGCGCCGCCGCGAAGAGGCCGGTCGGCCCCGCCCCGACGACGAGCACATCTTCCCCTGCCGATCCGCTCCCTCGCCCCTGATCCGACGTCATCGTCCTGCTCCCGGCGGTGGTTGACGCGCCTATCGAGGGCGCTCTTCCCTCAACCGCTCACCGGCCGTCCCGTTCGAGCCCGTCCGGGCAAGGGCCGCCGGCTCCGCGATCTCAGAGCGCCTCCTGTCCCAGAAGCTCGATGCCGAAGCCGGAAATGCCGACATAGGAGCGCGGCGCCGCCGAGCCGAGATTGCGGATCGAGGTGACGCCGAGATCGCGCAGGATCTGCGCCCCGACGCCGACCTCGCGCCATTGCCTGCTCCGCACATCCTCCGAGCCGGCCGGCTCGCCATCCGGGACATGGCTGACGGGCACGCCCGCGGTCCCCTCGCGCAGATAGACCAGGACCCCCCTGCCCTCCTGCTTGAAGCGCTGGAGCGAGGCGCGGATGGCTTCCCCGCCGCCGAGGACGTCGGTCATCACGTTGGCGCGATGGAGCCTCGCCAGGATGTCCTTGCCCTCGCCGATGCGGCCATAGACGAAGGCGTAGTGCTGCACGGCGTCGAAGGGGGTCGAATAGGCATAGCCGGTGAGCATGCCGATCTCCGTTCTGACCTGGAAGGTCGACAGGCGCTCGACGAGCTTCTCGCGCGACTGGCGATAGGCGATGAGATCGGCGACCGAGACCTGCCGCAATCCGTGCTTCTGCGCGAAATCGCGGATCTGGTCGCCCTTCATGACGGTGCCGTCGTCATTGGCCAGCTCGCAGATCACGCCGACCGGCGGCAGGCCCGCGAGGCGGCAGAGATCGACGGCGGCCTCGGTATGGCCCGAGCGCATGAGCACCCCGCCCTCGCGCGCGATCAGCGGGAAGACGTGGCCGGGCCGCACGAAATCGGCGGCGCCCATGTTGTTGTTGGAGAGGGCGCGCACGGTATTGGCGCGCTGCTCGGCCGAGATGCCGGTGGTCAGGCCGTGCTTGACGTCGACGGTGACCGTGAAGGCGGTGCCGAGCGGCGCGTCGTTCGCCGCCACCATCGGATCGAGCCTGAGCCGCCGCGCCTCCCCCTGGCTCAGCGGCGCGCAGACGATGCCGCAGGTGTTGCGGATGACGAAGGCCATCTTCTCCGTGGTGCAGAGGGAGGCGGCAAGGACCAGATCGCCCTCGTTCTCACGGTCGTCGTCGTCGGTGACGATGACGATCTCGCCGCGGGCGAAAGCCTCGATGATGTCGGGAACGGAGGCCGTCACGAATGACTCCTGTGCCATGGCGGGACCTGACGAGCGGCCCGGCCATGCCACTACTGAAGGCTCCCCTCCGAGGAAAGCCCGTCCGGCGCCGAAGGCTTCTGCGCGCTGGACAGCCGCGCCGCGGTCACGGATGAGGGCGCATGAGCAAGAAACCGACGAGCCGGCCGGCGCAACGCCCGTGGCGGACCCGCCCGCCCGGGGGCCGCACGCCGCCCCGCCTGCTGCCGCCCCGGCCGGAGGAGGCCGTGTTCCTCTACGGCTTCCATCCCGTCGCCGAGGCGCTCGCCAATCCGCGGCGGCGCATCCGCCGCTTCCTCGCGACCGAGAACGCGGCGGCCCGCCTCAAGGCGGATCGGCCCGATCTTGCGGTCGAGGCGGAGATCGTGCGGCCGGACGAGCTGAGCAAGCTGGTCGAGCCGGATGCGGTCCACCAGGGCCTCTATCTCGAGACCGAGCCGCTGGAGCCGCTGGCGCTCGAGGATCTCGGACCCGACTCCCTCGTCCTGGCGCTGGACCAGGTCACCGATCCCCACAATGTCGGCGCCATCACCCGCACCGCCGCCGCCTTCGCCGTCGATGCGCTGCTGGTGACGGCGCGCCACAGCCCGCAGGCGAGCGGCGTTCTCGCCAAGGCCGCCTCGGGCGGGGTCGAACACGTGCCGCAGATCGTGGTCCGCAACCTCGGCGATGCGCTGGAGACGCTGGGCCGGCGCGGTTTCCGCCGCATCGGGCTCGATTCCGACGGAGACGTCCCGCTCCAGTCCGTGGGCGCCCCGCGTCCAGCGGTGCTGGTGCTCGGCGCCGAGGGCCGGGGCCTGAGGCAGCGCACCCGCGCCCTCTGCGACACGGTTGCGCGGCTCGACATGCCCGGCGCGATCCGCAGCCTCAATGTCTCCAACGCCGCAGCGATCGCACTCTATGCGCTGTCGGCCCCGGTCAGTTCGTCCGGTAGCGGCGATCCGTCCCGCCCCTGACTGCCGCCGACGCGCCTCCCTCGGCCGCCCGGATGCCGGCAGAGCGCGAACCGCCCGCGCGGCTCTTGCGGATCACCGTGGGGGCCGCGCGCTCCGACTTGCCACCGATCACATAGATGGCAGGCGGCAGGACCGGCGACGGCAGGATGCCGACCGGCGGGTGGCTGGGGCTTCGACCGGGGAAATCGGGGCCGTAGGCGCCATAGCCATAGCCGTAGCCGGGACCGTAGCCGGCGGCATAGGGCAGGCTGCCGCCATAGCTCCACCCCCAGCCTCCGCCGTTGCCCCATCCCCAGCCGTTGCGGCCAAAGCGGCCGTTCCAGCCGTTGCGGCCATTCCAGCCGTTGCGGCCATTCCAGCCGAAGCGACCGCCTCCCCAACGGTTGGCGAAGACGAAGCGATGGCCGCCCCCGCCCCGCCCCCATCCTCCCTTGCCCGCATGGCCGCCGCGGATGCCGCCGCCGCCGCCACCGCCACCATGGGCACCCCCGGCCTGCGCGGGCTGGCCGATCGCCATCGCCAGTCCCATGCATGCCGCCAGGAGAATGCCCGACCTGCCTCGCTTCGTCATGACGGCTCCTCCGAATTACATACTATGCATAACATGCTTGCCGTACGCCGTCACCCTCCTCTTGCGGGAGAGCAGTCTTCCCGCGCCGCGTCCGCCCACCCGCCGGCGGAGCGCTTGAAGGTTAAATTTTCATTAGACGTAGGTTGCACGACGAATTGGCGATCGGGGGGACAGTCGACGGTGTCCGTCCGGGGGCCTATGCGGACAAAGTGCCGATGGGACCGGCTCGGCCGGCGATCCCTCGGAACGGGGCAAGCAGCAGAGGGGGAGATGTTCAATGGCTGTCGCAGCTGCACCCACGACGGATGCCGCAGTGCGTCCCATGACGGCGGAGGAGAGGAAGGTCATCATCGCCTCCTCCGCGGGCACAGTCTTCGAGTGGTATGACTTTTATCTGGCCGGGTCGCTCGCGGCCAATATCAGCCAGAACTTCGTGCCCGGCACGAACGAAACGGCCAAGTTCATCTTCGTGCTGTTCGGCTTCGCCGCCGGCTTCGCGGTGCGCCCGTTCGGCGCCCTCGTCTTCGGCCGCCTGGGCGACTTGATCGGCCGCAAATACACCTTCCTCGTGACGATGACCATCATGGGCATCGCGACCTTCGCGGTCGGCCTGCTGCCCGGCTACGAGACGATCGGCTATGCGGCCCCCGTCATCTTCATCATCTGCCGCCTTGCCCAGGGCCTGGCGCTCGGCGGCGAGTATGGCGGGGCTGCGACCTATGTGGCGGAACACTCGCCGCACGGCCGGCGCGGCTTCTACACCTCGTGGATCCAGACCACCGCGACGGTCGGCCTGTTCCTCTCGCTGATCGTGATCCTGACGCTGCGCCTCAGCATGTCGCCCGAGGATTTCGCCCGGTTCGGCTGGCGCATCCCGTTCCTGGTCTCGATCGTCCTGCTCGGCTTCTCGATCTGGATCCGTCTCCAGCTCAACGAATCGCCCGCCTTCAAGAAGATGAAGGAGGAAGGCACCGCCTCGAAGGCGCCGCTGAAGGAGGCGTTCGGCCGCTGGGACAACGCCAAGATCGCCCTGATCGCCCTGCTCGGCGGCACCGCCGGCCAGGCCGTGGTCTGGTATACCGGCCAGTTCTACGCGCTGTTCTTCCTGACCCAGACGCTGAAGCTCGACGGCACGACCGCGAACCTCTGCATCGCGCTCTCGCTGCTCATCGGAACGCCGTTCTTCGTCTTCTTCGGCTGGCTCTCGGACAAGATCGGCCGCAAGTGGATCCTGCTCTTCGGCTGCCTGATCGCTGCGGCGACCTATTTCCCGATCTTCGGCCAGATCGCGAAAGTGGGCAATCCGAAGCTCATCGAGGCGACGAACAACGTCAAGGTGACGCTGACGGCCGATCCGGCCACCTGCGGCTCGCTCTTCGATCCGGTGGGCGTGCGTACCTTCACGAGCCCCTGCGACGTCATTCGGCGGACGCTGGCGACTGCCTCGGTTCATTACGACCTCGCCGCCGGGCCGGCCGGCTCGCCGCTGAAGGCCACCGTGAACGGGACCGACGTCTCCATCCCGGATACGGACAAGACCGGCGCCTCGGTCCTCGCGGCCGCGCAGACTGCCGGCTATCCGAAGCCCGGCGACCCCTCGATCCTGAAGACGCCGAGCTTTGGCACGGTCCTGACGGATTCGCGCGGCCTGCAGATGATCGGTCTTCTGACGATCCTGATCATCTTCGTCACGATGGTGTATGGTCCGATCGCGGCGCTCCTCGTCGAGCTCTTCCCGACCCGGATCCGCTACACGGGCATGTCGCTGCCCTACCACATCGGCAACGGCTGGTTCGGCGGCTTCCTGCCTCCGACCGCCTTCGCGATCGTGGCGGCGAGCGGCAACATCTTCTCGGGTCTCTGGTACCCGATCATCGTGGCGCTCGGCACCTTCGTCATCGGCCTGATCTTCCTGCCGGAGACGAAGGACCGCGACATCTTCAAATACGACGGCGACGGGCCGTCCGGCCGGGCCTGACGGAAGGTCCGGTCCGCGGCCGGGAGATTTTTCCCGGCCCTCCAAGCTCCGCCTCCGGCGGGGCTTTCGCTTGGCACGGCACGCAGCCCGCGGTCTTCCGGCGTAACCCCTCGCATGCTACCCCACGCCTCTCGGCGACAGAGCGAGCGCCGCGATTTGGTAATCGGAGGACCAGGAGGAGGAAAGGCGAATCGGATCATGCGCTTAGTGTTCGCTCGATCCGAACGAGTACCGAATAGGCACCGAAAGCGGTGTCCGCGAGGGCCGGCGTAGCACAGCGGTAGTGCAGCGGTTTTGTAAACCGAAGGTCGGGAGTTCGATCCTCTCCGCCGGCACCAAAAGTGCAATTAATTTCAACTAGCTACCGATCGACAATGCCTCGCCTGGTCTGAATGCCAGACGGTTCAGGCGGCGATTTGGACAACATTTTGCCGGCTCTCGCCCGGCTCGTCTGCTACCGCGCTCGCGCCCGCCCACCGTCCATGGAGCGAGGCGCCGCGACGCGTTCGTTGTACTTCGCCCGATTCTCGGGCTTCGCCATCCAGCGCGCGTTCGCCTCGCGCTTCAGGCGCCTGCGGCGCTCCTTCGGCGTCTCATTTCCAATCTCCGTCTGCGCTTCCCGAGTCATGACTTGCTTCTTTCCGCTCTTATGTCTATCACTGCACCATAGTGATGCAGAGCGCATCAGCTTGATGCGGAGGAAAGCATGACGGAGAATGATGCATCGAGCAGCAAAATGATGCGAAGGATAACAGTAAGCATCAGAGAAGATCAGTATCTCGGGCTTGAGGAAGTCGCCGAGGATATGGGACTCGGGCTCTCGGATGCCGCGAGAGAAGTGATCAACTACTACCTGCTCGGCCAGCATTGGCAGGGAACGATCGGCGAGGAGGCGGAGAAGGCGATCCGCAGGGGGCTGACAAACCGCGAAGCGCTCGAACTCGTGCGGGCCAAGTTCCCGCATGGAGCTACGTCGATCGACTCGATCGCATGGTATCGGTCGCGCCTGCGGAAGTCGGCGGACCCGAACGACGCGAATATCCCTACAGATCGGGAGGCGCGCGCGAAGCGCGGGGAGACAGGCGGCTACAGGCGGGCTCCGACGGAGAATCCCTCATAGACCGCCTCCTCGGCCGTTCGGGGAGATACGCAGTCGCCGACGAGATGAACCGGGCTCCCAAGGCTCTCGAGTTGCCGTTCGAGCGATGTCGCCGGAGCGTGGCCCGTCGCCAGCACGACCGTCTCGACATGCTCCTGGACGATCGCCTCCCCCGAGACGGTGTGGAGGAGATAGGCCGTATCGCCGTCGACGCCGTAGATCCGCGCGTTCGGGATGACCTCGACCCCGAGCTTGTGGAGCCTCGCGGTCCAGGCGTCGCGCAGATACATCTGAAGATTGTAGCCGGCATGGGGCCCGTTGACCGCGAGCCTGACCCGGCGGCCTTCGAGGACGAGCTTCTCGGCCAGTCCCATCCCGACCCAGTCGCAACGCCAATCGGCGACCAGCACGCTGCCGCCGGGATTGGCTCCGCCTTGCAGAACGGGCCAGGCGCCCACGACATGCCCGGCCTCCCGCCCCTCGACCTGCGGCTCGTAGGGGATCGCGCCCGTCGCGACGACGACCTCGTCCGGGGACAGCTCCTCGACGAGCGCCCGGTCGACGAGGGTGTTGAGCCTCACCTCGATCGAGGATCCGCGGATTTCCTGCTCGAGATTGGTGACCAGGCCGCCGAACTCGGCCCGGTCCGGCAGCAGCTGCGCCAGGAGAACCTGTCCGCCGAGCCGCCTGCCGGCCTCGCACAGAACGACGCGATGTCCCCGCGCCGCAGCCGTGACGGCAGCCTTCATGCCGCCGGGGCCTCCGCCCGCCACGAGGATCGTCTTGCGGGTGGCCGCCGGGCCCGGCGGAGGCAGCCGCGCTTCCCGGCCCGTCACGGGGTTCTGGATGCAGGAAATCGAATAGCCGGCATGGAAATGGCCGATGCAGGCCTGGTTGCAGGCGATGCAGGCCCGGATGTCGTCGAGACGCCCCGCCTGCGCCTTCACGGCGAGGTCGGGGTCCGAGATCATGGCGCGCGTCATGCCGCACATATCGGCGAGGCCCGCCCTCAGGATCTCCTCGGCGATCTGCGGCTGGTTGATGCGGCCCGCCACGAAAACCGGCACGCCGACCGCCGCCCGGATGGTCCCGGCCTGCGGAGCCACGTAGCCGGGCGCGATCGACATCGGCGGCACCACATGGATCGAGCCGCCGGGGCCCGCCATGGAGCCGATCGTCGTGTTGACGTAGTCGAGGGCGCCTCGGGCGGTCAGCTCCTTGCAGACGGCGAGCATTTCGGCCGCGTCGGCGCCGTCCTGCTCCACCTCCTCGACCGATACCCGCATGCCGACGACCAGATCGCCGACGCGCCGGCGCACCGTATCGAGGCAATCGGAAAGAAAGCGCATCCGGTTCTCGGCGCTGCCTCCATAGCGGTCGGCGCGCAGGTTGGTCCGCGGGCTGAGGAACTGGGAAAAGAGCAGGCCGTGGCTGGCGACCAGCTCGATCCCGTCGAGCCCCGCCTCGGCGAAACGGGCGGCTGCGTCCCCGCAAGCCTCGACGAGTTCCTCGACGAGGTCGAGGGGCATCTCGCGGGGCATGGTGTGGAAGCGGTTGTCCGGCACCGCCGACGGGGCAAACGCGATTCCCCGGAGGCCATCCTTCATCCGCTTCGTCACGCGCCCCGCATGGGAGAGCTGGCCGAAGATGCGGGCGCCGTGCCGATGGACGGCGGCGGCCAGCGCCCGGTATCCCGCAATACAGGTGTCGTCGCTCGCGTTCAGCTCCGGCGCGTCCAGGAGGGAGGTCGCATGAAAGCGGGCCGATTCGACGATGATCAGGCCCGCGCCGCCGCGGGCGCGGGCCTCGTGATAGGCGATCAGGTCCTCGCCCGGAACGCCTCCCCTGGCGAGGTAGGTCTGGTGGCCCGTCGAGAGGATCCGGTTGCGGATCTGCGCATCCCGGATCCGAATGGGAGAGAACAGGTGCGGGAAGCTCACGCTCACGACATCTTCCCTCCGATGCTGCCGCGCCTGCGCCGTCAGGACAGCAGGAATTTCTGCCAGGCTTCTTCGTATCTGGTCGCGTATTTCGCCACCGCGGCATCGTTGAAGATGCAGCATTGCGCGAGATTGGCCGGGTAGCTGATATAGAGCTTGGCCTGTTCGGGCGTCGCCTTGGCAGCCGCGGACGCGAGGACCGGGCCGTAGATCCCGAGCGGCAGCAGCGCTTCCTGCGCCTGCGGCGAGATCGCGTAGTTGATCATCTTCATGGCCAGTTCGGCATTGGGGCTGCCCTTGGGCACGACGAAGGCCTCGCCCCAGGCGATGCCGTCCGAATAGGTGAAGGCGACAGGCGCCCCGTCCTTGATGACGTCGAGGACGCGGCCGCTCCAGACGCTGGCCATCGCCACCTCGCCCGTCGAGAGGAGCTGCGCGGGCTGCGCGCCGGCGGACCACCAGACCTTCACATGCGGCTTGATCTCGCGCAGCTTCTCGAAGGCCAGCTTCACGTGCTCGTCGGTCGCGGGGTAGATCTCGTTGCGCGGCACGCCGGCCGCCATCAGGGCCGCTTCGTAGTTGTAGTAGAAGCGAGTATAGAGGGAGCGCGGCCCCGGGAAGCTCTTGACGTCCCAGAAGTCCTTCCAGGATTGCGGGGTGCGCCCGCCCGGCATCGCGTTCGTGTTGTAGGCCAGCACCGTGCCGCCGACGAGCGAGTAGATGCCGTAATCGGACACCCAGGTAGGGTCGAGCTTCGAAGCGTCGATGATGGAATAATCGAGCTTCTCCAGCAGGCCCTGCTCCTGGCCCTGGTAGATGAACTGGCCGCCGGTATCGACGAGGTCCCATTCGACCGCCTTCGCCTCGACCATGGCCTTGATCTTGGCGTAGTTGGTCGGGGAGGTATAGGCGATCTGGATGCCGAGCTTCTTGGCCGCCGGGTCCATCATCGCCGTCTTGAAAGTGGTTCCGATCGCTCCTCCGAAGGAGCAGAACGTGAAGGGGCGGCCCTGGGCCCGGGCGGGTGCCGCTCCCCCCGCGAGCGCCGCGGCGGCCGCGGCCTGAATGATGTGGCGCCTGTTCAGCATCGCTCTCTCCTCTGCTCAGTTCGAATCGACGGGAAGGATGAGGATATCCGCCGGGTCGAAGGCGATCGCCGTGGCGGAGCCTTCGGCCGGCAGCCCGGCGGACGAGAAGGCACGCACCCAGACCGACTGGCCGGATGTCAGGCCGACCCGGGTCGCCACGATCTCGCCGATGAAGACGGCCTCCTCGACCGTGCCGCTCAAGTCCCCGGAGGCGGAGAGCCGCAAGCTCTCCGGCCGCAGGAGCACGGCGGCCTCCTCGCCGGTCCGCATCGGCCGGGAAACCCGGCCTTTCAGCGTCGCGCCGAGTCCCGCCACATCGATGACGGCAATGCCGCCCCCGCAGCTCGCGATGCGGCCGGGCAGGAGGTTGGATTCGCCCAGGAACCCCGCCACGAAGGCGTTTGCCGGCGAGGCGTAGAGATCGCGCGGGGAGCCGATCTGCTCGATCCGGCCGGCCCGCATCACGCCGACGCGGTCGGCCATGACGAGCGCCTCCTCCTGGTCGTGCGTCACGTAGATCGTCGTGCCGCCGAGGGAGCGGTGGAGGCGCCGGATCTCGAGCTGCACGTGCTTGCGAAGCTGGCGGTCGAGCGCGCCCAGCGGCTCGTCCATCAGGAGCACGCTGGGCTCGATCACGACCGCCCGCGCCAGGGCGACGCGCTGCTGCTGGCCGCCGGACAGCTCGCGGATGCGGCGATCCGCCATGTCCCGGAGCTGGACCATGGCCAGGGCCTCGCCCACCCGTCTCTCGACCTCCTCGCGGGGCCGGCCGCGCACCCGCAGCCCGTAGGCCACGTTCTCGAACACGTCGAGATGGGGAAAGAGCGCGTAGCTCTGGAACATCATGCCGATATTGCGCCGGCGCGGCGGCAGCGGGGTGACGTCCCGGCCGTCGATCAGCACCCGCCCCGCACTCGGCGGCACGAAGCCCGCGGCGATGTTCAGCAGCGTCGTCTTGCCCGATCCGCTCGGGCCGAGCAGCGCCACGAACTCGCCGGGAGCGATGTCGAGATCGACATGGGCGAGGGCCCGGAAGCCGCCATAGCTCTTCTCGACCCCCTGGAAGGCGACGGGCCGGCCGGCTCTAGCCTGCATGCTCTCGCCCCCCCGGCTGGCGAGCCCTCGCGACCTGCACGGCGGCGAACAGGACGATCGTCATCGCGATCAGCACGCTCGAGGCCACCGCCGAGACGGGAGTGAACTCGACGCGGATGATTTCCCACAGCTTGACGGGAAGCGGCTTGGCCCCGATCCCGGACAGGAAGATGGAGAGAACAGCCTCGTCGAAGGAGGTGATGAAGGCGAAGGCCGCGGCCCCCGCAAGACCGGGCGCGATCAGGGGCAGCGTCACGGTGCGGAAGATTCTCCAGGGGGACGCGCCGAGGCTCGCCGCCGCGCGGGCGCAGTTCGGATCGACCGCCCGCAGCGCGAGACCGACATTGACGACGACGAAGGGCAGCGCGAGCACCGTGTGGCCGAGCGCGAGGCCCGGCACCGTGCCGTGCAGGCCGAGGGGCCGCGCCACGTAGTACAGCGCGATGCTCGTCATGATCACCGGCACGATCAGCGGGGACAGGACGAGCGCCAGGATCGTCGCCCGCAGCCGGGGCGGGGCGCGTTCCAGCCCGAGCGCGGCGAGCGTTCCGATCGCCAGCGAGCAGGCCGTCGCCAGGATCGCGACCCGGACGCTGACCCAGAACGAGCTGAGCCATTCCGGGTCCGAGAAGAAGGCTTCGTACCAGCGCATCGAATAGGCCGCGGGCGGAAGCTGGATGAAGGAGGCGCGGTTGAACGAGGCCGGGACGACGGCGGCGAGCGGGGCGACGAGAAAGGCGAGCGTCAGGGAGCCGACGACGTAGGAGGCTGTGCGGGCGAGGCTCATCGCGCGGTGACCACCCGCGCGATGCTGACGAAGCGGCTGGCCACCGCGAGCAGCAGGACGATCACGGCGAGAAGCCAGACGGAGGCCGCAGCCGCCAGCGGCCAGACCAGCCGCTCGGTCACGAACTGGTCGATCAGCATGGCGACGGTCATGTTGCCGGGACCGCCGAGGATCGCGGGCGTGATGAAGAAGCCGATCCCGAGCAGGAAGACCAGCGTGAAGCCCGCCGCCACGCCCGGCAGGGTCAGGGGCAGGTAGATGCGCCGGAAGGTCGTGAGCGGCGCAGCGCCGAGCGAGTCGCTCGCCAGGAGTAGCCTCTCGTCGGTCGACCGCATCGCGGTGGCGATCGGCAGGAGCGCATAGGGCAGGAGGACGTGAACCATCCCGATCTGCACGCCGGCCGTGTTGAACAGGAAGCTGACCGGCCGCTCGACGATTCCCGCGGCCACGAGGGCGCGGTTCACGGGGCCGTTGCTCTCGAGCAGCAGGACCCAGGAGAAGGTCCGCACCAGGATGCTGATCCAGAGCGGAAACAGGACGCACCAGAGCGCGAGGCTCTGCTTCCAGCCTGTGAGGCGGGTCAGCATGTAGGCCGTCGGATAGGCCAGGATGACGGCATAGACGGCCACCAGCAGCGACAGCGTCACCGTGTTGAGGAACACTTGGCGAAAGACAGGGCTGCGGGCGATTTCGAGATAGGGTTCCGCCATCCCGCCCGGCGCGGAGAGGGACAGGGCGACGAGCCGGACCA
The DNA here is from genome assembly GCF_035325185.1 of Enterovirga sp. Lineage (GTDB taxonomy): Bacteria > Pseudomonadota > Alphaproteobacteria > Rhizobiales > Beijerinckiaceae > Enterovirga. The sequence goes on along the minus strand of NZ_DAOLAJ010000006.1, from coordinate 39,765 downwards.
TCGGCAGGACGAAGGCGCCCCCGAGGAAGACGACGAGCGGCAGGAGGAGCGCCGCCGTGACGAGGCCCGGCTTCAGGCCGCGGGATCCCGCCGCGACGGTCCCGCCGGGAGGCGACTGAGCTGGCGCGCCCGCGTTCACAGGTCCTTCATCCCCTCATTTGAAAAACTTAAGCAATAAATTTCACGACCGTCAATGTCAGCATGAAAAGTTTCATGCCCGCCCTCGCCCGCAGCGCCTCAGCGGAAGATCACGGTCCGCTGCCCGGACAGCATCACCCGGCGCTCGATATGAAGGCGAAGCGCGCGGGCGAGCACGACCGATTCGATGTCGCGGCCGACCGCGACCATGTCGTCGGGCCCGAGCGAGTGCTCGGCGCGCGCCACATCCTGCTCGATGATGGGCCCTTCGTCGAGGTCGCGCGTGACGTAGTGGGCGGTCGCGCCGATCAGCTTCACCCCGCGCTCGTAAGCCTGGTGATAGGGCTTGGCGCCCTTGAAACTCGGCAGGAACGAATGGTGGATGTTGATCGCCCGCCCGTCGAGCGCCCGGCAGAGGTCGTCGGACAGGACCTGCATGTAGCGCGCGAGCACCACCAGATCGACCCGTTCCGCCTGCACGATCTCCAGGAGCCGCGCCTCCTGCCGGAGCTTCGTCCCGGGCGTCACCGGCAGGTGGTGGAAGGGGATGCCGTAATGGGCGGCCAGGCCCTCGAAATCGCGATGGTTCGAGACGATGGCCGGGATCTCGACCGGAAGCGTCCCGGTGCTGCACCGAAACAGGATGTCGTTGAGGCAATGGCCGAAGCGGGACACCATGAGCAGGAGCCGCGGCTTGAGCCGCGGGTCGTAGAGGCCCCAGGCCATGCGGAACTGCTCGGCGACCGGCGTGAACCGCGCGCCGAGCTCCGGCCAGACGCGCGCATCCTCCGGCTCGAAGGCCACCCGCATGAAGAACGTGCCGCTGCGCGGGTCGGTGAATTGCGCGCTCTCGACGATGTTGCAGCCGTTTTCGGACAGGAAGCCGGCCGTCGCATGGACGATTCCGCGCCGATCCGGGCAGGAGAGGGTCAGAAGGTAGTCGCGGGACCGTGGGCTCAAGTGTTGCTCCATGGGGCCGGAGGCTGTGGTGAACCACGGCTTCTAAAGGAAAGGCCGCGCGGATGGGATCAGGCCGCCTGGAACGGCGCCGCCTGCGGCCGCAGATCCTTCACGCGCAGGCCCCGCGGATCGTAGAACGGCCGGAGCGTGGCCTCGGCCGGGATGCGCTCCCCCGCCACCTCGATCTCGAAACGGCTCGCGGCGATGGCCTCCGCCGTGAGGGGCTCCCCCTCGCCGGCGACGTAGCCGAGGCCGAGCGCCGTGCCGACCGTATGGCCGAACATGCCGGAGGTCAGGCGGCCCACGATCCTGCCGTCCCGCAGGATCGGCTCATTGTGATAGAGGAGATGGTCGGGGCTGCCGAGCGCGAAGCCGACCAGGCGCCGGGCGAGGCCCGCCTCCTTCTGCCTGAGAAGCGCCTCGCGGCCGATGAAGCCGCCGGCCTTGCTCCAGGCGACGGCGAAGCCGAGCCCGGCCTGGAGAGGGGTGTCCTCGTCCGTGATGTCGTGGCCCCAATGCCGGTAGGCTTTCTCGAGCCGGAGCGAGTTCAGCGCATGATAGCCCGCGAGGCGCAGGCCGAGATCGGCCCCGGCCGCGGAGACGTCGTCGAAGACGCCCTGGGCGAATTCGGACGGGATATAGAGTTCCCAGCCCAGCTCTCCGACATAGGTGATGCGGCTCGCCCTGACGCGGGCATAGCCGAGATCGATCTCGCGCGAGGCGGCGAAGGGAAAGGCGGCGTTCGACAGGTCGGCATCGGTGAGCCTCGCGAGCAGCTCGCGCGAGCGCGGGCCCATCACGCCGAGCACGGCCTGTCCCGAGGTCGCGTCGAAGGCCACCGCGCGAGCCTCCTGCGGGATGTGGCGCCGGAGCCAGGCGAGGTCGCGAGTCTGGGTCGCGGCGGCGGTGACGGCCAGGAACCTCGTCTCGCTCTCGCGCGTGACCGTGACATCCGCCTCGATGCCGCCGCGCTCGTTGAGCCATTGCGTATAGACGACCCGGCCCGCCGGAACCGCGACATCGTTGGCGCAGATGCGGTTGAGGACGGCTTCCGCATCCGGCCCCTCGACGATGTATTTTCCGAAGGACGACTGGTCGAAGAGCGCGACCGCCTCGCGCGCCGCGCGGTGCTCCTGCGCGGAGAAGGCGAACCAGTTCTGGCGGCCGTAGCTGTAGCGGTATTCCGCCGCCTCCCCGGCGGGGGCGAACCAGTTCGGCCGCTCCCATCCCGCGACCTCCCCGAAACAGGCGCCGGCCGCGCGCAGGCGGTCGTGCAGGGTGGAGCGGCGCACGCCCCGCGCCGTCTCGGGCTGCCGGAAGGGCCAGTGCATGGCGTAGAGCAGGCCGAGCGCCTCGACCGTCCGGTCGCGCAGATAGCGCCTGTTGCGCTGGAAGGGCATCGCGCGCCGCACGTCCACATCCCACAGGTCCATGGGCGGATGGCCGTCCACGATCCAGTCGGACAGCACCTTGCCCGCGCCGCCCGCCGACTGGATGCCGATCGAGTTGAACCCGGCCGCGACGAACAGGCCGCGGATCTCCGGCGTCTCGCCGAGCAGATAGCGGTCGTCGGGCGTGAAGCTCTCGGGCCCGTTGAAGAAGAGCTGGATGCCGGCCTCGCCGAGCGCCGGCACGCGCCGGACCGCCGCCTCTAGCAGCGGCTCGATATGGGCGAGGTCGTCGGGCAGCGTGTCGAACGAGAAGCTCTCCGGGATGCCGTCCATGCCCCAGGGCTTCGCGACCGGCTCGAACCAGCCGACCAGAAGCTTGCCCGCATCCTCCTTGATATAGGTGCAGTGATCCGCGTCCCGCAGCACGGGAAGCTGCGCGGGCAGGCAGGCCATCGGCTCGGTCACGATGTAGAAATGCTCCGCCGCATGCAGCGGGATCGTCGTGCCGGCCTTCGCGCCGAGCCCGTGGGCCCACATTCCGGCGCAGTTGACGACGACGTCCGCCCGGACGTCGCCGCGGGCGGTCCTCACGCCGACCGCGCGATCGCCCTCGACGAGGATCTCGTCCACCCGGACATTTTCGAGGATCGTCGCTCCGCGGCTGCGCGCGCCCTTGGCGAGGGCCTGCGTGGTGTCGATCGGATTGGTCTGGCCGTCGCGGGGCAGATGCACCGCTCCCACGACGTCGTCCGTCCGCATGAGCGGCCAGAGCGCGCGGGCCTCGTCGGCCGTCAGCACGTCGACCTGAAGACCGAAGCAGCGCGCCATGGACGCGCCCCGCTTCAACTCCTCCATGCGCTCGCCATGCGTGGCGAGCGCGAGCGATCCGATCTGGCGAAAGCCGGTCGCCTGCCCCGTCTCGGCCTCCAGCGCCGCATAGAGGTCGGTCGTGTACTGGGCGAGCCGCGTGAGATTGTGCGTGGCCCGAAGCTGCCCCACGAGGCCCGCCGCATGCCACGTCGTGCCGCAGGTGAGCTGCCTGCGCTCCAGCAGGAGCACGTCCCGGCACCCCCGCAGCGTCAGATGGTAGGCGAGGCTGCATCCGACGATCCCCCCGCCGACGATGACGATCTGGGCGCGTTCAGGCAGATGGGCCAAGCTCAGTGCTCCGCTTTGCGACGGTGAATTCATCGCATGATTTTTCACTATCGTGAAGGACGCTTTCGGCCTGACGAATCAGCCGCGGCGAATATCGCAGGCGCGGAACGGTTGGCGGGCGATGCCGGCGGCGGTATAGCGCCCTTCGCGGAGGCGACGATTTCGTCGGCTTCGCCTGAAAGCATCGAAGCTGTCCATCCGTCCCGCCTTCGATCCACCTTGCGATGAGACACACATCTCCCGACACGCCCTCGCCGGCCCGGCCCCAGCCCGCCGCGGCCGAGACCGCCGAGGAAAGCTTCATCGGGGAGCAGATCCGCGCCCTTCGCCGCATCAAGGGACTCACGCTCCAGCAGGTCTCGGAACAGGCGGGCATCTCCACGGGCTATCTCAGCCAGATCGAGCGCAACCGCTCGAAGCTGCCGATCGGCGTCCTGAAGAGGATCGCCAACGTGCTCGGCGTGCAGATGAACTGGTTCTTCCAGCCCGAGACGCTGGGCCCGCCCGAGGAGCGCGACCTGATCGTGAGGGCCGGGCGCCGGCGCACCATGACCTTCACCGGCACGGGCATTTCGGAGGAGCTGCTTTCGCCCAACCTGCTCGGCCCGCTCGAATTGCTGATGAGCACGATCGAGCCGGGAGCGGACAGCGACTTCTACAGCCATGACGGCTTCGAGGCCGGATTGGTGACCGAAGGGACCCTCGACCTCTGGGTCGGCGAGAAATCCTTCCGGCTGGAAGCCGGCGACAGCTTCTCCTTCAGCAGCACCGACCTCCATCGCTGCGCCAATCCCGGCCCGGTTCCAACCAAGGTCGTGTGGGTGATCACGCCGCCGCATTATTGAGCCGCCTTTCCCGCGGGCGCGGATCGCGGGTCTTCGGCGCGACACGGCAAGATATAGAATCTTGCCAGCCCGTCATTCATGTGAAAGTTTCATCGAATTATTCACCAGCACCGCGGCGGAGAAGGCTGGCATGGCAACCGATCCCGGAGCCGTCGAGAAGCTGCTGCGGCCCCGCTCCGTTGCCATCGTCGGCGCCAGCCCGCGGCCGGGCAGCTTCGGCGGCCAGCTTCTGACGGCGGCGACCTCGCTCGGTTTCGGCGGCGATATTTTTCTCGTCAATCCGCGCTATCGGGAGATCGGCGGCCGGCCCTGCCATCCGAGCCTGCGCGACCTGCCCTCGCTGCCCGACACGATCCTCGTCGGAGTCTCGGACCGGCATGCCGTGGCCAGCCTGGCGGAGGCGGCGGAGCTGTCCGTTCCCGGCGCGGTGCTGTTCGGCCGCCTCCATGGCGAGACGGAAGCCGGAACGCCGCTCGCCGAGGCCGCGGGGCGGATCGCGCGGGAGGGCGGGATCGCGGTCTGCGGCGGCAATTGCATGGGCTATGTCAATACGATCGACGGGATCCAGGCGACCGGCATGCCGTTCGCGGCGCTGCCCCGGCCGGGCGGCCTCGCGCTCATCTCCCATAGCGGCTCCACCTGGTCCGGCCTCGTCGGAAACCAGCGCGGCCTCGGCTTCGATTTCGCCATCTCCGCCGGGCAGGAACTCGCCACCAACGTGTCCGACTATGTCCATTTCCTGCTGGAGCGGACGGATACCCGCGTCATCGCCTGCGTGATCGAGACCCTGCGCGATCCCTCCGGCTTCATCCGCGCGCTGGGATCGGCGCGGAAGAAGGGCGTTCCGGTGATCGTGCTCAAGCTCGGCCGCAGCGAGGCCGGGCGCCGCTTCGCGATCTCCCATAGCGGCGCGCTGTCGGGGTCGAACGCGGCCTATGAGGCGGTCTTCCAGCGGTGCGGCGCCGTCTCCGTCAGGACCCTCGACGAGTTGCTCGACACGGTCGAGCTGTTCGCCTGCTCCCGCCGCCCGAGGGTCCCGGGCTTCGCGGTCGGGACCGATTCCGGCGGGGAGCGGCAGCTCATCGTCGATCTGGCCGCGGATATCGGGCTCGCCTTCGCGGAGTTGCAGCCCGCGACGCTGGAGCGTCTCGCCGGGCGTCTCGATCCGGGGCTCGAGGCTTCCAACCCGCTCGACTACTGGGGCGACGGCGCCGACGTGATGGCCCCCTGCCTCGAGGCGATGGCCGCCGACCCCCATGTCGGCATGGTCGCGATGGCGACCAACCTGCCTCCGGGACGCGCCTTCGTCGGCATGTGCGTGCAGGCGCTCGAGACGGTTCATGCGGCGACCGACAAGCCCGTCGTTATGCTCGGCAACATGGCCTCCACCATGTCGCGGGAAGCGGTGATGGAGCTGCGCGGCCGCGGCATTCCCGCGCTGATGGGGACCGAGACCGGGCTGCGCGCCGTCAAGCACGTGCTCGACTACATCGCGCGCGGCGGCGAAGGGCCGTTCGAGCCCCGCATCCCGCAGCCGGCCGCGGCTTCGGCCGGCCTTGGCGAAGAGGGACACGGTCCTCTCCTGCGCAGCGCCGACGGGTTCCGGCTGCTCGAGCGCCACGGGATCCGAACGGCTCCCTGGCGCGACGTCGCGACGCCGGGGGAGGCGCAGGCTTTCGCCGGGAAGACGGGCTTTCCCGTGGTCCTGAAGATCGACGACCCCGCCATCGCGCACAAGTCGGAGGTGGGCGGCGTCGCGGTGAACCTCGATTCGCCCGAAGCATTGCGAGCCGCCTTCGGCCGCCTGCGCGCCCGGCATCCCGCCGCGCCGCTCCTCGTCCAGAAGCAGATGGCGGGCCGCGAATTGATCCTCGGCATGACGCGGGACGTGAGCTTCGGGCCGATCGTGACCGTCGGGCTCGGCGGCATCTTCGTCGAGATCTTCGGCGACACGGCCACGCTGGTTCCCCCTTACGGCCGGGAGGAGGCGCTCGCCGCTTTGCGCCGGCTGCGCTCCTACCCCATCCTCGCCGGGGCGCGCGGACAGGAGCCGGCCGATCTCGCCGCGCTCGCGGACACGCTCGTCGCCTTCGGCGATCTCGCGGCCGCGATCGGGGAGCGAGTGTCGGAACTGGAGATCAATCCCCTTCTGGCCGGCCCCGGCGCGGCCGTCGCCGTCGATTGCCTGGCCGTGCGGCCGGCCCTACCGGGAGAACCCCGTTGAGCAGCGAATACCAGCATATCCTCGTCTCCGTTCATGACGGCAAGATCGGTCGCATCTCGCTGAACCGGCCGCGCACGCTGAACGCGCTGAACGCCGCGCTGATGCGCGAGGCCACGGAAGCCCTGAAGGCGTTCGAGCGCGATCCCGCGATCCGCGCCATCGTCCTGTCGGGCGAGGGCCGCGCCTTCTCCTCCGGCTTCGATCTCAAGGAATCCGCGGAGAAGAACTACGCGACCGTTCCCGCCTGGCGCGCCGTGCTGGAGAGCGATTTCGAGTTCATCATCCAGTTCTGGGACTGCCCCAAGCCTACCATCTCGGCCATTCACGGCTTCTGCCTCGCGGGCGGCATGGAGCTGGCCCTCGCCTGCGACATCGCCATTGCCGGGGAGGATGCGGTCTTCGGGGAGCCGGAGGTCCGGTTCGGCTCCGGCATCGTGGCGATGCTCGTGCCCTGGCTCGTCGGGCCCAAACACGCCAAGGACATCCTGCTCACGGGCAACGACCGCATCCCGGCCTCGCGCGCCGGCGCCATCGGCCTCGTCACCGAGGTCGTGGCCCAGGGCGCGCATCTCGACGCGGCCATGCGCAGGGCGCGGGACATCGCCGCCGCCGCCCCCTTGTCGGTGCAGTTGACCAAGCGCGCCATCAACCGCAGCTTCGATCTGCGCGGCATGCGCGCCTCGCTGCTCGCAGCCGTCGAGACCGACACGATCATCGAGGCCTCGGGGGGCGAGGAGAGAGCGGAGTTCAACAGGATCCGCAAGGAGCAGGGGCTGAAGGAAGCGATTGCCTGGCGGGACGCGCGCTATCAATAGCGCCCTGTCCTCGGGCCGGCGGCGGATCCGGGCGCATCATCGTCCCGGCAAGGTCGCGATCTCGCCCGCAGGGAAGCCGGGCGAGATCGCGAAGCTCCGGCCGGTTCAGCGGATGAACTGGTCGATATAGTCCACGCCGAGGCCGTTCGCCGTGTAGTGAGCGCGGCACTTGTCGATGCGGGTGAAGACGTCGTCGTAGCCGACCGTGTTTCCGT
>NZ_DAOLAJ010000006.1:0-31919 GCF_035325185.1 Enterovirga sp. | reverse complement strand
GCGCGGCACTTGTCGATGCGGGTGAAGACGTCGTCGTAGCCGACCGTGTTTCCGTCCGGGTCGACGTAGATCATCGCGCCGTTCACCTGGAACAGCGTGATCATTTCCTCGACATGCGGATCGACGACGAGCGTATGCGTCTCCCCCGGCGCCTCGTAGACATAGCCGCCTTCGGTCGCGACCCAGTCGTGCTCGAGGTAGCGCCACTGGCCCTTCAGCACGAAACCGTGCACGGGCAGCGGATGGCGATGGCGGGACAGGACGCCCGACTTCTTCACCTTGAGCAGGTTCATCCAATAGCCGCGCGAGGCACACAGGAGCAGCGGACGGAACCAGACGTTCTCCTCGACCGGCACCCAGACACGCCCGTCGGTCGGAATGGCGTCCGGGATGACGAGTTCCGGCGGGGATTCCTTCGGCTGCGGATGCTTGTAGGGCACCCATTTCTCGTTGATCGGAGCGTGGGCCATGGCTCTGCTTCCTTCAGACGGTGAGATAGCCGCCGTCGACGGCGAGGATCGCGCCCGTGACGAAACGGGCCGCGGGCGAGGCGAGGAAAACGACGCAGGCCGCGACTTCCTCCGGGCTGCCCCAGCGCGCCATCGGCGTGCGGGACAGGATGGGGGCGGAAAGCTGCGGATCGTCTTGCAGGGCCTGGGTCAGCGGCGTCGCGATCCAGCCGGGCGCGACGGCATTGACCCGGATGCCGTCCGCCGCCCAGGCGGCAGCGAGGCTCTTCGTGAGCTGGCCGACGCCGCCCTTCGAGGCGCTGTATCCTGGGACTCGCGGACCGCCGAAGAAGGTCAGCATGGAGGCGAGGTTGACGACCGTCCCGCCATGCGCGGCGAGCTTGGGCCGGGCCGCGGCGGAGGTCCGCATGGTGCCGTTGAGGTTGATGTCGACGACATCCGCGAAAGCCGCCGGGTCGTGCTCCGCGTCGCGCCGGATCACGCCGGCCGCATTGACCAGCACGTCCAGCCGCGGGCGGCGCCCGATGCAGGCCGCGACGGCCGCGGCCTCGCGCACGTCGAGCACCTCGAAGAGGATGTCCGGATGCATCGCGGCCGCGGCCGCGCGCTCGCCCTCCGTCGCCCCCGTGGCCGTCACCTCGGCCCCGAGCGCCCGGAAGGCCAGCGCGCAGGCCAGCCCGAGGCCGCTCGTGCCGCCCGTCACGAGGACGTCGCGGCCGGCGAAAAGGCCGGAGGCGAATGTCGAGAGAAGGTCGGTCACCTCATCGTCTCCGCAGGTCCCCGCTCGACGGCGCTTGGGGCAGCCTCGCGGCCGGGCAGATTCGACACGGGCATCGGGACCCTCGCCTCCCTATTTCGCCAGCAGCGCGCGATAGATCTGCGCCGTGCTCCCGGCGACATGCGACCAGCTATAGGTCTCTTCGACATGCTGCATCCGGGCGCGGATTTGCGCGTCGCTCGGCGGGTTCGCCGTCTTGGCCTTCATCCCCGCGGCCAGGGCATCGACATCGCCCAGCGGAAAATACTCGGCCGCCGGAAGACCGAGTTCCTTGTTCGCGACGATGTCGCTGGCGAGCACCGGCAATCCGAACGCCATGGCTTCGAGCAGCGCGATCGGCATGCCTTCATGGCTCGACGGCAGAACGAACAGAGCCGCATTGGCGAACAGCTCCGCCAGCCTGTCTCCGGTCTGGAACCCCGTCAGCACGACGCCGGGCACGCGCCGCGCCGCGGCCTCGACCTCGCGCGAATAGGCGGTCTCGAATTCCGCCCCGCCCGCCAGGACCAGCCGCAGGTCGGGATCGCCGCATCTGGCGAAAGCCTCGATCAGGTCGAGATGCCGCTTCTCCGGGACGAAGCGCGCCGCCAGGAGCACATAGCGCTTCGGCCGCAGCGCGAATTCCGCGAGAATGCCGGTCTCGGCCGGGGAATGCCGCACCGTGACGCCGTTCGGGACGAAATTGACCGGGACGCCATAGCGCGAGGCCATCGTCCGCGCGACCTCGCTCGAAATCGCGATCCGGGCCTGCGACAGCCGCATGCCGCAAGACTCGCCGAGCTTCAGCACGCGCCGTGCGAAGCCGCCCCATTTCTGCCGGTCATAGTCATAGCCGTGATGCGTGACGACCACCCTGAGGCCGAGCAGCCGCGCCAGAGGCACGAGCAGGGCCGGGCCGATGGCATGGATGTGGAGGATGTCGGGCCGGCGCCACGCGGCGACCCATACGCCCAGGAAAGTGTGCACGACGGCCTCGAGCGCCATCCGGCGGGGTGCCCAAAGCGGAGACACCCGGATGCCGTTCCACGAGATCGGGGCGGCGTGGGACAGGTAGCGCCTGCGGCCCAGGACCTCGACGGTCCAGCCGCATTTCGCCAATTCTCCGGCGAGCATCTCGACATGCTTCTCGACGCCGCCCTGGACATGGGGGATCCCGCGCAACCCCAGGAAGACGATGCGGCGGGCCGGCCCGTCCCGGGCCGAGGCGGAGGCCGCCTCGCCGGAAGGCGCCTCGAGGGGAAGACTGGCCATGGTCGCCTCCGCCGTCACATTCCAGTCGAGCCCTCGGCAACGCTTCGAGCCGACAGGTTTGCGCGCTCCCCCGGAAGCCCGGAAGGAGGCTCCCCAAGATCATGTGGTTCCGTCACTCTCGATTCCGGTCGCCGGCCCATCCCAGGGGTACAGGGACCGCCGGCCCTCCCGCAAGAGAGGCTTCGCGGGCATCGTCCCGTTTTTGATTCGTTAACCCTGACGGCCGCCCCTCCCCTTGCTCCCGCCTCAGCGGATGAGCGCTCCGTAAAGCTCGAGCGTCCGGTCGCGATAATGCGCCGCGGAAAAATCCCGGACGATCCAGTCGCGGCCCGCCCGGCCCATCCGCGCACGCTCGCCTTCGGAAAGCGTGGCCAGCTCCGTGAGCTTCCCGGCCAGGTCCGCCGCATTGCCGGAGGCGGCGACGAGACCGGTCTCCCCGTCCCGGATCATCTCGGGAATGCCGCCGATCGCGGCGCCGATGACGGGGCGTCCGAGCGCATAGGCTTCGAGAATGCTGATCGGCGCATTCTCATACCATTCGGAGGGGAGAACCAGCGCCCGCGCCTGCCCGATCAGGCGGTGCAGGTCCCGCCCCGAGAGATGGCCGGCGAAAGCCACCTGCGCACCGGTGCTGTCCGCGAGACGACGGAGCGCCGCTTCCTCGGGGCCGGTTCCGGCCAGCACAAGGCGCTGCCTCGCGAGCGCGGCCGCCCGGATCAGGGTCGCGAGCCCCTTTTCCGGCGCAAGCCGCCCGGCAAAGACGAAATAGTCGCCCTCTTCCCAGTCGTTGCGATAGCCCGCCACATCGACGAAGTTGGGAATGTAGACGAGCTGCCCGCGCGGCCAGCCCCATTCCACCAGCTTCTCGATATAGAAGCGGCTCGGAACGACGATCCGGTCGAGCGTCTCGCGGTAGAGACCCAGCAGACGGTGCACCATCGTCTCGACCAGGACCAGCCCGCTCAGAGGAATGGAGTCCTTCACGCATCGATGGCGCAGGACGTTGTAGATGCGCCCGCCCCGGCAATCCTCGCAGACCTTTCCCGCGCGCAGCATCTTGTAGGACGGGCAGGCGAGCTTCAGGTCATGCGCCGTCATCACCACCGGAATCCCCGCGGCCTTCAAGGTGGAGAAGATCGCGGGCGAGAGGTGGTGGTAGATGTTGTGGGCATGGGCGATGGAGGGGCGAGCGGTCTCGATCAGCCGGGAGATGTTTCGCTGCGCCTCGACCGAATAGATGACGCTCGCCGCCTGCGCGATCTTGCGCAGCGGGCTCGTCCGCCGGCCGTACTCGATCTCCGAGACGAAATAGCCGGACCAGGGCGAGGGAAGGTTGTTCTCGTGCTGCATGGCGAAGGCGGCGACATCCCAGCCGATCTGCGAGAACATCGCCATATGGTCGAAAAAGACCGCCTCCGCGCCGCCGCGGCGGTAGAAATAGTTGTTGATGGCCAGGAGGCGCCTTTCAGGCGAATGCGACACGCCTGCCCCCTCACCAGCCGAGCCGGTCGAGGACCCGGTCGACCGGCAGCACGGCGCAGCCCCGCGCCACCGCATGCGCCACCAGGAGATCGAAGGTCTCCGGCGTGCAGCCGTGGGAGGTCGGGCGCGGCGCGATGTCGTGCGTGAAGAACACGAGCCAGCCGGGCGTCCCGGCCACGTCGTCGATCCAGCGCGTCAGGGCGCGCGCCTCGGCTTCCGGCTGGCGGATCTCGACCGCCTTCAGCATCATCGGATCGGTGCGCCCGCGATTGATGGCCTCGCCGGCGCCGCGGCACGTGCGGAAGCGCCGCCGCAGCTCGGGCCGCGCCAGCGGCCACGCCGCATTGTAGGGGAAGGCGAAGTTGCGCGGCGGCCGGGGGACCCCGGCGCCGGCGAGATAGGTGCCGTTGCGGTCCAGATCGGCCGACAGCTCGGCTCGCGAGATGTTCCTGACCCGCCGATGCGAGAACGTATGGCAGCCGACCTCATGGCCCCGCTCGGCGAGTTCCCGGCATCCCTCCGGCGAGATCAGCAGCCGCTCGGGCTCGACCTGCCCCGCGAGGCCGCCCGAGATGTAGAAGGTGCCGCGCACGCCATGCCGCTCGAGGATCGCGGCCCCCTCGTGCAGGGCGCTGTCCGGCACGTCGTCGAAGGTGAAGGAGACCAGCGGGGTTTCGGTCCGGACGGCGCGCCGCGAGCCGGCGAATGTCCAGATCAGCCGGTTCGCCAGCCACTGCTCCAGCCCGCCATGCTTCTCGAGCCTTTCGAGGAGGCTAGGCACGCGCCAGGGCCTCCTGCGGTTCAGCATAGGCGGCAGGCGCCAGGGCGGCCGACGCTTGCAGGTTGAGCCCGTAGATCGCGATCAGGAGGGTCATCCACAATGGGTTGGATCCTTGAAAGAAGAGACTTTCCAAGCATGCGTTGAAAAGGACGTAAAGCCAAATTCGGACAAAGAGTCGGGTAAGATCCGTATGCGCGCTCGCCGCAGGAATGCGCGAGATATGGTAAAGCGGCAGCGCGACAAGCCAGAGCAATGTCAGCGCGAGGCCCGGAACTCCCATCATCAGGATCATTTCCAGATAGGAGTTGTGCGCATGGGCGGCCTGGACCGCCCAGGTCTCGACGAGGCCGCCGCCGTGGACGAGCTGCGAGGTTTGCCAGAACCCCCTTATGCCGTAGCCGGTGAGGGGCTGCTCCTCCACCGCCGAGAATGCGAGGCGCCACACATCCGCACGGTTCGTGAAGGTGGCGTCGATGCCCAGGCTCGACACGAACTCTCCCAGCGGCCTGATGACGGCCGAGCCCACGGCGAAGAGGTTGAAGAGAGCAATGCCGCCAACGACGATCGGAACGCGCAGGACCCGGATCTTCTCGAAGATCCACGCCACGATCAGCACGGCCGGAAGCAGCGCCGTCGATGTCTTGCCGCCCGTATGGGTCAGGAAGAAGAAGGCGAGGCAGGCGATCACGAGGCCGACAGGGCGCGACCAGGCGTTCATCACGAAAATGCCGAAGAAGGTCATGATCGTCATGGCGATCGCAGCGTCGTTCTTGTGCCGGAAGTGACCGCGCCAGAGGCCGGCGGTCATCGGATCGAGAGCCTCGGACGCTTGATGGATCGACAAGGTGGGTTTGAAGACGATGCCGAAATAGGCGACCGACAGGACGATCAGGCAGCCGACGCCGAGCAGCTTCGCGAAATGCTCCTCCGAGCGCGGCAGCAGCAGAAAGACGCTGGCATTGACGATGGCGATGCCGGCCAGGACCATGCCCTTGACGCCCTGGAACGGATATCTGGACACGACGAGCGAAATAAAGCCGAGCCAGATGAAGATCAGCGCCAGCAGCATATGGGGCTGGAAAATGATGCGGCGCAGCGGATGCACCAGGCCGAAGCTGAGCATGCACGCGAAAAGACCGATGGATGCGACCTCGTTCAGCAGGCTCGTTTCCCGCGCCGCCTGATCGAGAACGGGCGGGCCGGTCAGATCGACAAACGGATTCAAGGTGACCCAGGACAGCAGGAAGACGGCCATGAAGAGGACGGTGCCGAAACCGGCCCCCGGCCCCCTGGCCCGTCGTCTCTCCCCCTCGACGATGTCCGGCACGGCGCGCAGCGGTCAGGCCCTCGCCTGCCCGGGCGCGTGCAGGTAGCGCCAGGCGCCGCGCCCCAGGGCGATCCCGACCCCGAGGAAGAGGCCGAGGACGCCGGCCGTGCCGGCCAGGACGAGGGTCCGCGGCGGCCAGCTTCGCGCCTTCGGCACCATCGGACGCGAGATGACGCGGACGTTGCTGGTGTCGATCTGCTGCCGCTCGCTGATCTGCTGCGTGCGGGCGAGATGCGTCTCGTAGAGCGCGGCCTTGGCCCGCGCATCGCGCTGCAGGTTGCGCAGTTGCACCTGCTCCTCGTTGTCGCTGAAGACGGTCGATTTCGCATCGTCGGCCTTGCGGCGCAGCGCCGCGAGGGCGGCGCGGTTGCGCTCGAACTCCGCCCTCGCCTCCTCCAGGATGCGCCTCGCCTCGCGCATCAGGGCCGCCTCGACCGCCTGCTGCTCGGACAAGGCCGTGACCATCTGCGGATGGCGCGCGCCGAGGGTTGCCTGGATCGATCCGATCTGCTGCTTGAGCGTGTTCAGCTGCGCCCGCAAGGTCACCATGGTCGGGGAATCGAAGATCGCCGCGCCGGCGACCCGCCGCTCCGCGAGGGCCGCGCTCATCTGCCTGTAGCGCGCCTCCGACTGGATGACGCGCTGCTGGGCGTCGAGAACCTGGGTGTCAAGCTCGCCGGACACCCGCGCGCTGACGGGCTCGCCGTTGGTCAGCTGCAATCCGCGCGCCCGGCGGAAATCCTCGACCCGCTGCTCCGCCTCGGTGACGTTGCGGCGCAGCTCCTCGAGGCGGTCGTTGAGGGCTTTCACCACCCGGCCGGCGCTTTCGGCAGCCGACTGGAAGAGTTCTGCCTCGAAGGCATTGACGATGGCGTTCGAGATGGCCACGGCCCGCTCCGGGTCCTCGGCCCAGACCTGCATCACGACGACGAAGGAGCGCTCCTCGCGCCGCGCATCGACGCGCTCGGACAGGGCCCGCATCGCCGCGAGCCGGTCGTCGCCCGCGGCCTCCCGCCGGGAAATCAGGTTCCACAGCGGCGACAGCAGCCCCGGTTTGACGAATTCGGGATCATGCGTGAGATCGAGCTTGTCGATCACCCGCGACAGCACGTTGCGCGAGGTCAGGATCCTGAGCTTGCTCTCCACTTCGAGAAGCTGCGCGTCGCGCTGCGGATTCGAGGTGAAGACGTCGTCGCGCACGACGTTGAGGTTCGACGGGTCGATGAGGATATCGGTATAGACCGTATAGCGGCGCGGCGCCGTGACGCCGTAGAACAGCGCGGCGATCAGGCAGAGCACGACGGAGGCGGCGATCCAGCGGCGTCCGGCGCGCAGCCAGGCGAGAATGTCGTCGATGCCGACGCGTCCGAGCTGGCCGAGACGGGCGGTCAGGCTCGTCCCATCGACCACCGTGCCGTCGGAAGCGACCAGGAAGTCGGCAGGGACCCGGTACTTCCGGTTCCGGTCAGCCGGTCGAGGCGTCTGTCGCTGTTCCGCCCCCCTCGGCCCATACATCCCGCTTCGCCCTTAGTATAACTCTCAAGACAGAAGAGACAGTCCGGCTCCCCCGCAACTCTGGCATAAAGCTATGCCATCGCACCTGAATTTTATGTTAAGCCTTGGCGAGTCACACCCTTCGGCCCCTCATTTACCATCCACGTAAATATTCACCGCCGTTAACACCCGGCCCCGCCCGATCGGCTATAGTGACGAAGGAGCCGATCGGCTTCGGAAATGTATCGGCATGTGTGGATTTGTCGGATATGTCGGCGCCGTTCGGGACGGGAGAGCGCTCCTCGAACGCATGACGACGGCGGTCGCTCACCGCGGCCCGGACGAACGGGGCGTCTTCACGGCGCCCGGCGCCGGGCTCGGGCATGCGCGGCTGTCCATCGTCGGCCTCGGCGACGGCCAGCAGCCGATGTCGGACGCCGAAGGCGACCTGACGATCGCCTTCAACGGCGAGATCTTCAACTATGTCGAGCTGCGCGAGCAGCTTCGGGCCCGCGGCCGTCGGTTCCGCACCGCGAGCGACACCGAGGTGATCCTCCATCTCTATGACGAGATGGGGGAGGACTGCCTCTCGCTCCTCAACGGCGATTTCGCTTTCGCGATCTGGGATGCGCGCCGGCGCCGCATGTTTCTCGCCCGCGACCGGATGGGCGTGCGGCCGCTGTTCTACGCGAGGCGCGACGGGCAGTTCTATTTCGCCTCCGAGGTCAAGGCGCTCCTGCAGGTCCCCGGAATAACCGCGGAGATCGATCCCCTCGCCCTCGACCAGATCTTCACCCTCTGGGCGCCGATCGCCCCCCGCACGGCCTTCCGCGACATCTGCGAACTCGAGCCCGCGAGCCTGATGATCGTCGAGGACGGGCGCGTCACGACCCGGCCCTACTGGAGCCTCGACTACCCCGACGCGGGCGCCCCCTCGCGCCATGCGGACGAGCGCGCGGCGGCCGAGGAGCTGCGCGCCCTGCTGACCGACGCCACCCGCATCCGCATGCGGGCCGACGTGCCGGTCGGCTCCTACCTGTCGGGCGGGCTCGATTCCTCCATCGTCGCGGCCCTCGCTACCGGCATGGCGCCCGCGGGGCTCGAGACCTTTTCGGTCACCTTCGACAGCGCGGAGCATGACGAGAGCGCCTTCCAGCTCGAAATGGCGCGGGCGCTCGGCACCCGCCACAGGTCCGTGGCCTGCCGCGAAGGCGACATCGCCGCGATCTTCCCCGAGGTGATCCGCTTCACCGAGCGGCCGATCATCCGCACGGCCCCGGCCCCGCTGTTCAAGCTGTCCCGCCTCGTGCGCGAATCCGGCCTGAAGGTGGTGCTGACCGGCGAAGGCGCCGACGAGGTCTTCGCCGGCTACGACATCTTCAAGGAGAACCGCGTCCGCCGCTTCTGCGCACGCCAGCCGCATTCGCGCATCCGGCCGCATCTGTTCCGCAAGCTCTATCCCTACCTGCCGGGCCTGCGCCAGCAATCGGCGGAATATCTCGCCTCCTTCTTCGGCGCGAAGGGGCATTCCGCCGACGATCCGCTCTATTCGCACCGGCCGCGCTTCGACGGCACGGCGGCGGCGAAGCTGTTCTTCTCCGGGGACCTGCGCGCCCGCCTCGCGGGCTACGATGCGACCGAGGAAATCGTCTCGCTCCTGCCGGACGCCTTCGCGCGCTGGCATCCGCTGCATCAGGCGCAATATCTCGAGGCCCGCTTCCTCCTGCCCGGATATATCCTGTCGAGCCAGGGCGACCGGATGGCCATGGCCCACGGCGTCGAAGGCCGCTTCCCCTTCCTCGACCACCGGCTCGTCGAGTTCGCGGCGAGCCTGCCGCCCGGCATGAAGCTGAAGGGGCTCGTTGAGAAGCATATCCTGCGGGAGGCGACCCGCGACCTGCTTCCCCCCTCCATCGGGCAGCGCACCAAGCAGCCCTACCGCGCACCCGACAGCGCCTCCTTCGTCGGAGCGGCGGCGGATTATGTCGATGCCGCGCTCGGCGAGGCCGCGATCGGTGCGGGAGGGCTCTTCAATCCCAAGGCGGTGGCGAAGCTGCACGAAAAATGCCGCGTGCGCCCCGCCTCGGGCTTCCGGGACAACGCGGCCTTCGTCGGCATCCTGTCGACGCAGCTCTGGCTGAAGACCTTCACGGGCACGGACAGCCGCAGCGCGAAAGCCGCCTGACACCATATGGGAAAGGAACGGACATGTCGGACAGCATCAAGGAGGCGGTGAGGGCCTTCGTCGTCGAGAACTTCCTGTTCGGCGACACGGCCCATCCGTTCTCCGACACGGATTCCCTGATCGAGAACGGCATCATCGATTCCACGGGAGTCCTCGAACTGGTGGCCTTCATCGAGGAGCGCTACGGCGTCGTGGTGGCCGATGCCGACATCGTGCCGGTCAATCTCGATTCGCTGGCGCACATCTCGGCCTTCATCGCCTCGAAGACCGCAACGTCCGCGGCGGCATAGCGGAGAGCAGGTCCATGCGGGTCGAGCAATTCGTCGTCGCCAGTGCCAGGGCTCACGGCGCCAAGACCGCGCTGGTCGCGGGGGGAAGGCGGCTGACCTATGCCGAGCTGGACGATCTCTCCAGCCGGCTGGCCGCCGCGCTCGCCGCGAACGGGGTGAGGCGGGACGACCGCGTTCTCGTCTTCATGGACAATTGCGTGGAGGCGGCCGTCTCGATCTTCGCCGTCCTCAAGGCGGGGGCGACCTTCAGCCCGATCAACGCCTCCACCAAGGCCGACAAGCTCAGCTACATCATCGACGATTCCGAGGCCGCCGCCGTCCTGACGCAGGCGAGGCTCCTGCCGGTCGTGACGCAGGCGCTCGACGCGATCACGGTGCCGCGCCCCTTCGTCGCCTCGACCGAGCCTCCCTCCGGTCGCGTGGCGGCGTTCGAAGATTGCCTGAAGGCGGAGCCCGTCCCGGTCGCGCATCGCGGGATCGACATCGACCTCGCCATGCTGATCTACACCTCGGGCTCCACCGGCCGGCCCAAGGGCGTGATGATGACCCACCGCAATGTGGACGCGGCGGCGGAATCGATCACCACCTATCTGCGCAACACGCCCGACGACATCATCCTCAACGTCCTGCCGCTGGCCTTCGATTACGGGCTCTATCAGCTCCTGATGGCGATGCGGCTCGGCGCCACCCTCGTCCTCGAAAAGTCCTTCGCCTTCCCTCAGGCGATCTTCGAGCGGATCCGCGCCGAGAAGGTCACGGGCTTCCCGCTCGTGCCGACGATGGCGGCGATGATCCTGCAAATGCGCGATCTCGCGCCGGGCTTCCTGCCGAGCCTGCGCTACATCTCGAACACGGCGGCGGCCCTGCCGCCGGTGCACATCGCGCGCCTGCGCGAGCTGCTGCCCGGCGTGCGGATCTATTCGATGTACGGCCTCACCGAGTGCAAGCGCTGCACCTACCTGCCGCCGGAGGAACTCGATCGCCGGCCAGGCTCGGTCGGGATCGCCATTCCGAACACGGAGGCTTTCGTCGTGGACGACGAGGGCCGCGTCGTTCCGCCCGGCGTGGCGGGCGAACTCGTCATCCGCGGCCCGCATGTCATGCAGGGCTACTGGCGCAACGAGGCCGCCACCGCGCGGATCCTGCGCACGGGGCCCTCCCTCTGGGAGAAGCGGCTCCATACGGGCGACCTCTTCCACACCGACGAGGACGGCTTCCTCTATTTCGTCGGCCGCAAGGACGACATCATCAAGACGCGCGGAGAGAAGGTCGCGCCCAAGGAAGTCGAGACCGTGCTGCATGCCCATCCGGGCATCGCGGAAGCCGTGGTGACGGGCGTGCCGGATCCGATTCTGGGCCACGCCATCGCCGCGGTCGTGGTGCTTTCCGACTTGACCTTGAGCGAGCGGGACATCATCCGCCACTGCGCCACCCGTCTCGAGGACTTCATGGTGCCGAAATTCGTGGAATTCCGCACCGAGTTGCCGAAGACGGATTCCGGCAAGGTCAGCCGCAGGCTCGCTGCGGAAACGCTGGGCGGTATGGAATGAATGTCGCCGTGGTCCCGAACATCCCTGCCTTTCCGGCCGACGCGCTGAAGATCGACGGCGCGGCGGAGACCGAGCGCATCGTCGCGGCCTTGCGCACGCAGCTTCGCGACATGCGCAAGCGCGGGCTGGTGCTCGGCCTTTCGGGGGGCATCGATTCCAGCGTCTGCGTCGCGCTGGCGGTGCGGGCGGTCGGGGCGAAGAACGTATTCTGCCTCTTCATGCCGGAGAACGATTCCGATCCCGAAAGCCTCCGGCTGGGGAGGCTGGTCGCCGAGACCTTCGGGGTTGCCTGCGCCGTGGAGGATATCGGGCCGGCGCTCAAGGCCATGGGCTGCTACGAGCGGCGCGACGCCTTCATCCGCGAGCTGGTTCCCGAATACGGATCCGGCTGGGCGTCGAAGATCGTCATCGCCAATTCTCTCACCGGCGGCGGCTACAACATCTCGTCGCTGGTCGTGCAGGACCCGCAAGGCCGGCAGAGCAAGCTGCGCATGCCGCCCCCGGTCTATCTCGGCATCGTCGCCGCGACGAACATGAAGCAGCGCACCCGCAAGCAGATCGAGTATTACCATGCCGACCGGCTGAACTACGCCGTGCTCGGCACGCCGAACCGGCTCGAATACGATCAGGGCTTCTTCGTCAAGAACGGCGACGGCGCGGCGGACGTGAAGCCGATCGCGCATCTCTACAAGAGCCAGGTCTATGCGCTCGCCGCCGAACTCGGCATCCCGGAGGAGATCCGCCGCCGGCCGCCGACGACCGACACCTATTCCCTGGCGCAGACGCAGGAGGAGTTCTACTTTTCCCTCCCCTATGACCGCATGGATCTGTGCCTCTACGGCCTCAATCACGGATTCTCCCCGGCGGAGGTCGGCGTCGCGGCGAAGCTGACGAAGGTCGAGGTCGAGCGCGTCTGGGCCGATATCGCCGCCAAGCGCCGGGCGACGCGCTATCTGCATCTGGGGCCGCAGCTCGTCGAGCCCGTCGCGGAAGTGGCCTGCGGAAACCCGGCATAGCCCCGGAGCATCCGCGCGCGGCGGCCCGCGCCTCACATGCCGGACGCGCGAGGAGGGCGCCCGGCATCCGGCTCGGGCGGGCTTGCGCGGCGGGCTCCGCCCGGCTCCGCCACCTCGATCCCGGCGCCGATGTAATCGGCCAGCTTGTTGCGGAGGGTGCGGATCGAGATGCCGAGGATCCCCGCAGCGCGGGTCCGGTTGCCGTGGCAATGATCGAGCGTGTCGAGGATGAGGTCGCGCTCCACATCGGCGACAGTGCGCCCGACGAGGCCGCGCCTCGCCGCCTCCGCCGGGAGCATGCCTCCGGGAGAGCGAAGCTGCGGCTTGGAGAGAATCGTGCCCAACCGGAACCGTCCTGCCGCGAGCGGTCCCGTGCCCGCCGGAGCCGTTTCGCTTTCGGCGAAACCGGCCCCAAATCCTGGCCGCCTCTTCTTCACGTGAGCCGGGTCCATCCCACTCGAAAATGCGGCCGAAGGGAATTTCGAGCCCCATGGTTAGCGGCCGGTTAACGCCGCCGCAGAGTCTCCGATATAGACCCCGTCCTGACTCCCTCTGTCTGCGGGACGCCTATGACCTTCGACCTCGCCCTCGTTCTCCTCATGCTCGCCGCCTCCGTGGGGATGTTCGTGCTGAACCGGCCGCGCATGGATGCGGTCGCGCTGCTGGTGATGGTTGCCATGCCGCTCACCGGCATCATCACCATGAACGAGGCCCTGGCGGGCTTCGCCGACGCCTCCATCGTCCTCATCGCGGCCCTGTTCGTGATCGGCGAGGGTCTCGTGCGCACCGGCGTCGCGCGCCGGCTGGGAGACTGGCTGGACGCCACCGCCGGCGCCAGCGAAAACCGCCTCCTCGTGCTGCTGATGGCGGCGGTGGGCGCGCTCGGCTCGCTGATGAGTTCCACCGCGGTGGTGGCGATCTTCATTCCCGTCGTGCTGCGCATCACGCAGAACCGGGGCATGTCGCCGCGCCGGCTGATGATGCCGCTCAGCGTCGCCGCGCTGATCAGCGGCATGCTGACCCTGGTCGCGACCGCACCGAACCTCGTCGTGAATGCCGAGCTGACGCGGCAGGGCTCCGCGGGCTTCGGCTTCTTCAGCTTCACGCCCTTCGGCCTGCCGCTGCTCGTGCTCGGCATCCTCTACATGCTCCTCGCCCGCCGGCTGCTGGGGGGAGCGCCGGAGGGAGGGGATGCGCGCGGCCCGCGGCACCCGAGCCTGCGCGACTGGGTCGAGCTGTACCAGCTCTCCGAGCGCGCGCGGCGGGTCTGCGTGAAAGAGGGCTCGCCGCTCATCGGCTGCCGCCTCGATGAGATCGATCTGCGCGAGGAGGGCGTCAACCTGCTCGCCATCGAGCGAAGCTCGCGCTTTTCGACGGGCGTGGTGAAACCGACCGCACAGACCGTGATCGAGGCCGGCGACGTCCTGCTGGCCGATGTCGACGGCTCGCCGGACGAGGCGGCGGCCTTGCGGGCGGAATACGGCCTCGAGCGGCTGCAAGCCGGCGAGAACAAGGACTATTTCAACGATCTGTCGCAGAATCTCGGCATGGTCGAGGTGATGCTGCCGGCGCAGTCGCGGCTCATCGGCCAGACGATCACCGGCGCCCGGCTGCGCTCGCATTACGGGCTCAACGTGATCGGCCTGCGCCACGGCAACACGGTGGTCACCGAGAACCTGCTGGACGAGCCGCTGAAGCTCGGCGACACGCTGCTGCTGGTCGGCTTCTGGTCCGATATCCGCGAATTGCAGGACGACAGCGCCGACATGGTAGTGCTCGACATGCCGGCCGAGTTCGGGGAGGTGCTGCCCGCCGCGAGCCGCGCGCCCCATGCGCTCGGCGTGCTCGGCCTCGTCGTGGTGCTGATGGTCACCGGCCTCGTGCCGAACGTCCAGGCGGCGCTGATCGGCTGCCTTTTGATGGGCCTGTTCGGCTGCGTCGACTTCAACAGCGCCTATGCCTCGATCAGCTGGAAGACGCTGATCCTGATCGTCGGCATGCTGCCCTTTTCGCTCGCCTTGCAGCGCACCGGCGGCGTCGACCTCGCCGCCGACGCGGTGATCCATCTCGTCGGCGGAGCCTCGCCGCGGATCGTGCTCGCGACCCTGTTCGTCATCACCGCGGCGCTCGGCCTGTTCATCTCCAACACCGCGACGGCGGTGCTGATGGCGCCGGTCGCGCTCGCCATCGCCAAGGATCTCGGCGCCTCGCCCTACCCCTTCGCGATGATCATCGCGCTCGCCGCCTCCACCGCCTTCATGACGCCGATCTCCTCGCCGGTGAACACGCTGGTGGTCGGGCCCGGGCAATACAGCTTCGGCGATTTCGTGAAGGTCGGCGTGCCGTTCTCGATCGTCACGGGGCTCGTCTGCGTGCTGCTGGTGCCGGTCTTCCTGCCTTTCCGCTGAGAGACCTTCCTCACTCCTCGAGCTCCAGCAGGAAATAGGTGGTGGGGCCGTCCGGCAGGTCGTTGCCGAGCCGGAACGCGACGGGGCCGGCGCCCCGCGCAACCGGCCGCCGGACCTGGCCGTCGAGGCCGACGGGAGAGAGGCGCCACGCGCGGGCCGTCCTGGCGATCCGCAGGTCGACATGCCCCTTGCGGATGCGGACCGGCAGCCTGCCGAAATCCTCGATGACCTTCTGCTCGCCGTCCCGGAAGACCATCCCGGTGTTGCGGGCGTCGGTGGCGAAGATCACGAGGAAGCGGCGCCCACTCGCCAGCGAGGCCGGCTTGTCGAGCGAGGAGATCGCGACCAGCCCGTCGCCCTCGGCCGCGTCCACGGACAGGATCCCGAGGGCGGCCGGCAGGCTTTCCGCCGAGAAGGCGACGGCCTCCGTCGCCTTCGTCGCCAGACGCATTTGCCGGTCGCGGCGGTTCAGGACGATCTCGCCCGTATCGCTCTGGAAGAGGCCGGATGAAAGATTCGTGACGTTTCCGGGCGGAAGAGCGCCGCTCGCCCGCAACGCCTCGACGATGGCGGCGGGCCGGTTCACGTCGCGCGGCTGCCGGACGGCGATCCCCTCGCCGATGCGGCCGGCATCCTCCAGCCCGATCCTTCCGAGCAGAGCGAGTTCCGTCAGCGCGTCCGGCTCGCGGGCCTGCATGTCCGGCCCGAGATCCTCCGCGCCGCGAACCGCGAAGGGGATGGTGAGCCGCGATGTCGCGACGTCCCCGCGCCGGAACAGCAAGGCGGCCAGCGTCTCCCCCGCGCGCGCCACGGGATCGAGCGCGATCGCATAGGGCAGCATCGCGCGCTTGTGCGGATAGGGCTCGCCATAGGCGAGCGCGATCGGGCCATGGCCGTGTCGGCAGAGGACGTCCCAGCCCTGGAGGGCGGCATAGGCCGGAAAGACCAGCCCCGCCTCGTAGCGGTAGCGATTCCAGAACAGGTGATCATATTCGCTGACGACGAAGGGCTTTCCCAGCCAGCGGGCCGCCGCGGCCGTGCGGACATAATGGGCGCCGTCCGCGATCGAGCTTTGCTGGAGAAGCCTGGTGCCGGACGCATAGCCGCTCGCCCAGTCGTGATAGGTATTCATCGTCACCGCTTCGAGCCCGCGGCGGCTGAGCGCGGTCTGCACGGTCGGCCAGTTGTTGTAGGTGCTGACGATGCCCCTGTAGCCCAGGGCGCGCAGGGCCGCGCTCATCCTGGCCGCCGAGGCCGTCTCCAGTTCGACGAAGAACGCCTGAAGATCGCGCAGGCGGGGGCTGGCGACATAGCGATCGGGGGGCAGCCGAATCGTGCCGTTCTCCAGCCTCTCGTCCTGGCCGAGGCCGCCCCATGCCCGAGCCAGCTTTTCGCTCGAAGCGTAGCGTTTCGACAGCCAAAGATTGAACGGCGCCGCGAAGATCGCATCATAGGGAGGCTTGCCGGGCCGATCGTGGACGACGCTTTCGAACTCGATGCTGTTCTCGTTGACGAGGATCACCAGCGCCAGCGCCTCGTCATGGACGGGCGCGATGCCAGTATAGGGATTGACGCGGGTGAAGACCTTTTCGACGAGCCCCTTCCAATGGGCGAAGGCCCCGTCGTCCAGATACAGCGCGAGCTTGAGGTTGCCCGCCGGATCCCAGCGATCGTCATGGCCGCCATAGGCGCCGCGCCACGACGTCATGGCGTCGATCATCCAGGAGATGCCGTTCCGCTTCAGCGCGGCGAGCAGGTAGTGGATGCGGTCCAGCGTTTGCGGATCGAAATCGAAATCCCGCGCTCGGCCGAACATCAGCGAAGCGTCCAGGAAGGTCAGCCGGGCGATGTTGTAGCCGTGGAGCGCGAGCTGGCGCGCATAGCGATCGGCCTCGGCGTGATCGGGGAAGCCGCCCGAGGCCGGGCTCCAGGCGAGGGAGGCGCAGAGCAGGCGCGCAGGCTCCCCGGATGCACCCGAGGCGAGGCGGCCGTCCTTCCGCACGATGATCCGCCGGCTTTCGCCATCGGCGCCTTTCGGAGCGAAGGCGCGGTTGGGCAGGAGCCCGGAGAAGTCCAGCGGGCTGCCGGGGCGAACCTCCAGCGACTGCTCGCGCACGGGCAGCCATTCCTCGGCCGCGGCACGGGAGGCCGCCGGCCCCAGCACCAGCGGCGCGATCAAGGCCCAAAGCAGTCTCTTCATGCAGATCGACCTTTTCGGCGATTCCTCCTCGAAAATGCGCCGGCCGCCTCAGGAGCGCGAGGGGCCATGCAGGATATAGGACTTGGTCAGGCCCGCGATCTTCTCCCTGACCAGCTTCGCTTCCGGCGCATAGGAGCGGAACTCCTTCAGCGTCAGGATCTGGATCTCCTCGAAATATTCGCGGATGTGCTCCTCCGACGGCCTGGAAAGAAAACGCCACGGGGACAGCCTCACGGCATGGCGCGCGACGGAGCGCGGCAGCCAATGGAGGCCGGGGCAGAAGAAATGCGGCTCGATGGGGAAGACGAATGCCGGCGTCTGGATGAAATAGTAGTTGGAGACGCGGTTGATCTCCCGCACCAGATTGGCCCGCTTGGCCGGCGGCACGTGCTCGATCACCGAATTGCACACGGCCACGTCGAACGACTTGTCCTCGAAGGGAAGGCGGTCGCCATCATAGACGATGACCTCGACATGACCGAACGAACCGCTAAAGGAACGCGCCTGTCCGTCGTCGCGGATATTGACCAGCGTCAGGTCCTGGGGAACGTCGGCTGGATCGAGCTTTTCCCAGAAATGCCGCGAGCCGCCGACGTCGCAAACCCTGAGCGAGGTGAAGCTGGGAAGGGCCTGCCGGAACAGACCGCCGCGTCTCCTGCGGAAATATTCCGAGGAGGAATGGACGATCCGAGTCCAGAGCGAGTCTTTCTTTTTCATGAGATCGCCGGTCATGAAGAGGCTTTCGTGAAGACCTGCGGCTGCGGGGCCTCGCCGGAGGCCGCTCCCTCCGGCTGATGGAGGATGCGGCTCTCGATGGGGGCGGCGGGCGCCCGCCGCGGCCGCAAGAAACCCAGGGGCAGCGCCGCAGCGTGAAAGAACCAGGCGGCGACGGTGTAGAGGCCCATGCCGAGCCCGCCCTTGCGCAGGCTCATGAGCCCGACGATGCCGGCGAGGAGGGCGAGGACCAGCCCGAGAGCCAGCGTCCTGTCGGGCAGCCACAGCAGCAGCGCGATGGAAAACGCCCACCACAGATAGACCATGCCCCAGAGCTTCAGTTCGGGGAGCTCGCGCAGGAGCTGGAAGAAATAGGGCCGCCTCCACGAAGCCCGCAGAAGCTCCCCGACGCCCTGGAGATATTTGTTCTTCCAGCGCCGCACGAGCAGCAGGTAGGAATTGAGCGTATGGCCGAAATGCTGGACGAAGCGCCGGTCGAGCCGGTGAAGCCGCCAGCCTGCGCTCCGCAAGCGGATGCCGAGATCGAATTCCTCGTGCCCGTGCAGGTTCCGGTCGGAGAAATGGCCGACCTGCTCGATGGCGCTGCGGCGGTAGAGCCCGCCGCCGTTCATCCGGTCGATCGATCCGGTCCGGGCTTCGGGGCCCTGGCGCTGGACCCTGCGCGCATATTCGAGGCTCGAGACCAGCATCTCCTCGATATGGCCCGTGACGCCCGCGACCTCGGGATTCTCCGCGAGAAACGCCAGGGCCGCGGCGAGGAAGCCGTCATCCAGCAGCATGTCGCCGTCGAGCAGGCAGATGTGGTCGAAGCGCGCATGCTGGAAGCCGAGCTGCGGCCCGATCCCGCAGCTCGGGAGGGCCGGCGGCGCGATCTGGACGACCAGGACCGGATAGCCCGACGCGATCGCGACGGTGCGGTCCGAGGAGCCGCTATCGGCAACGATGACCTCTCCCTGAATTCCGCCGAGAGCCGCCAGGGCGTGCTCGACGGTGGCGGCGATGCGCTTCTCTTCGTTCAGGGTCTTGATGACGATGGAAACGCTCAACGGGGGCTCCGGTCTCTCAGCGCCCATGCGCCATTCCCGGTGCGAGCTGCTCTTCCATGGCTCGCCGGCGATCGCGGCGCACGATCCTCAGCAGGGCGCTCCAGGACCCGATCACCATGGAGATCTCGATGACGTAAAAGGAGACGAAGGTGCCGGTCGGCGGCGCGTACCAGGTCGCCGCCGCGGCCAGGGCGGCGCCGAGCAGGCTCCCGAGCCCCATCACCGTCGCGCGGGTGGGGTGATGGCCGGAAGCCCCGAGCGCTTCCATCGCGACCGACCAGATCGCCAGCGGCACGACCGCCCAGCAGAGAATCCGCAGGAACAGGACGAGCGAGACATAGCCCTTGCCGAAGAGGAAGGGCAGGACCGGGGCCAGCATGAAAACGGTGACGGCCGCGGTGACGCTGATCCCGATGGCTGCGCCGAGAACCCTCCAGACCCTCGGCATGGCGTGCTGCAAGCCTTCGGCCGTCGCCCGGGCCGAACCGGGATAGACGAGACGGTTGAGCGCCTCGACGGAGAGATAGCTGCTGTCCAGCATGCGGCGGGCGACGCTGTAGCTCGAGACGATCTCGGGCGCCGAGATCAGGCTGAGCACGAGCAGGTCGGCATTCTGGCGCACGGCCCGCAGGATGAAGGGGACGCTGAAATAGAGGCCGAGCGGCAATTCCTCGCGCACGATCCGGTAGTCCGGCGAGCCGCGGGGCCTGAGGGCGTGCCAGCAGGCGAAGGCGACGAGGACGTGGCAGCCGAACTGCCAGACCGCCCAGGAGGCGACGCTCTCGACGTCGAAGAGGAGACAGGCCACGGCGGCGGCGACGGTCCGCGCGACGGCGAAGCCGATGACCACGAGATTCGCCGCGGCGAAATCGGAATGGGCGATGCAGATCTGTTCCGCCAGCACGATGACGCGCACCAGGAGGATGTTCGTCACGAGCATCAGCGAGATCAGGGCGACGTTCTCCGCCGGATCGGGAAGCAGCGTGAGGAAGAAGGGCAGAATGACGGTACCGGCCACGATCAGGAAGAGGCCGCTTGCCGCGGTCAGGATGATGTTGTGGCCGAGCATGACGGGATAGAGCGTCCGGTCGCGCGCGACACGGCGGACGAGGCATTCCATGGCGCCCAGCCCGCACATATGGACCGCGATGCTCGAAATCGCCGTGATGGCGACCAGCAGGCTGAATTCGTGAACGCCGAGAAAGCGGGCCAGGAGAGCGAAGGTCAGCAGCTGGGCGGCGGAACTGACGACGAGGCTGCCGCCGGAGGCGGCATAGGACATCAGCATCGGGAGCAGCGCTCCGCGACCGCCCGACAATCCTCTCGCCTTGCCCCAGCTCATCCTCTCCCGCCTTCAAAGTTAACAAAAAGAGGCCGGCCGATGGATCCAGCATCAATGTCGCCTGGGTAGCAGGCAAAGATAAGGCCGCCGTTAATGCGTGCGCGTCATATAGGAGGCTGCATTTCAGCGGATGTTTACTCGGACGAAGGTAGCCTCCCTGGCGTGAATTACGTTCAGCACAGGAAGGATCTCATGCCGGGCAGAACCGCCGGTCTCGTAGGGCGTTGCGAGCCTCGCATGCACCATTTCATGAATATCGTGCTGGAGCATGCGGCGGATGTCCTCCTTCCGCGGAAGGAGACCGAGCTGCTCGCCGCCGCCGCCATTGCGATCCTGCGCGGCCTCCCGTCCAGGCCGCTGGTCGTGGACATGTGCTGCGGCTCCGGCAACCTGGCGCTGTCGATCGCGGTCGAGGTGCCGTCCGCCCGCGTCTGGGGAGGAGACCTGACCGACAGCACCGTCATGCTCGCCCGCCGCAACGTCAAGCGCCTGGCGGTGCAGGACCGGGTCACGATCCGGCAGGGGGACCTGTTCGAGGCGCTGGAGGGCGAGGGGCTCGAAGGGGCCCTCGACATGGTCGTCTGCAATCCGCCCTACATCTCCACGGCCCGCCTCACGGGCGAGAGCGCGCATCTGCTCGAAGCCGGACCGCGCGAAGCCTTCGACGGCGGGCCCTACGGCATCTCGATCAAGCAGCGCGTGATCCGCGAGGCCGCCGACTTCCTGACGCCCGGGGGCTGGCTGCTGCTCGAATTCGGCGAAAGACAGGAACGCCAGGTCGCGGCGCTCATCGCAAGAACCAGGGTCTACGAGCCGGTGACCTTCGTTTCGAACGAGGCCGGAATGCCGAGGGTCGCGCTCGCCCGCAAGCTCGGTCCCGTCGCCGCGCCCCCCCTGGAGACGGCAGGTCGGCCGAAATGAGCCGCATCCGCCCTCTCGAGGCCGCCGACATCCCGGCTGTTGCCGGGCTCTTTCAACGGGTGTTCCGGGATCGCGACACGCTTCCGTCGCCCTCGCTCACGGCCTATCTGCGCGAGCATTATCTCGAGGCGCCTGGCTACGACCCGCAGATCTCGCCGCTGGTCCATATCGGCGCAGACGGCGCCATCTCGGGCTTCATCGGCATCAGCGTGCTGCCGATGAGCCATGAGGGCCGCAAGCTGCGCGCGGCGGTCGGCAGCGCGCTCATGGTCGAACGCCGGGCCAGCGACCCGATGGCCGGCGCGAGGCTGCTCAAGGCGTTCCTGGCGGGCCCGCAGGATCTCTCCTTCACCGAGACCGCGAGCGAAGTCTCGGCGCAGATGTGGACCCGGTTGCGCGGCGTGGAACTGCC
Organism: Enterovirga sp.; assembly: GCF_035325185.1. Classification (GTDB taxonomy): domain Bacteria; phylum Pseudomonadota; class Alphaproteobacteria; order Rhizobiales; family Beijerinckiaceae; genus Enterovirga. The sequence continues at coordinate 10,231 of NZ_DAOLAJ010000006.1, read as the reverse complement.
GCAATACAGCCTGGACTGGCTGCGGGTCATCCGGCCGGCGGCCTTCACGCTCGCGCAGGCCTCCCGCCGGATCGCCGCGGCGCGGCTGCTCGCTCCCGTGGCGAGCCGCATCGATCGCCATCTCCGCGGGCGGATGCAGGGCAACGACCTGCGCTGGTCCGCCGTCCCCGAGAACTGGAAGGTCAAGGGAGGGCTCGAGGTCGCGCAGACGGACCAGGCCGGTTTCGCCGCCATGCTCGATCCCCTGACGAAGCAATTCGCCGTCCGCCCGGACTGGGGAGACGAGCGGTTCGCGCATATCCTCGCCGAAGCCGCCGGAGCGCCGGATCGCGGCGAGCCGGTCTTCGCCTCGGTCTCCACGCCGGGCGGGGCGCTGATCGGCGCCTTCCTCTATTATCTCCGCCCGCGCGGGATCGCCCGCGTCCTGCAGCTTCTCGCCCTGCCGGGACAGGCCGGGCCCGTCCTGGACTGCCTGATCGGACATGCGGCGCAAAACGGCGCCGCCGCCCTGCGCGGCCGGACGCAGCCCGCCCTGCTGGAGGCGATGCTGGGCCGGCGCATCGCCTTCTTCCCTCTCGCCGCGACCATCGTGCATTCGCGCGAGGAGCGGCTGGTGGAGGCGTATCGGGGCTCCCAGGGGTTCTTCAACGGCCTGGCGGGTGAAAACTGGAGCCGGCTCGTCGACGGGCGTTTCGAATAGAGGCTGCCGAGCCGGATCGCGGACGTCTCGCGGCGATGCCGGATGCAGCCGAAGGGACAGCGGCGGCGGAGCTATTCCGGCGAGGGGTGGGGCGGGCAGGCGGCCAGATGCTCCAGGAGCGCCAGGACGGCCGGCGCGGCGTCGTCGGTCCAGACCAGATGGGTGCGGTTCGCGGCGATCGATCGGGGCAAGGCATGCCGCCGCACGCTGCGGCCGGCGCTCAGCGTATTCAGGACCGAGACCGGCACGATGCCGCAGCCTCCGCCGGCCGCCGCGCAGGCGATGATGGCATGATAGCTGCCAAGTTCGGCGATCCGGGCGGGCTTCGCGCCGGCGCCCGACATCCAGTCTTCGAGAATCCGCCGGTATGAGCATCCGCGGGCAAAGGCGAGGATTGTTTCGCCCGCGAGATCGGCCGGCGATGCGATGCCGTTCCGCCGCCGGGCCGTGACCAGGACCAGCTCTTCCTCGAAGACCGGCTGCACGTTCAGGTTTTCGCGCGCGAACGGCTCCCCCACAAAGGCGGCGTCCAGGCGATATTCGCGGACCTGCTGGATCAGCGACGCGGTCGGCCCCGTCTGCAACTCGATCTGGGTGTCGCGCAGCGCCCGGTGCAGACGGGACAGCAGTTCGGGCAGGCGGCTGGCGGCCGTGCTCTCCATCGCGCCGAGACGGAACGGCCGGCCGCCCGGCGCGCCCCGAACCGCCGCCTCCGCCTCGTCGGCGAGACGCAGCAGACGCTCCGAATAGACGAGAAGGCGTTCCCCGGCCGGCGTCAGCGCCAGCGCCCGTCCCTGGCGACGGAACAGGGCCACCCCCAGCCGCTGCTCGAGCTGCTTGATCCGGGTCGTCACATTGCTCTGCACGCGGTGCAGCTTCGACGCCGCGCGGACGACGCCGCCCTCGCGCACGACGGCGCGGAATATCTCGAGGGAGCCGAGGTCAAGCATTCTCATTCTGAGAACGATCATCTACAAAAATTCATTTGTATGGAAGGTGCGGCAATGGCTCATTCGGAACGATCCGGGGAGTGACCGCCATGCCGACCCTTTCGAACCGCCTCACCCGCAGGCTGCATATTCGTCACCCCATCATCTCCGCGCCGATGGCCTTCGCCGGCGGCGGCGCGCTGGCGGGCGCCGTGACCGCGGCCGGCGGCCTGGGCCTCATCGGCGGCGGATACGGCGACCCGGCATGGCTCGCCGAGCAGTTCGATCTCTGCGAAGGCGAGCGCGTCGGCGTCGGGTTCATCACATGGTCCCTGCGCAAATCGCCGTCGCTCCTGGCCGAGGCGCTCGAGCGGCGGCCGGTCGCGGTCATGCTGTCCTTCGGCGACCCGCGTCCTTTCGCCGAGGACATCCGCAAGGCGGGCGCGCTGCTGATCTGCCAGTGCCAGACGATCGATCACGTCTGGGACGCCGTCGATGTCGGGGCGGATATCGTCGTCGCGCAGGGCGCGGAAGCCGGGGGCCACGGAATGCTTCGCGGGACGATGTCCTTCGTGCCGGAGGCGGCCGACCTGATCGCCGCCCATGCGCCGGATTCCATCCTGGTCGCCGCCGGCGGCATCGCGGACGGGCGGGGGCTTGCGGCGGCCCTGATGCTCGGCGCCGAAGGCGTGCTGGTCGGCACGCGCCTCTGGGCCTCCAGCGAGGCGCTCGTGCATCCGCGCCATCACGAGGCGATCGTCGAGGCGACCGGCGACGACACCGTCAGGACGTCGGTGGCCGACATCGCCCGCCAGATCGCATGGCCGCGCGGCTTCACGGCGAGAATTCGCCGGAACGCGTTCACGCAAAGCTGGCATGGCCGCGAGGCCGAGCTGGAACGGAACGCCGCCGTCGAGGCGCCGCGCTACCGTCAAGCCTTCGCAGCCGGCGATCCCGACAATACGGGCGTCTGGTTCGGCGAGGCGGCGGGCCTCATCGGCGCCATCGAGCCGGCCTCCGCGATCGTCGAGCGAATGGCCGCCCAGGCGACGGAGCTTCTGACCGGCGGCGCCGGCCCGGCAACGGCCTCGCGAAGATAGACCGCCCCGGATCCGACGGACGGAAGCGGGAGGAATCATCGCCTTCCATGTCTCGGCATGTCCCGGGCTTGACAGGGGCCGGATCACGACCCATCATACCAACGTTCAATAGAATGATAGACTGTATGACCGGGACGATCAGCCGGGCGCAGCTCGAGGATGCGGCCGCGATGTTCAAGGCCCTGTCCGATCCTGCCCGGCTTCGGACCCTCATCGTCCTGGCTTCCGGCGAGCGCAATGTCGGCGAGCTCGCCAGAATCGAAGGGGATCGGGTGGGAACGGTCTCGGCGCGCCTGAAAGTGCTGTTGCAGGCGCGGCTGGTCAGACGCCGACAGGAAGGAAAGACGGCGATCTACGCGATCGCGGATGCCCATGTGCTCGGCCTCGTCGAAAACGCCGTCGAGCATGCCTGCGAGCAACATTGACGGACCGGAAGGACTTTCGAATGACGACCTGCAACCTGCCCCACCATGCGAACCACGATCATGTCCACGGTCCGGGCTGCGGCCATGTGGCCGTGCGCCATGGAAACCACGTCGACTATCTGCATGACGGCCATCTCCATCACCCGCATGGAGACCATGTCGACGAGCACGTGATCGAGGTCAGCGAGCGCAACCCGGATCGCTGCACGCCCGGGCACCGCTGCACCGGTCATGAGCCCGGCCACGTCCATGGGCCGGGCTGCGGGCACGAGGCCGTGCCGCACGGCGATCATGTCGACTACCTCGTCGACGGTCATCTGCACCATCCGCACGGCGATCATTGCGACGATCACGGTCCGCTGGAGATCGTGCGGAGCTGAGGCCTCCGCCCCGGCGCGCCCTCCCCTCTCGGGAAACCGACGGTCCCGGATCACACCAATCCGAGATCCCTCGGCTTCGAGTCCGGGAACACCTTGTTGAGCTCGTCGCCGTCGAGCCCGTAGAATCGTTCGAGAAACCCGCCGATCAGAGCCCGGTAATCGGTGAGCACCGGCAAATCCCGGCCCTGGAACAGGGTATTCGCGGCGAGCTTCACCTGCTCGCCGTAGATGCGGCCTCCTTTCACCGGCCCGCCCAGCACCCAATAGACGCTGCCGTGGCCGTGATCGGTGCCCTGGTCGCCGTTCTCCCGGAAGGTCCGGCCGAATTCGGAAACGACCAGGATCACCGAGCGCGACCATACCGGTCCGAGCTCCTCGGCGAGGCCCGCAAGGCCGCGTCCGAGTTCCCCGATGCGGTCGGCCAGATAGCCCTTTGCCGCGCCCTGGTTCACATGGGTGTCCCAGCCTCCGACATCGACGAAGGCGAGGTTGTATTGCTCGCGCATCAGCCGGCCGATCCGGCGGGCCGACAGCTCGAAACCGCGGGGGGGCACGGCCGATTTGTCCGAAGCCATCTCGGCATGAACCGAGCGATAGACCTCGTCGCGGGCCTGGAAGCCCTCGCGGATGCCCTTCTCCAGGGGAGTTTCGGCATACATGGCCTGGATCAGCGCTGCCTGCCGGCTGTCGATGCTCGATTTCCCCACCGTGTTGATCACCACATTCGGGATCTGCTGCTCGCCACGGAAGATCAGCGGCACCTGCTGGGTGAAGGAGATCGGCCGCGTGCGCGAGAGGGAGGTCGCAAGCCGGGCCATGAAGCCGGAGCGATAATCGCGGCTCTGCCCGGTCGATTGGCCGAGTTCGATCGTGTCCTGGGTTTCGAAATGGCTGCGCGAGACGTCGTCGGACGGACCCGCGAAGGGCACGAAGGCGACTTCGCCCTTCTTCCAGAGCGGATAGATCGTCTCGCGCAGGGCCGGGTGGAGGGCCCATTCGGCATCGAGGGAAAGCGCCGAATACGGATCGTCGGCGTTCGGCCTGGCGATGGCGAGCTTCGGGCGCGACTCGTAATAGAAGCTGCTGCCGGCCGGCACGACCACATTCGCCGCGTCATAGGCGCCACGCAGAAAAACGACGAGCAGGCGCAGATCGCTCGCAGGCGCCGCCCAGGCGCGACCGCCGAGGGTCGCAAGCCCCGCGGCGGCACCCAGGAGAAGGCCGCGGCGGCTCGGTTCGGGGGTCATGACGCACCTCCCTGCATGAATTCGGGCGAAGACAGGAACAGCAGGTTCCAATCCTGCGGAGAGATCGCCTGATCGAGCGCCGCCCGCGTTGCCGGCGAAAGGCGCGACTGCCAGCCGCGATAGAACAACGCGTTGCGGACGATCGGGAAGCCCGGCCGATCGGCCTTCTCGTCGCCGGCTCGAAAGAGCCCGGCCGGTCCGAAGGCGATCGCACGCGCAATCTCGAACCGGGCCGTCATCTGACCGGGTCCCGTCCAATCCGCGGAGGTCAGGGGATAGCCGTCGGGGGTCTGGCGACTGTAGAGGCCCTCTCCCAGCCGCCCCAGCCAGGCTATCACCGGACCACCGTTCAGAATCGGCTTTTCCTCATAGGCGAGCCGCAGCGCGGAAAAGACATAGCGCACCCCGTCCTTGGGCCTGCCCGCGAGGGCCCGGTCGAATTCCGGCGCGAGGAGCAGGACCTCGAGGACGGCAGGGATCGAGCCGCCCGTGTGCAGGAATTCGGCCGTCATGGCGTCGATGACCCGCTGCGGCGGGTTGTCGGCCATGAAATAGGTGGCAAGGCGCGTCGAGACATGCCGCGCCGTCGCCGGATGGGTGGCGAGGATGTCGAGCACCTCCTCCACCTCCCGCTCCCCGCTGCCTTTGATCGTGTGGCCGAGAAAGGTCTTGTCGCCGTAATCGTGGAGGGCAGGATTGAAGGCGAAGAGGCCCTCTCGCCGATATTGCGGGCGCAGCTGGGGCTTCATGCCGGGCGTCCCTTCGGTCTGCTGAACGCCGAAGCCGGTCAGGATGCGGGCGAGTTCCTCGACATCCGCCTGCGTATAGCCGGAGCCGACGCCCATCGTGTGCAGTTCGAGGAGTTCGCGGGCGTAATTCTCATTCACGCGGCCGACCGCGTTCTGGGCGTTGTCCAGATAGACCAGCATGGCGGGATGACGCAGCGTCGCCGCCAGCAGATCGCGAAAGCGGCCGAGGGCATGGGGACGGATCGCCTTGTCCTCGTAGTCGCCGACGAGGAGATGCATGTTTGCTTTGTAGAGATAGACGTTGAAGTGGTTGAACCAGAACCAGGTCAGCCGCTCGCGCAGTTGATCCGGCGCATAGACGGCCCGGACGATCGAGCGGATGGCCGCGTCGCGCGAGATATTGCTCATGTCGCGCGCGATCGCCTGTTGGGCCGCCTTGCGCTCCTCGCCGTCCCGTATGGCGCGCACGGCATTGGTGCGGGACGTGAACTCGACCGCCAATGCGAGGGGTGCCGTCGTCGATGTGCGGAAGCCGTCGATCTGTTGCTGGAGCGCGGGAGGCACGGTGGCATCCTGCGAGGACATTTGCCGCTCGAGCCAGCGCTTGCGGCCGAGCCGGCGCAACTCGTCATAACCGGCATGCGTCGCGCCCCAGGTCACCGCCTCGAGGAATTCGAGATCGCGGTCGGGCATTGCGTCCGCCGCGCGCAGAGACCCGCCGGCCGAGGCGAAGAGAAGCAAAAGGAGGCCGGCGAGCCCAGTGAATGCGGCGCGAAGCATCTCATGGAGGATCAAGCGCTATCGTGGCCCATTCATGGCCGCGGCAATCCCGGGCTCCGGCCGGGCGACAGCCTGCTCGGACGGCCGCAACCCCGACCCGGTCGTCGAAAAAATTCGCGTCGATCGTCTCGGGCATCGCCGGCCGCATCGTACCGCCGTCCTGTTCGGGGCTCGGTCGGGACATCCGGGACGTCCGTTGCCCGGCTCGGCTGCGACCTTTCCCGACAGAATTTAGCAGGACGAGACGGACAACTTCGCCTGGGCGAGCGCCGCCCAATAGGAGACGCCGAGCGGCAGGATCTCGTCGTTGAAATCATAGGTGGCGCTGTGCAGATGGTGAGGATGGTTGCTCGCCGGGCTTGCAGAGCCGTTCCCGATGAAGGCGTAGCAGCCGGGCTTCCTCTGGAGGAAGAAAGAGAAATCCTCGGACGCCATGCTCGGCTCGACCTTGCCGTTGACGCGCCCGCGCGCGACGAGCGAGCGCATGACCTCGACCACCAGCGCCGTCTCGGCCTCGCAATTGACGACCGCCGGATAGACCCGCCGGAAGTCGAGATGCAGCTCGGCGCCGAAGGCGACCCCGATCCCGGCGGCGATTTCACGCATGCGGCGCTCGACGAGGTCCAGCACCTCGCCGCTGAAGGTCCTCACGGTCCCCTTGAGCGTGACGTCCTCGGGGATGACGTTCACCGCGCTGCCCGCATTGATCTGGGTCACGGACAGGACGGCCGATTCGATCGGCGAGACGTTGCGCGACGAAACGGTCTGCCACGCCTGCACGAGTTGCACCGCGGCCAGGACCGGATCGACGCTGCGATGGGGCTGCGCGGCATGGGAGCCGATCCCCTTGATGTGCAATTCGAAGGGATTGCTCGAGGCCATGATCGGCCCCTCGCGCACGCCGAAGGAGCCCGCCGGCAGGTCCGGCCAGTTATGCAGCCCGAAAATCGCCTCCACGGGGAACCGCTCGAAGAGGCCGTCCTCGACCATCAGCCTCGCGCCTCCGCCGCCCTCCTCCGCCGGCTGGAACACGAGCACCACGGTTCCGTCGAAGCCGCCGCGCTCGGCCAGGTAGCGGGCGGCGCCGAGCAGCATGGTGGTATGGCCGTCATGGCCGCATGCATGCATCTTGCCTGGATACGTGGACGCATAGTCGAAGGTGTTCAATTCGTGGATCGGCAGGGCGTCCATATCCGCCCGCAAGGCGACGGAGCGCTCCGAGGCGCCGCGTTTCAGCGTGCCGACGACGCCGTAGCCTCCGATGCCCTCGTGGACCTCGAGTCCCCAGTCCCGGAGCAGTTGCGCCACGAGCGCGGAGGTCCGCTTTTCCTCGTGGCGAAGCTCCGGGTGGGCATGCAGATCCCGCCTGATGCGAACGAGATCGGGGACCAGTTTCAGGATGTGATCGCGATCCAGCATGACGGCCTCGGAGAGATGGAAGAGCCCGGGAACCGGGACGGCCCGGCCCGCGGGGGACTAGGCCGTCTTCGGCAAGGCATCCGCCTGGCGCTTGGGCGAGTAGAGGAGAATGAGGGCCACGAGGCTCACGATCGCCGCACAGGACAGATACAGCCCCACGACCAGCTTGTCGCCGGTGACCTGGATGAGGCCCGTCACCGCGAGCGGCGTGAAGCCGCCGAAGATCGTCACGCCGACCGCATAGGCCAGCCCCACGCCGGTCGCGCGGAACGCGGTCGGGAAGATGTCCGCCATCACGCGCGAGGCGCAGGCGGCGTAGCAGGCCAGCAGGAAGGACACCACGCTCTGGACGAGGATCAGCCCCTGCACGCTGGGATTGCGTCCCAGATACCAGAACAGGGGATAGCCGAGGACCGCGCAGACCCCGGCGCCGAACAGCATCGGCTTGCGAGGCCCGATCCGGTCCGAGAGCGCGCCGATCAGCGGGCTCGCCACGATCAGGGTCACCGCATAGGCCGTCTGGCCGAGGAAGCTTTCGAGCATGCTCAGGTGCAGCTCGCGCGTGGCATAGGTCGTGAAGTAGTTCGAGACATAGGTCGCGATGGTCCAGAAGACCATCACCGCGACGCCGAGGAACAGCGAGCTGCGATAGGTGACGAGGTTGCGCGTCCAGACGTCGAGCGGCTGATGCTCGCTCTCCTCGAATTCCGGCGTCTCGGGAATGGAGCGGCGGATGTACCAGCCGACGGGAGCGATCAGGAGGCCCACCAGGAACGCATAGCGCCACGCGCCGCCGGCGATCTGCGCATCGGTGAACAGGCTCGACAGGACGAGCCCGATCACGGCGGCCAGCAGCACGCCGGCGCCCTGCGACATCTGCTGGAACGAGCCATACAGGCCGCGATTCGAGGAATCGGCGTTCTCGACCAGCATGGCCACCGTGCCGCCGATCTCGCCTCCGGCCGAGAAGCCTTGCAGCAGCCGCCCCGCCACCATGATCGCCGGCGCGGCCCAGCCGATCGAGGCATAGGACGGACAGCCGGCCAGGATCAGGGTGCCGACGGCCATCAAGATCAGGGTCAGGCTCAAGGCGTTCTTGCGCCCCGCGCTGTCGGCGTATCGGCCGAGGACCAGGGCCCCCAGCGGCCGCGCAAGGAAGCCGGCGGCGAAGGTGAGGAAGGTCAGCATCAGCGCCGCGAAATCGCTGTTGACCGGAAAGAACGTATGCGAAATCGGCACGGCGAAGATGCCGTATGCGATGAAATCGTAGATTTCGAGAATGTTCCCGACCGTGGCCGCCGCGACGGCCCGATGCCGTATCTCGCCCGAATGCTCGATCATCCTATCTCCCCCTCAACCTTGTCGAGACGGTATCAAGGTTTTTCTAGTCATAGCAATACTATTTGCATATATACCCTATATCTTCCAAGTATAGATAGGTGCACATATGTCGCTGGAGATTAGGCACCTGCGGTATTTTTTGGCGGTGACTGACCGCGGCAGCGTCGCCGACGCGGCGAGGCACCTCCACATCGCGCAGCCCGCGCTGAGCCGGCAGATCATGGACCTGGAGAGCGATGTCGGCGCGGCTCTCTTCATGCGTAGCGGGCGCGGCATGAAGCTGACGGCGGCGGGCGCGCAATTCGCCATGGATTGCCGGCGGCTCCTCGCGGATCTGCACGCTGCGCGCGAGCGCGCCGCCCGCATCTCCGCGGGGCAGCTCGGGGCGCTTCGCATCGGCGTCGCGCCGAATTACGGCTGGCATCCCGTCGTCCTGAAGACGCTGCACGCCTTCAGGAAGGCCGTTCCGGCCATTTCCGTGATCCTCGAGCCGCACCTCGCCATGCGCCAGATCGAGAAGATCGCCGATGGCAGCCTCGACGGCGGCTATCTGACCTGGCGCCCCCGCAACGATCCGACCTTCGCGGCGATCAGGCTTTTCACGTGTCGGCTGAAGCTGGCCTTCCATCGCGACAGCGCCTTCGCCCGCCAGGTGCCGGACCGCCTCGCGATGCTCCGGGACGAGCCCTGCATCTGGTTCGCGCGCGAGATCGCCCCCGACTACAATGATTTCCTCATCCACCAGTGCCGGGAAGCGGGCCTCACCCCGAAAATGGCGCAGGTCGGCAGCGACATCTCGACGATCCTCGGCCTCGTGGCGGCGGGCATGGGCTATTCCATCGTGTCCGACGCGGCCGTCCATTTTTGCCCGGCGGATGTCGTTCTGGTCGATCATCCGGAATTGAGCAGATCCTACCCGGTGGAGTTCGTCTGGCGCGCGGACGCGGACAATCCGTGTCTCGACAGGTTCGTCTCGAAAATGCTGGCCGACCCCGCCTTCTCGATCGCGCGGCGCCCGCCGGAGCCCGACACGGCGGGATAGCCGCCGGGATCGGAAGGACGGGGAAGGTCCCCATCCTTCAGGCCGGCTCGTTCCGCCTCGGGCGGCTGTCAGTGAGCGATCATTCTCATGACGATGAGGACTCCTGTGACGGTGAGGGC
>NZ_DAOLAJ010000005.1:69477-78181 GCF_035325185.1 Enterovirga sp. | reverse complement strand
TACCGCGAGGGCGACCTCGTGAAGATGCAGATCCTCGTCAATGCCGAGCCGGTCGACGCGCTCTCGATGCTCGTTCACCGCGACCGCGCCGAGAGCCGCGGCCGAGCCATGTGCGAGAAGCTGAAGGATCTGATCCCGCAGCATCTCTTCCAGATCCCGGTCCAGGCCGCGATCGGCGGCAAGATCATCGCCCGCGAGACGATCCGGGCGCTGCGCAAGGACGTGACCGCCAAATGCTACGGCGGCGACGCCACCCGCAAGCGCAAGCTCCTGGAGAAGCAGAAGGAGGGCAAGAAGCGCATGCGCCAGTTCGGCCGCGTGGAGATCCCGCAGGAGGCCTTCATCGCCGCCCTGAAGATGGACGGCTGAGGCCGCTTCATCGGAAGGAGCGGCCGCCGGACGGCCACCGGCAGGAGCGCGAGCCCGATGTCCTCGAGGCTCAAGGACCGCTCCAATCAGGCAGGTTGAAGGTGAATCGCTCCGCGGCCTCTCAGGCTGCCTGCGGGGCGAGGCCGGGCCAGTAATGGCCGTCGGGCGTAGGCCGCTTGCCGAAGATCGCCTGGCCCACGCGAACCACGGTCGCCCCCTCGAGGATGGCCGGCTCGTAGTCGCCCGACATGCCCATGGACAGGCCGGTGAGGGCCGGGTGGACCGTCCTTGCCTTGTCGCGCAGCTCCCGCAGGAGCGCGAAGCAGGGGCGCACCTTGTCCATGTCGGTGCTGAACAGGGCGAGCGTCATCAGTCCCCGCGGACGCAGGCGCGGGAAGCGGTGCAGCGCGTCGGCGAAGGATGGCAGCGCATCGGGATGCAGGCCGAACTTGCTCTCCTCTCCCGAGGTATTGACCTGCACGTAGACGTCGAGGAGGCGGTCCTCCCGCTCCAGCCGCCGGTCGAGCTCCTCCGCCACCCGCAGGCTGTCGAGCGCGTGGAATTCATCCGCGAAGCGGACGAGGTGCCTGACCTTGTTCGTTTGCAGATGCCCGACGATGCTCCAGTGGATATCCAGATCGGCCAGCGCCTCGCGCTTGCCCATCGCCTCCTGGACCTTGTTCTCGCCGAAGGAGCGGATGCCCGCGGCGAAGGCGTGGCGCAGGATGCGCGCGGGCACCGTCTTGGTGATCGGCTGGAGCCGGATTTCGGCGCGGTCGCGGCCTGCCCGGCGGCAGGCCCGCGCGATCCGCTCCTCGACCGCGGCCAGGTTGTCCCGGAACGCGGCGGACGGATCGGGGCCGAAGCGCGCGAGATCCCCGGGCGAGAGCGGGACCGCGGGTTCCGTCATCTCCGGCCCCGCCTCAGGCGCAGCCGCCGGGCATGCGGATATCCGGCGAGCCGGCGGCATCCGGCGGCGCGGCGGCCTCGCTCATCAGCGCCATGATCTCCGCGCCGAGCCGAAGGTCGGGCAGATGCCCCAGCACCTGCCGCCGAAGATAGCCCTGCCGGTCGATCAGCAGCGTCGTGGGTGTTCCCTCCATCCGATAGGCCCGCATGGTGCGCGGCAGGCCGACACCGTCCGCTTCGTCCACGCCGACGGGAAAGGTGATGCGGTATTCGTGCAGGAAGGCCCTCAGCGCGACCGGCCTCATCGCGTCGTGATGCTCGAAGACGGTATGCAGCCCCACCACCTCGACGTCCTCGCGCCGGAAAAGATGGGCCACCCGCTGGGCCTGCGGCAAGCCTTCGCTGACGCAGCCGGGGCACAGCATCTGGAAGGCGCAGACCATCACTACGCGCCCGCGCAACTGCGCGAGCGTCAGCGGCTCGGGCGTGTTGAACCATTCGGCGACACGCCATGGCGGCGCGCATTCCCTCCCGTGGGACACGGCACGGCTCCCATCCTCGTCGGGGCCGAGCATAGAGCACGCTACGGAAAAAGGGAATCCGGCTTTCCGATAACAACGTGCATTCACAACAGCTTAGCAGAGCTGCTGAAAAAGCCGCGGTCATCGACCCAGCCCGCCGGCGCGAGCTTCACGCTCCGGCGAGGCGGCGGCAATAGGTCAGGACGAGACGGGTGAAATCCTCCGTGCTCTGCAAGGGCGCGAGATGGCGCGCGCCGGGTACGGTGTCGATCGTCACGTTGGCGAGATTGTTCCGCAGGAACTCGCGCGTCGCGCCGAAGGAAGTATGCTCGTCATAGAGGGCGACCAGCGGCTGGCGGATCTCGCGGAGCCGCTCGGCCGTGAGCCCCGCGGGCGCGAAGACGTCCTGCCCGCAGGTGGTGCGGGCGAGTTGCGGCAGTTGCGAGAACCAGCGCAAGGCCGTCTCGCCCATCGTCTCCCGGATGCGCTCCTTCTGCACCGGGGTGAGGCCCGCGATCGCCTGGAAGAGGCGGGTCAGGTCGACATCCGTCCCGAGTTCCGCGCCCGCGGCGACGAGGGCCGCGCGCACGTCCCGCCACCCTTCCATCTCCGCGAGGTTCGGCTCGATGTCGGCGAGGCCGGCGAAGAAGGGATCGGAGAGGACCAGCCCCCGCACCATGTCGGGGTAGAGCCACGCGGCATGGGTTGCGACGACCGCGCCGTAGCTGTGCCCGACCAGGATTGCCGGGCCGAGGCCGAGGGCGGAATGCAGGCCGCGAAGATCCTGCGCCATGTCGGCCGAGGTGTAGCCGTCCGGCGGGACGGAACTCGCGCCGTGGCCGCGCATGTCATAGGCGGTCACCCGGAACTCGCGGGCCAGGATGTCGAGGACGTTGCTGAACAGCCAGACGGACAGGTTGCTCGTCACGGCATGGATCAGGATCACGTCGGGACCGCTGCCGCGCTGCTGATAGTGGAATCGCAGCCCGTTCAGGTCGAGCATCGGCATGGTGGTCGCTACGCTCCCGGCTGCGCCATCTGGCCGTGCAGGAAGGCGGCCAGCTCGCCGATCTCGATGTCGCGCGCGCCCCTCTCGCGGAGGTCGGCCAGGAACTCCCCGAAACGGAAGCGCCGGCCATAGGTCTCCTCGAGCTTCTCGGCGAGGATGACGGCGTCGATCGAGACGAAGCCGAGATCGGCGAAGAACAGGGTCTTCGGACCGATCTCCCCGGAATATTCCCGGCCGTCGAAATCGCCGAGAATCCGGGCCAGGTCTTGCAGGATGGCATCCGGCGTCGGCGGCTTCATGCGGCCCTCTCGTTCAGGCAGACCGCGACGACGAGATCGCCGTCGCGCGCGGTATGGGCAAGGACCCGCCCGCGCGCCGCTCCGCAGGCGAGGGCGAGCGTGCCGGTCCGCGCATCGGCGGCCAGGACGAGCGGATCGGTCGGCGGATCGACGCCCCCGAGGGCCTGCCGGGCCGCCTCCTTGGCGGCCAGGAAGCGCGCCGTCCATTCGGATCGTTCCCCGAGCCCGGCCAGCAGCGCCCGTTCGCCCGCATTCCATGCGGGCTCCTCCCGCGGAGCGCAACGCGCGAGGGCGATGCCGACCGGCGCCTCGAAGGCCGCGACGCTCGCGACCACGTCGTCGAGACGGGCGATCGCGACATGCGGAAACGCCTCGGCCGCCGTCCGGCGCGGCCGGGCGGCGAGACCGCGGCCGTTCGGCGAGGTGATGACGATGTCGGTCGGATAGAGGCGCTCGCCATGGCGGGCATGCCACAGGAGGCGCACGGAATCCTTGGCGGCGAGGCGCCCGAAGAGCCAGGAGATCTCCTGCTCCTCGTCGCCGCCGAGCCCGCGATATTCCGCCATCTCGGGGGGTGCCAGCGCGACCTTGGAGGTGACGATCCGCATCGTCCGCTGCTTCTGGTCCGGCGGGGTGTCGAGACGGATGCAGCGGGCCGGGACGGAGGATCGCGCGAGGACCGCGTCCCAGGGCTTGCTGATGAAATACTCGTCCTTCGGCCCGAAGAAATTCACCTCCGCGAACGGGACGTAGAAGCGCCAGAACGTCAGGCCGCTCATGCGCGACCAGTGCCGGCCGTCCGGCCCGATCAGATCGACGCAATGGTTGAAATGCCGGTAGCTGCCGCCCCTGGCGAAGCAGCGGCTGGCCAGGCGCGAGCCCGGCGCGAGCTGCGGCCCGAAGATCTCGATCTTCTTCAATTCGACCGGCAGGAGGACGCGGCCGGCCTGGTCCGGGAATTCGAGCTGCCAGGCGCTGATCGGGTGCATGCCCACATCGAGCGTGACCGGGTCCAGGGCGAAATGCGGGTCGGGCTGGGAGCGGAAGAGCCGCTCGCGGGGCAGGACCTCGATCTCGCCCTCCAGTCCCTCGAGGCCGCTTCTCCCGGTCGAGCGCGTGCCCTGGAAAAGAGGGCCATGGAACAGGTTCCGGTACAGGACGTCGACCGGGATCCTGCAGGGATGCTCGTCCGTGAGGGGAAACTCCTCGACGGGGGGAGGCTCGGGATAATCCCGGGCCAGCCTGACGACGCCCTGGCCGGCGGGGGAGCGCCCGCCTGCCTTGTTCGCCGCTCCCCCGAGGACATGGATGGTGACCGCCACCTCGGGGCCCGAGGCGGGACCGGCGGCCGGCAGGAGCCGGGCGGCGGCCTCGATCGAGGCCAGTTCGTCGGCGTCGAAGGCCAGCCAATGGAACAGCCGGACGTTCTCGATCCCGATGGCCTTGTATCCGGGGCAGAGGCAGGCGGCGAGTTCCGCCATGACCTCGAGGCTGAAGGTCATCGGCATGACCGGCAGGCCGTGCTGGTTCGGATCGACCTTGCTGACGGCGTGGCCCCCGATCGTATGGTGGAGCGCGAACAGATCCTCGGCGAGATCGAGTGGGCGCTGCACCGTGATCTCCCGCCCGGCCTCGAAGGCGAGGATGCTCGCTGTCGAGAGAAGCGGAAGATCCGCCAGCGAGGGGCGGGCTTCGGCGAAAGGCGCGGGGGGCGGGGCGGCTTCGGGGGCCGGGACCGGGACCGTCCGTCCGCTCCGCCGCCTCCGGTCGAGATAGGCCGCCATGAGTTCGGCCTGGTCGTCCAGGAACTGCTCCATCAGGGCGAGATGCCGGGACATCACGCCCGCCCGCCCCGGATGGCCGGCTGCCACGGGGGCCGGCGGCGCCATGGGCGGCGCAGCCCGAGGCCCGCCCTCGGCGGCCGCAGCCGGCTCCTCGGGCGCGGCCGGCTTGGGACTCTCCTCCCATGCGATCCGGCGGGGAGAGCGCCGGGCATAGAGATGCTCCAGCCTCAGGGGGACGTGATGGGCCGCGAGCAGGCCGGCGAGATGGTTCAGCTGCGTCACGCCCGAGCGCGTGGGCAGGTTGGAGGCGACGGCGACGAAGCGCTCCTTGCGCAGGATGTCGTCGACGAAGGAAGCGAGATTCCCGCGCGGCCCGCATTCGACGAAGATGCGCACGCCGTCCGCATGCATGACGCGGACGAGGGCGGTGAATTCCACGGGCCGGGCGAAGTTCTCGACCACATGCCGGCGCATGGCGGCGGCGTCGGAGGGGAAGGGGCTGGCCGTCGAGAAGGAATAGAGGGTGGCGAGCGGTTGGCGGCGGAACGGGATCTTCTCGAAAAGCGCGGTGAAGGGGCCGAGATAGGGCTCGAAGAGCGGGGTGTGGTAGGGCACGTCGAAGGGAAGATATTCGCAGATGACCTGCCTTCTCTTCAGCTCCGCCTCGACCGTCCCGACGAGGTCGCGATGGCCGACCGCAATCACCTGGTGCGGGCAATTGTCCATCGCGAGATGGATGCCCTCGCCGACCGTCGCCTGCACGACCTCCTCGACAACGGCCCGGCCGGCTCCCACGGCCAGGAGCTTCGAGGGCGTGATCGCCTTCTCGGCCTCCCAGGCCACGAGCTGGTTCAGCACGTCCCCGACATGGGAGAGCTGCTCCTCGCTCCCCTCGATGGCGCCGCAGGCCTGGAGCGCCGCGATCTCGCCGAGGCTGTGGCCGGCGACGGCGGCGGGCTCGACGCCCAGTTCCTCGAGGAGCGCGAACATGGCCCAGTCGGCGAGGAGGACGCCGGAGGCGATCGCGTCGAGCTGGACGAGGTCCTTCTCCGCCCGGGCCCGCTCTTCCGCCGAGGCGTTGCGGGGCAGTCGGAACAGGCGCGCGAATCTCTCGCCGGCCGCGCGCGACGCCTTCCAGGCCAGTTTCTCGGCCTTGTCGAACGCCTCCGCCACCTCGGGAAAATGCGGGCAGAGATCCGAGAGCATGTTGACGTATTCGCCGCCCTCTCCCGGAAAGAGGAGCGCGAGGCTGCCTTCCTTCTGCAAGGGGCGGTCGAAATAATAGATGCCGGCGGCGTCCCTGATCTGGGTCCGCTTCGGGTCGGCGAGCCGCTTGGCCGCGCTTGCCGCGCGGGCCTGCAACTCCTCCCGCGAGCCGGCGACCAAGGCGAGGCAGGCGCCGACGACGGGGGCGGCCTCCGTGCTCAGGGAATAGGCGAGATCCTTCAGGTCGACCGCGCCGTTCGCCCGCAGGAACGTCTCCAGCCGCTCCAGGCGCTGCAGCAGATGCGCGCGATCGCTCCCCCGCAGGACCAGAAGCTCGCTATCCCAGGGCGGCACCACGGCCGCCGGGCCGGCGGGACGGGCAGATTCCTCCTCCGCGCCGTCCCTCGCCTCCTCGTGAAGGTCCAGCATGCGTCACGCCACCACTTCGAGCCCGCCCTCCGTGGCGGCGGGCGAGGGGCGGGGCTTGCGGGCGGCCCGCGTTACGGGCCGTCCGGCCTCCTCCGTGGCGCCGGCGATGATGATCTCGGTCTCGCCCTTCCGGCCGTGCAGCAATTCGTTGATGAGGATGGCGGGACCCTCTTCCGGCGCGATCAGGGTGAAGCCGCGCTCGACCATATAGGCTTCGAGATCGGCGCTCATGCCGATCCGCGACCAGGGGCCCCAATCGACGGCGAGGATACGGCCCGGCCAGAGCCGGTCGAGTTCGAGCGCCGTCTTGCTCAGGATCTCGTTGCCGGCGGCGTAATCGGCCTGGCCCTTGTTGCCGTAGCGGCCGCTCGTCGAGGCGAAGAAGACGCAGAATTTCAGCCTTTCGGGCTTCAGGAGATCGCGCAGGACGAGCACGCTCTCGGCCTTGGTGCGGAAGACTCGGTCGAAGGAAGCGGGCGTCTTGTCCCGGACGAGCTTGTCTTCCATGATCCCGGCGGCGTGGATGACGCCGTCGATGCCGCCGAACCGCTCCTCGATCTCCGCGACGAGGCGCGTCATGGCGGGCCGGTCGCGCGCATCGATCGGGTGGTATTCCAGCCGCGCGCCCGCCTCCGAGATCGCTGCGAGATTCGAGCGGATCTCCCGGTCGGTCACGATCCAGTTGAACTCCGCTTCCACGGCGGCCGGATTGACCTCCTTGCCGGCCGCGCGGGCGCGGGCGATCAGGCACGCCTTGATCTCCGCCGGGGTCGAGCAGGCGGCGAGATCGGCCTCCTCGCTCTCTGCCGGGCGAGCCGAGCGGCCGGTGATGACGAGATTCGCCTTGTAGCGCCGCGCCAGCTCGACGGCGATCGCCCCGGTGATGCCGCGGGCGCCCCCGGTGAGGAGAATGGTCGAGGTCTCGTCGAGGAGGGGCGCGGTTTCGGAGGGCTGCGGCAGGGGCTCGAAGACCGGCTCCCAGGTGACGCGGCGCGGTCCGAGATAGCCGACTTCCGTGGGGCCGCCGGCGATCGCCACCTCGGCGAGCAGGTGCTCGACGAGGGCGGAGACCTGCTCCTCGCTGCTCAGATGGACCGCCCGCACCAGCGCGTCCGGCCATTCGAGGGCCAGGGTCTTGGCGAACCCGGCGAGCCCGCCCTGGCCGGCGAAATAATGCGCGGGCAGGGGCTCCTCGCCGAACCCCATCGCGCCGCCGAGATCGGTCGCCACGAGGCAGAGCGCATCCGCCTCCTCGCCGCATTCCCTCATCTCCCGGTCGAGGCCGCGCGCCAGGAGGTAGAGAGACCTGACCTCCCGGTCCATCCGGGCAAGGGGTTCCTCGGCGGCGGGAGGCCGCGCCAGCGGCAGGAGATGCACGAGGCCCGAGATCCGTCCGTGCTTCGCGCGGATCCGCTGCAGGAGGTCGTCCACGGCCTCGGGCGAGGTGAGGTCGGCGGCGAGCGCCGCGTCTCCCTCGGCCGGCGCGCCATGGCGGACGAGGACCGCCTCCTGGCCGAAATCGGCGAGGCGCTCGACCAGTTCCCGGGCGATCCCGCGCCCGTCATCGGTGAACAGGACCGCACCCGGCAGAAGGGGAAGGCGCGACTCCGCCTCGGGCGCGGCATCGGCCAGCCGCACGACCCCCCGCGTGACGGCGCCGGCCTTCCGGGACGGGGCAGCAGCCCCGTTGGTCCCGGTGGCCACGTTGGCCCCGGTGGCGGGGCGGGGCTCGCTGCGGCTCGTCTCGGCCTTCGCGGCGGGCGGCGGCGCGGCCCCGGGCGTCCCGGAGGCCAGGGCCTTTTCGATATAATCGACGATGGCGGCCAGCGTTTTGAGGCTCGCGAGCTTTTCCATTTCGAGGTTGGCGGAGGCGTCGGCGCCGTTCTCCTTGATGGCCTCCGCCATGCCGCCGAGGATTTCGACCCGCTTGATCGAGTCGACGCCGAGATCGGCTTCGAGATCGAGATCGAGCCGGATGATGTCCTTCGGATAGCCGGTGCGCTTGACGACGAGATCGACGAGCTGCGCCGCGAGCCAGTCCCGGTTCATGTCGATCGCGGCGGGGGCTGCCGGCTTGGGCGGCTGGGCCCCGGGCGGCGGCAAAGCCGCCTCGGGCGGGGCGCAAAGGCGGGGGGGGGGCCCCCCCCCCGCCGGGCCGCCAGCGCCAAAAACCCCGCC
>NZ_DAOLAJ010000005.1:0-69467 GCF_035325185.1 Enterovirga sp. | reverse complement strand
GCGCAGAGGCGGGGGAGGCGTCCCAGCTCTGCGGCGCCGGATCCGCATAGACCGCCGCCGCCGGCGCGCCTCCCTGGAGATAGCTCGCCATGACCGTCTTCTGCGTGTCGAGGAATTTCGACATCAGATCCTGATAGCGCATCATCACCTGGGTCACGTCGTCGGCGCGGGCGGGCGCCGCGCCGGCCGCGCCGTTCGGGCCGGGGACGCCGTGGCTCGGGGGGGCGGAAGTCATCTGGACTGGCATGCTCGCAAGGGACTGAGGGAGGCCGGCTCGGGCCTGTGGCGGGGGGGCGGCTTTCCCGTTCGCCTGGGATGCCGAAGATGCCGGCTCCGGCGACCTGGCGCCGAGGACGAAAGGCTCCGGCGCCCCGGTGGGGCGCACCCGCACGCTGTTGATGACCCAGCCGGTCGGCGAGGGCTTCGGCTTGCGGGTCGCCTCGACGAGATCGGCGAGGTCGAGCCGGCGCAGCCCGCGCCCGGCATGGAGCCGGTCGAGCCGGACGGGAAGGCCGCAGACGAGGAGCTGCCCGAGCAGGTGCTGGAGCTGGAGGAGGCCCGGCCGGCCCTTGATGTCGGAGGCGAGCGCGACGAAGGGCTTCTCGCCGAGGATCTGGTGGACGAGCCCGGTCAGCACCGCCTGCGGCCCGACCTCGACGAAGACGCGCGCCCCGGCCTCGTGCATCGCGACGATCTCGTCCTGGAAGCGCACCGGCGCGACGAGGTGCTCGGCCAGGAGATCGGCGATCACGGCGGGATCGCCGGGATAGGGCGCCGCCGTGGTGTTGGAGAAGACCGGGCGGCGGGGCGCCGCGAAGCGCGCCTGCGCGAGAGCTTCCGCCAGGGGCTCGCGGGCGCCGGCCACGAGCGGCGAGTGGAAGCCGCGCGAGACGTTGATCCTGTGGCCCGCGATCTTGCGCTCCTTCGCCTGGGCGAGCGCGGCCTCCAGGCTCTCGGGCGTTCCCGAGACGACGGTCTGGCGGGGGGAGTTCTCGTTCGCCACCGTGGCGCCGGTGCCGGCGATGGCCTCCTCGACGGCCGCGGCGGGCGCGTCGAAGGCCACCATGCCGCCCGGCGATTCCGCGCTCGCCTCGACGATGACCCGGCCGCGCCGGTGCGAGAGCCGGGGCAGGTCCCGCTCGTCGAGCGCGCCCGCGGCGCAGAGGGCGACGTAGTCGCCGTAGCTGTGCCCGGCGAGGAAATCCGGCTCCAGCCCCAGTTCCGTGAGCAGGCGGAACATGCCGAGATCGGCAGCGCCCATCGCGGGCTGGGCCACCTCGGTCCGCGTCAGGGCGGTCCTCGCCTGTTCCTCCTCCGCGGGCGTGAAGGCGGTCGGCGGGAAGACGAAGCGGCCGAGCGGCTGCTCCAGGAGGCCGGCGAGCCGGCTCTCGGCCTCGTCGAAGGAGCGGCGCACCTCCGGGAAGGCGATGGCCAGCTGCGCCAGCATGTCGGGATATTGCGAGCCCTGGCCGGGGAACAGGAACGCGACCTTGCCGGAGCGCGCGGCGGGATCGGCGGCGAAATAGACGCCGCGCGGATCGCGCAGGCTCGATGAGCCGGCGCGCAGGCCGTCGCGGGCGACGGCGAGCTTGTCCTTCAGGTCGTCGAGGGAGGTGGCGACGATCGCGAGCACGGGCTGCGCCGTCTCGCCGCGATCGGCCTTCCAGAGCGACAAGGCGAGATCGCCGGGATCGGGCGTCGCGCCGCGCCCGATCCCGTCGAGGCATTGCTCGACCTCCGCCAGGATCGCGGCGGGTGTCGGCCGGCGCCAGACGAGAAGATCGGCCGGCCAATGCGCAAGGCAGGCCGCCGCCTCCTGCCCGATCGCGCCTTCATATTCCTCCAGCACGACGTGGAAATTGGTGCCGCCGAAGCCGAAGGCGCTGACGCCCGCGCAGCGTGTCTCGCCGGAGCCCTTGATCCAGGGGCGCGCCTCGCCGTTCAAGTAGAGCGGGCCTTCGCCGAAGCCGCATTTCGGATTGGGCGTCTCGACGAGGGTCGGCGGCAGGACCTTGTGGTGCAGGGCAAGCGACGTCTTGATCAGCCCGGCCATGCCGGCGGCGCATTTGCTGTGCCCGATCATCGACTTGACCGAGCCGATGGCGCAGGAGCGCGGCTCGGCCCCGGCCTCGCGGAACACCTGGTTCAGCGCCTTCGCCTCGGTGTCGTCTCCCGCCACCGTGCCGGTGCCGTGGGCCTCGACGAGTTCGACCCGCGCCGGCGAGAGGCCCGAGCCCTCATAGGCCCGGCGCAAGGCGCGCAACTGCCCCTCGGCGAGGGGCGCGGTGAGCCCCTTCGCCCGCCCGTCGCTGGAGGAGCCGATGCCGCGGATCACGGCGTAGATCCGGTCTCCGTCGCGCTCCGCATCGGCGAGCCGCTTCAGGACGACCGTCGAGATGCCCTCGCTGAGGACGATGCCGTCGCCCGTCGCGTCGAAGGGCCGGCATTGCCCGCGCGGGGAGAGCGCATGCGTCTTGCTGAAGGCGAGATAGGCATAGGGCGTCTGCACCATGTCCGCGGCCATGGCGAAGGCCACGTCGCTCGTCCCGGAGACGAGTTCGCGGATGCAGGCCTGCACGGCGGCGAGCGAGGAGCCGCAGGCGGCGTCGATGGCGTAGTTCGTGCCGCCGAAATTGAAGCGGTTGGCGACGCGCCCGGCCGCCACGTTCGCCAGGATGCCGGGGAAGCTGTCCTCCGTCCAGGACGGCAGGTATGGGCCGATCCGCCCGAGCACGTCCCCGGAGGTCACCCCGAGCCCCTCGATGCAATCGAGCAGCGGCAGGGAGGTGCGGAAGCCGTAGGCGACCGGCAGCGGGCTCGCGCCCCCGCCGATGCCGAGCATCGCGCAGGTCCGCTCCCGGTCGAAGGGGCGGCTCGTATAGCCGGCATCGCCGATCGCGAGCCGGACGGATTCGAGCAGGTAGAGCTGGAGCGGATCGATGGAGGTCATGCTGGCCGGCGTGATGCCGTAGGCCAGGGGATCGAAATCGAGGTCGTCGAGGAACCCGCCCCATTTCGAGATGATCTTGTCGGGCGCCCGCGGGTCGGGATCGTAATAGAGCCGCCAATCCCAGAGGCGGCCCGGGATTTCCGTGACGGTGTTCTTCTTGCCTAGGATATTCTCCCAGTATTGCGTGCGGTCGGCCGCCTGCGGAAAATAGCAGGACATGCCGATGATCGCGATGTCGCAAGGCGGCTGCGCGATGGCCGGCCGGCTGCTTCCGTCCGCCTTCACCGCGTCGAGAATCGCCTGGGCGCCGCCGCAGACCTCCTCGTGCAGATGCGCGATGGTCGTCACATCGTCGTGCATGGCCGCCACCTGGCCGATCATGTACATGCCGCGGGCATGCTGCTCGTCGCCGGACAAGGGGGCGAGGGCCGCCTGCGGTGCGCCCCCCCCGGACTCGGTGCCGTTGCCGGAGACGCGCTCGACTCCCTTGGAGGCGATCCGCAGCCGGCCCATATTCATCCATTCGAGCGCCTTGACGATCTCCTCGTGCGACTTGCCTTCGGCTTGCAGCCTCTGCTTCTCGCTGTCGAAGACCTCGCAATAGGGCGTCCCGATGCAGCGGATCGCGTGGCCCCGGCTCGTTTGCAGGAGCACCGTCTCGGCGCAGCCCAAAGCCTCCTGCTGGAAGCGCGGCACGACGGCACCGCCGGAGACAGCCTCCTCGGTGAAGAGATAGGCCGTGCCCATCAGCGCCCCGACCGCGACGCCCCGCGCGGCGAGGCCCGCGGAGAGGGCCGAGACCATGGCGGCCGAGCGCGCATCGTGGATGCCGCCGGCGAAGATCACCTGCAGCTCCTCGCCCCGGCCGTGCTTCTCGATGTGCTCGAGAAGGATCTCGCACATCGTTTCCCAGAGGACGAAGCTCGTGCGCGGCCCGACATGCCCGCCGCATTCACGCCCCTCGAAGACGAAATGGCGGCTCCCCTCGCTCAGGAACATCCTGAGGAGGCCGGGCGAGGGCACGTGCAGATAGGTCACGATGCCATGCTGCTCGAGTTCGCGGGCCTGGTCCGGCCGGCCTCCCGCGATCAGCGCGAAGGGCGGGCGGCAGGCCAGGACGGCCTCGATCTGCTCGCGGCGCAGCTCGGCCGGGACGAAGCCGAGGATGCCCGCGCCCCAGGAGCGGCCGGCGGCGAGGTCGCGCGTCCCGGCAAGGAGCTTCTCCACCTCCGGCTTGCGCAGGAGCGCGAGCGCGACGAAGGGCAGCGCGCCCCCCTCGGCGACGGCGGCGGCGAAAGGCGCGGTGTCGCTGACGCGCGTCATGGGGCCCTGCACGAGGGGATATCGCGTGTCGTGCCGGACGGCGAGGGGCGCGCCCTCGGCCAGGGGCCGCAGGCGCCGCGCGTCTTCCAGGTGCCGGCGGCTCCGGCTGCAAATCGCCTGGACGATGCCCGCTACCGTCACGAAGCGCTGCGCGAGCGGTCTCGCGAAACAGGCATCCTGCCCGAGCGGCCGGAGGGTGCCCGCCGCCAGCCGCTCGCGGACGGCTTCGTGCCAGAGCCGCAGCCTCTCCTCCGCCGGGAAGTCGCCCTGCCTCAGGCGATCCTCCACCGCGCCCAGTTCCTCGATCGCGGCCGCGCCGCGCTGGAGGTGGAAGCGATAGGGCGCGCCGAGGCTTTCGCCGAGGCAGGCCGTGTCGCTGCCGTCGAAGGCGCCGATCCATTCGCGCTCGCTCTCGGGAAGCTGCGATTCCCGCGCGAGAAGAAGCTGATGGTCGAGGACGACGCCCGCCGCGCCGCCGGCGAGGCAGGCGGCGGCCGTGTGAAGGCCGACGCCGCCCTGGACCCAGACGGCGGCCGCCTCGTCTCCCGATGCCTGCGCCGCGTGCAGCCAATGCTGGAGCAGGACGAAAGCCGTCTCGTCCCCGACCCGGCCGCCGGCTTCGTGTCCTTTCAGGACGATGCGCGCGATGCCGGCGCTCCGCGCGCGCTGCGCCTCCGCGACGCTCGCCGCCTCGGCGAAGACCTCGATCCCGGCCCGCCGGAACAGCTCGGCCGAGCCGGCGAGGTCGTCGTCTCCCGCGGCGAGCAGGACCTCGCGCCATTTCCCTGTCCGGGCTTCGAGGAGGCGCCGCGCCAGGGGCCGGTCGCCGCCGCCGATCCTGATCCCGAACCTTTCCGGCACGCCGCGTTCCATCGTCGCGAGGGCCGCAAGGGCCGCATCGGCGTCGTCGGCATTCTCCAGGTCGAGGAAGCCGCGGGCGCCCGCGCGGGCGCCGGCGACGGCGAGCGGCGCCCCTCCGGCTCCTTCCCTCGCAAGGACGATCACGTCATCGGGCTTCATGAGCGTCGTTCATCCATAGGTCGGCCACAGGCGGGGCGCGGAGCCTTTCAGGCGAAGGATGCGCCCGAGGCGCCGGGCCGCAGCGGAAAACGCGCTCCGGACCGCCGGCCCACATATCGCCGGCTCGCGGAACGACTTGCCCTTTCTGCCCGAGAACTTCGCGCTGCCGGCCGGCAGCGCGATCGCCTTCCCTTGCAAGTTGAGAGACCTGCTATAGAAAATCTCCTGGCTCTCAGCCGAGACCATCATATCTTAACGCCGACAAGATCGAGAGCAGCGAGCGGAGGTTACACACTTCGTTCGTCTGTGCAACTGCTTCGCGCGGGCGCACGATCCGAGGCGGGAAGCGCTGCCGGAGCCGGGAAGCGGGACCGCCGGAGATCGGTTTGAATTCATGGGGAATCTATGACTAACTGAAATCGACTGCCGGGGACGCCTCTCGCGCCTCCCGCCGCGGCGGCCGGATGCGCTGATCCAGGGACGGATACGGATCGAATTCTCTGACCGGGACTGGCTTGTCATGCACGATCATTCGGTGGCCGAGATGCAGTTGCCCGCTCCCGCGCGCAAGGACCTGCCCGTCATCCGGCCGCTTCCGCGCCGGAAGGTCTCGTCCTCGATCGCCAATCTCAGCGTCGCGCTGCCGCGCGCCCGGCGGGTCCATTTCGAGGCCAGCATCCTCAGCACCGCGATGCGGCTGCTGGTCTGGCTCTGGGGCGCCCTGCGCTTCTACTACGGCAATCTCCGCGACGTCCTGAGGCGGCGCGACAGCGAGGAGCGCCGGGCCAAGCGGCTGCGCCGCATCTTCGAGGAGGCCGGCGGCACCTTCGCGAAATTCGGCCAGCAATTGTCGATCCGCGCCGACGTCATTCCCTATGCCTATTGCGCCGAGCTGAGCCGGATGCTCGACCAGTCGCCGCCTTTCCCGACGGCCGACGCGATCGCCATCGTCGAGCGCAGCCTGGGCAAGAAGCTCGAGGACGTCTTCGAGGCGTTCGACCCGGACCCCATCGGCTCGGCCTCGATCTCCTGCGTGTACCAGGCGCGGCTCCACAGCGGCGAGCGGGTGGCGGTGAAGGTGCGGCGTCCCGGGATCGGGCCCCTCATCGCGGCGGATCTGCGCGCGCTGGACTGGCTGCTGGTGCTCGCGGAAACGCTCACCATCATCACGCCGGGCACGACCCGCAGCTTCCGGCAGGACCTGCAATCCATCCTCTTCCGGGAGCTGAACTTCCGCACCGAGGCCCGCTACACCGACCTCTTCCGCCGGCGGGCGGAACGCCGCAAGGCCAACGTCACCGCGCCGAAGATCTACTTCCCGCATTGCTCCGAGGAGGTGATGGTCAGCGAGTTCGTCTCCGGCGTGTGGATGTGGGAGATCATGGCCGCCGTCGAGCACGACGACCGGGAGTTCCTGGCCAAGATCCGCGAGCAGGGCATCGAGCCGAAATCCCTCGCCAGCAACCTCATGCTGGCGATGAACCGGGAGATCCACCAGGAGCCGTTCTATCACGCCGACCCGCATCCGGCGAACCTGGTGGTCATGCCGAACAACTGCATCTGCTTCATCGATTTCGGCGCGGTCGGCCGCTTCTCGACGCAGAGCCGCAAGACCTTCCGGGAACTGTCCCACCACATGATCCGGGGCGACATCAGCCGGATGGTGAACGCCTCCCTCGGCCTCGCCGGCCCGCTGCCGCCGATCGACGTCGAGTCGATCCGGCGGGAGCTGACGAAGGTCTATGCCGACTGGGTCTACACGCAGAAGAGCCGCGACGCCGAATGGTGGGAGCGCAGCATGGTCCAGATCTGGATCCGGACGATGGAGGTGGCGCAGCAATACCAGATGCCCATGAGCTTCGAGACGATCCAGTATTTTCGCGCCGCCTTCTCCTACGACGCCATCGTCAACAGGCTCAACAAGGAGCTGGACGTGGCGCAGGAATACCGGGCCTTCCTGCGCCAGATCTCGCGGGAGGCGCGCCACCGGATGCGCCGGCGCCTGCGCGAGCGCCTGACGGGGCCGACGGATGCCGATTACCTGGCATTGGAGGAACTGGGAGACCTCGCGAGCCAGTTCATGTTCAAGGTGCAGCGCAATGTCGAGGAGCCGATCCTCCAGTTCAGGGCCGTGGTCGGCAAGATCGCGTATATCGTGCGCCTGCTCATGCGCCTGGGCTATCTGGTCACGGCCGTTCTCGGCATCGCGGTGCTCTCCGACAGCATCGCGAAAAGATGGTTCGGCCACACGATCGACTGGGACCATGTCATCTCCCGCTTCACGTCGTTCGGCTGGGTGCAGCTCGTCGCGATCACGATGGTGCTCGTGCTGATCCGCCGGATCATCATCAGGCTGAGCATGCCCGACAGCCGTCCGGATGCCGACAGGTAGAGGCGGGAGGCCCTGGCCGCGCCTGTGCCGGCGGCATGCGTCATCGGAGCCCGACAGTAGAGCGCCAGTTCAGCTTGTCTCGTGCCCGGGGGGCGGCTAATCTAGCAAAGAGGGAAAGTGCCGGCAGGGAGTCGATCGAGGCATGCGTGCCTGGCAGATTGTGACCTTAGCGCTGTGCCTGTTCGTGCCCACGCAAATCGGCCTCGCCCTCGCGCAGGATGCCTCGACGCTGCGTCTGGCTCTCGTGATCGGCAACGCGAAATACGGCGATTCCGACGCCCAGTTGCCGGCCGCCTCGGCTGATGCGGCCGCGGTGGCGGCGGAGCTGGGCCGGCAGGGGTTCTCCGTCGATCTGGTCGAGAACGCGACCCAGGCCGATCTCGTCGCGCGCAGCGAGCGGCTCCTGGGCGCGATCGCCGGCGGGGCCACCGTGGTCGTCTATTTCAACGGCTTTGCGATCCAGTCCGGCCGACAGAACTACCTGATCCCGGTCGACGTCAACATCTGGACGGAAACGGACGTCCAGCGCGCCGGCCTCGGCATCGGCCAGCTCCTGGGGGAGATCGAGCGCCGGGGGGCGGCCGACACCTATCTGATCGTCGAGGGAGCGAACCGCAACCAATATGAGCGCCGCTTTCGCAACTATTCGATCGGGCTGGCCTCCGTCGCCACCCTGCCGGCCGGCTCGACGCTGATGCTGTCGGCCGCGCCGGGGGCGGTCCTGAGTCCTTCGGCCAAGCCCCGCGGCCTCCTCTCCGCGGAACTGGTCAGGCAACTGGCCGCCGCGCGCGGTATTTCGCTGAACGTCCTCGACAAGACGCGGACGGCCGTCATGTCCGCGTCGAACGGCTCCCAGACGCCCTGGATTCTCTCCGTGCCGCGCGAGCCGCCGGCGCCTCCCGCCAAGACCGCGATGCTGCCGGAGGCCGGCGCCAAGCCGGCCGAGCCGCCCGCGATGGCCCCGCCGCCCGTGCCCGCGGCGCCTCCGCAGGAGAGCGGACCGGCCGGCGAGGCGGGCAAGGATGCCGGCCCGCCTCCCCCGAAGCCCGAGGCGGGGATTGCGGCGGAAAGTCCCAAGGCCCCTGCCGAGCCGCCGCCTGCTCCTCCGCCGTCCGCTCCTCCGCCCCCTGCCACGCCGGCGGCAGCGGAGCCGCCGGCACCTGCCGAGCCGCCGGTGCCGCCTGCGGCGCCGGTGCCGGTCGCTGCCGCCCCGGCTGCCGAGGCGCCTTCGAAGAAGCTTCGGATCGCGCAGATCGACTACAGCCCCGCCGACGAGGGGCAGTTGAAGGATCTGGACGCCGCGATCGCCCGCAACCCGAAGGATGCGGCGTCCCTCTATACGCGGGGGCAGCTCTACGCCCTTCATTATGATTTCGTCCGGGCTCTCGCCGATTTCGACCGCGTCCTGCAAATCGATCCGAAGGACGTCGAGGCCCTGAACAAC
This sequence comes from Enterovirga sp., assembly GCF_035325185.1. Lineage (GTDB taxonomy): Bacteria > Pseudomonadota > Alphaproteobacteria > Rhizobiales > Beijerinckiaceae > Enterovirga. Next base: position 60,338 of record NZ_DAOLAJ010000005.1, on the reverse strand, counting down.
CGCTGCTGGATCAAGGCGATCATCGACGATCTCGATTCCGCGATCCTCGATTGCAACGCCGCTCTCAAGCTTCGGCCCGAATTTCTCGACGCCCTGGACAGCCGCGGCTTCGTGATGCTCAAGATCAACCTGCCGCGGCGCGCCATCAGCGATTACGAGGCGGCCTTGAAGATCAACAGCAAGCATGCCTCGGCGCTCTACGGCCGCGGCATCGCCTATCGTCGCCTCGGGGAGAAGGGCCACGGGGATCGCGACGTGAAGCTCGCGCTCGCCATCGATCCCCAGATCGGTGAACAATTCTCGTTGTTCGGAGTCAATCCATAGTCTTGATCGTTCGAGCATGATCATTTCGAAAAACCGCTCTTTCCTTTTCGGATCATGCTCTGCAAGCCGGCTGCCCGCGCAGCCCGTGCCGGAGGAGGGTTCCATGATGGCGTTTGCAGTCAAGCCGGGGGCTCGGATCGCTCTTGTCTTGTCGGGGGCGATTTTCGCCGCCTCGGCCGCCGTGGCCCAGGTGCCCACGGAGGGCCAGATCCTCGATGCGCTGACGCCCAAGCCCGCGACGCGCAGCCTCTCGACCGCCCCCGCTGCCCAGCCGCGGCCGGGCAATGCCGACGAGGCCGCCTTTCTCGACAGCCTGAAATCCGCGACCACGCGCTCGCTCTCGACCGGCGAGCGCGAGAGGCTCTCCACCATCGCCGAGGGCAAGCCGAGCATCGATCTCGACATCCCCTTCGGGCTGAATTCCGCGACGATCTCGGCCAAGGCGCGGCCGATCGTGAATGCGCTCGGGGCGGCCTTGTCGCGTCCGGCGCTGAAGGAGGGCACCTTCATGATCGCCGGCTATACCGACGCCCGGGGCAGCGACGAGCTGAACCAGCGGCTTTCGGAGCGCCGCGCGGCCTCGGTGAGGCATTATCTCATCCAGAAATTCAAGATCCCGCCGCAGAGCCTGATCACCGTGGGCTACGGCAAGACGCATCTCAAGTTCAAGGACAAGCCGAACGCCAACGAAAACAGGCGCGTGCAGGCCACCAACCTCAGCGAAGTCAAGTCGGCGTCGCGCTGACGTGGCCGCGCCAGCCCACGATCCGGGACCGCGCGGGAGGACGATTCTCCCGTGCCTTGCGCTGGCGGCGGCCTGCGCGGCGATGGCCGGTCCTGCGGCGGCGATCGACCTGCCCTCGGCCTTCGGCTCGACCTCGACGGTGCAGGTGCAAAGGCGCTGTTTCGTGGACAACGTGCGCGTCTCGGGCTTTCTCGCCCAGCGGGCCGAGGCTTTCGTGATGGGGCTCGACGGGTTTCGGATCGGGGCGATCCTGGTCCATGAGGGCGATACGGTCGCGGCCGGCCAGGATCTGATCCGCCTCGAAGCCGCGTTCCCCTCCCCGCCGGGGGGTGCCACCCCGCCGGGGGGCGCGGGATCTGCGGAGGCCGCGGCGGCGCGCGCCCGTCCGCCCGTCATCGTCCTCAAGGCGCCTGCCGCGGGCGTCGTATCGGCGAGCACGGCGCGTCTCGGCGCGCTCGCCACCGCGCGCGAGCCCCTCCTGCGCATCGGCACGGACCGCGACCTCGATCTCGTCGTCGATATCCCCGGGGCCTATGCCGCGCGGGTCAAGGCGGGCGGGGGCGCCAGGATCCTCCTTGGGGACGGGTCGGAGGTTGGGACGACGGTCCGGGTGCCGCCGGCCGAGATCGATGCCCGCACCCAGTTCGCGCGTGCGCGCCTCGCGCTTCCCGCCGGCTCCGGGCTGCGGCCGGGCATGTTCGGGCGGGGCACGGTCGACACGACCGAAAGCTGCGGCCCGAGCGTGCCGAAGACGTCGATCGTGCGCCAGAACAACACCACTTCCGTCCTCGTGGTGAGGAACGGAAAGCCCGAGGCCCGCCGCGTGGAGATCGGCCTGTCGTCGAGCGAATTCGTGGAGATCCGCTCTGGCCTCTCCGAGGGCGAGGGGGTCATCGCGAACGCGGCGGGTGCTCTGTGACGGGCCTCCCCTCCCGAATCTGGAGCGTGATGGCGCTTCGCTGAATCGCCATCACGCTCCAGCCTTTTGTTCGAGCATGATCTTTTCGAAAAACCGGGATCCACTTTTTCGGATCATGCTCTAGGCGGATCGGAGCGTCCATGTCGTTGAACGTGTCCACCTGGTCGATCAGGCGTCCGCTTCCTCCGATCCTCATCTCGCTGATCCTGCTCGCCTTGGGCTGGCTCAGCTTCTCGCGCCTGCCCGTCACGAACATGCCGAACGCCGATATCCCGGTGATCACGGTGCTGGTGACGCAGTTCGGCGCGGGACCGGCCGAGATCGAGAGGGAGGTGACCCGCACGATCGAGGACGGACTCGCCGGCATCGAAGGCATCCGCCACATCTCCTCGGTCGTGAACGACGGCGTGTCCCTGACGACGGTCGAGTTCCGTATCGAGACCAATACCGATCGCGCGCTGAACGACGTCAAGGATGGGGTCACCCGCATCCGGTCCAGCCTGCCCCAGCTCTCCCAGGAGCCCCTGATCCAGCGCGTCGAGGTCGCGGGCCTTCCGATCCTCAGCTACGCGGCGGTCGGAACCGACAAGACGGCCGAGGACCTCTCCGCCTATGTGAGGAATGTCGTCACGCGGGAGATCCAGGGAATCCGCGGGGTCGCCGAGGTCGAGACCGTCGGCGGGACGGATCGGGAAATTCTCGTCTCGCTCGATCCCGACCGCCTCGACGCCTACGGCCTCACCACCATCGACGTCAGCCGGCGGCTGCGCGCCATCAACGCGGATGTGGCGGGCGGGCGCGCCTCCCTCGGCGGGCGCGACCATGCGATCCGCACCCTCGGCGGCGCCCGCTCGCTCGAGGATCTGGCGGGCACGATGCTCGGCCTCGCGAGCGGCGGGGAGGTGCAGCTCAAGGATCTCGGCACCGTGATCGACACGGTCGCCGACAGGCGCACCTTCGCGAGCCTCGATGGGAAGCCGGTCGTCGCCTTCAACATCAAGCGCTCGCGGGGCGCGAGCGACGTCGCCGTCGGCCAGGCCGTCAAGGCCACCGTCGACAGGCTGAACGCCGACCATCCGGACATCCAGCTCGTGCTGATCTCGACCCAGGTCGACCATACGCTCGGCAACTACAAGGCGACGGTCGACACCCTGTTCGAGGGTGCGCTGCTGGCGGTACTCATCGTCTTCCTGTTCCTGCGGAACATCCGGGCGACGCTCATCGTCGTGATCTCGCTGCCGCTGTCGATCTTCCCCGCCTTCTGGGTCATGGACCTGCTGGGCTTCTCGCTGAACTCGGTGAGCTTCCTCGCGGTCACGCTGTCCACGGGCATCCTGGTCGACGATTCCATCGTCGAGATCGAGAACATCGCCCGCCATATCCGCATGGGCAAGTCGCCCTACCAGGCGGCCATCGACGCGGCGGACGAGATCGGGCTCGCCGTGATCGCGATCAGCCTCACCATCATCGCCATCTTCGTCCCGGCGAGCTTCATGCCCGGCATCGTCGGCCAGTTCTTCAAGCAGTTCGGCATCACGGTCGCGGTTCTGGTCTTCTTCTCGCTTCTGGCCGCACGGCTCGTGACGCCGATGCTCGCCGCCTATCTGCTCAAGCAGGACCTCAGCCCGGAAAAGCCGCCCGGACGGATCGAGCGCCTCTACACGCGCCTCGTGACCTTCTCGGTCAGGCATTACGTGCTGACCTTCCTCGTCGGAATGAGCGTGCTCGGGGGCTCGATCTTCAGCATGATGCTGCTTCCCAAGGGCTTCATGCCGCGATCGGACACCGCCCGGACGCTGATCTCGATCGAGCTGTCGCCCGGCTCGCAGGCGAGCGACACCCAGGCGGTCACCGACGCGATCGCGCGCGACCTGCGCGGCATCCCGCAGGTCCGCAGCATCTTCGTCGACGGGGGGCGCTCGCCGCAGGGCAACGTGGATGTCCGGCGCGCCACCATGGTCGTCAACTTCACCGACAAGAAGGAGCGCAAGCTCAGCCAGCGCGAGCTGGAGCAGGAGATCGAGCGGCGCCTCCAGCGCATCCCCGATATCCGCTACTGGCTGCTCGACGAACTGGGCATGCGAGCGGTCTCGCTCGTGGTGACGGGCGACGTGCCGGAGGCGGTCTCGGGCTTCGCGAACGAGTTGGCGAGCCAGATGCGCGGGCTTCCGACGCTCAGCAACGTCGTCTCCAGCGCGACGCTCGACCGGCCGGAGCTGCGCATCCGCCCGCGCAAGGATCTCGCCGCCCGGCTCGGGGTGACCGCGAGCGCGATCTCCGAGACCATCTCGGTCGCCACGATCGGCGACTCTCCCCAGGCGCTCGCGAAGTTCAGCATCGGCGACACGCTCGTCCCGATCCGGGTCCAGCTCAACGACGATGCCCGCGGCAATCTCGAGGCGCTGAAGGACCTGAAGGTCCCCATGGCCGGGGGGCCGAGGACGGTGCCGCTCAGCGTCGTCGCCGACATCCGGCCGGATCTCGGGCCGGCCAATATCGCGCGCTACGACCGGCAGCGCCAGGCGACGGTCGAGGCCGATCTCGTCGGCTATGCGGCGCTCGGGGACGTGCTGAAGACGATCCAGGACCTCCCCATCGTCCGCAACATTCCCAAGGGCGTCACGCTCAGCCAGTCGGGCGACGCCGAGAACCTGAACGAACTCGCGGACGGCTTCGTCCACGCGATGACCCTCGGGCTGATGGTGGTCTATGCGGTTCTCGTGCTGCTGTTCGGCAGCTTCCTCCAGCCGCTCGTGATCCTGATCTCGCTGCCGATCTCGATCGGGGGCGCCGTCGGCGCGCTCCTCCTGACCGGGAACCAGCTCACGACACCGGTCTTCATCGGCCTCCTGATGCTGATGGGCATCGTGACCAAGAATGCGATCATGCTGGTCGATTTCGCGGTGGAATCGATGCGGGACGGCGTGCCGCGCGACGCCGCCATCATCGATGCCGGCCGAAAGCGCGCCCGCCCGATCGTCATGACGACGATCGCCATGGCCGCGGGCATGATCCCGAGCGCGCTCGCGATCGGCGCCGGGGGCGAGTTTCGCGCGCCGATGGCCATCACGGTGATCGGCGGGCTTCTGTTCTCGACGATCCTCTCGCTCGTCTTCGTGCCGGCGACGCTCAAGCTGACGGGAGAGGCATCCGACCGCGTCCAGTCAGGGCTGCGCAGGTTCTCGCGCCTGTCGCCCTTTCCCGCCCAGACGGAAGGCGGGAGCGAATCCGGCCACCCGCGCTCTGCCGCTTCGGCCCGCCCCGCCCACGAAGCCGGGGGATAAAGCAGGCCCGAAAAAATTTCGCAGGCATCGTGAACCCGGCGAGGAGGCTCCGACACCAATGGGCATGGGGTCGGATGGTCCGGCCCCCTTCACCGGACGGAGCCCGCCATGTCCCTCAAGTCGTCTCTCACCCTCGCCCTCGCCGCCCTCTCGCTGACCGTCATCGCCACGGCGAGCGAAGCCCGCGGACACCGCTTCGCCGTCTTCGACGCCAATAGCGGCCGGAAGATCTTCGACGACGGCAGGCTCGACGGACGGGCCTGCGCCGTGGGCTCCCGCGCCGTGTTCAACCCCTTCACCGGCACGTTCACCCGGGTCCCGGCCGTCAAGTGCAACTTCTGACCCGATATCTTCCCATCCCGGGAACGTCGAAGCCCGGCCGCCGCCTCGCGACGGCCGGGCTTTCGCAGCTCTATATGATCCTGCTGCGCACGGCCGTGACGAGGATTTCCGTCAGCACGACGACCGCGAAGATGACGATCAGAACGACTGCCACCTGGTCCCAGTAGAGAAGGTTCAGCGCGGTATCGAGCGCGACCCCGATCCCGCCCGCGCCGACGAGGCCGAGCACGGCGGATTCGCGGATATTGATGTCCCAGCGGAACAGGGCGATCGAATAGAAGGCCGGCTTGATCTGCGGCCAGTAGCCCATGAGCAGCGTCGAGAGGGGAGGGGCGCCGGCCGCGCTCAGCGCCTCGATCGGGCCCCGATGGGCCTCCTCGACCGCCTCCGCGAAGAGCTTGCCCGTGAAGCCGATCGACCGGAAGGCGATGGCGAGCGTCCCCGCGAGCGGCCCCGGCCCGAAGACGGCGACGAAGAGCAGGGCCCAGACCAGCGAATTGACCGAGCGCGAGGTCACGAAGACGAATTTCGCGAAGAGGTTCAGGACCGGGCTCGGGGTGACGTTGCGGGCGGCGAGAAGCCCCACCGGAATCGCCAGGACGAGCGCAATCAGCGTGCCGAGCGTCGCGATGTGCAACGTCTCGACGAGGGCCGCGAGCGTCGTCGGGAGGTAGCTCCAGTCCGGCGGCCACATCCGCCCGACGAGGTCGGCCATCTGCTCGGGCGCGTCGGAGAGGAATTCGGGAATCACGTCGATCGTGCGCAGCGAGACGACGACCGCCGCGACCGTGAAGAGATAGAAGGCGAAGCGCGAGAGGCGCTTCAGCGGAGAGAAGCGGATCCAGCGCCGCTCCTGCACGGGAGAGGAGGCCGCGAGGGCCGGCGCGCTCACTGGAACACCTTGCGCGCCCAGCCCGAGACGATCTCGGCCAGCATGATGAGCGTCACGATGACGATCAGGATCGCGAGCACGACGTCGAAATCGAAGCGCTGATAGGCCGTGAACAAGGCCGCCCCGATGCCGCCGCCGCCGACGATCCCGACCATGGTCGAGTTCCGCAGGTTCGAATCGAGCTGGTAGGTCGAAAAGCCGATGAAGCGCGGCAGGACCTGCGGCAGGACGCCCATCGTCAGGACGGAGAGGAAGCCGGCCCCCGTCGCGCGCACGGCCTCGACCTGCTTGAGCGAGATCTCCTCGATCGCCTCGGCGAAGAGCTTGGCGATGAAGCCGATGGAGCCGACGATGAGCGCCATGACGCCGGCGAGGGCGCCGAAGCCGATCGCCTTCACGAACAGGATCGCGACGATGATCGGGTGAAACGAGCGGCAGAGCGCGATGAAGGCGCGGGCGGGCCAGGTCACCCAGGGCGGCATCAGGTTGCGGGCGGCCAGGAACCCGATGGGAAGCGACAGCACGACGCCGAAGAAGGTCGCGATGACCGCGATCTGGATGCTCTCTGCGATCCCCGAGACGATCAGCTCCCAGCGCGAGAAATTCGGCGGGAACATCCGGGCGATGAACCGCCCGCCATGGTCGAGGCCGGTCGCGAAGCGCTCGGGCACGAAGCCGAGGTGCAGCCCGGCATAGACGACATAGGCGGCGAGGAGCAGCCAGCCGAGGCGCGCCCACCAGTTCGGCCGGAAGGCGGCGCGCGCGCTCATGCGAGCCAGCTCTCCCCGCCATAGATCTGCTTGAGGTCGCGCTCGGCGAGGCCGGAGGGCGGCCCGTCATAGACGACCTGTCCGCCGGACATGCCGATCACGCGGCTCGCGAAGCGGCGCGCCAGCTCCACGTCGTGGATATTGACCACGACCGGGATGTTCCGCTCCGCGCCGAGGCGGGACAGGATCTCCATGATCTCGACCGAGGTCTTCGGATCGAGCGAGGAGGTCGGCTCGTCGGCGAGGATGATGTCCGGCTCCTGCATGATGGCCCGGGCGATGCCGACGCGCTGGCGCTGGCCGCCCGAGAGCGCGTCCGCCCGCCGCGTCGCGAAGCCCGAGAGGCCGACCGCGTCGAGGAGGTCGAAGGCGCGGTCGATGTCGCGCTGGGGAAACTTGCGCAGCCAGGCCCGCCAGGCCGGGACATAGCCGAGCCGCCCGCAGAGCAGGTTCTCCATGACGGTCAGGCGCTCGACGAGGTTGTATTCCTGGAACACCATGCCGATGCGCCGCCGGGCGCGGCGCAGCGCGCCGCCCGAGAGCCCGACGAGGTCGTGGCCGCCGAACAGGATCTCGCCGGAGGTCGGGCGCACGAGCCCGTTGATGCAGCGGATCAGCGTGCTCTTGCCCGTCCCCGAGGGGCCGATGATCGCGGTGAGCCCGGTCGGCGGGACGACGAGGCTGACGCCGCGCAGCACCGGCTGGCCCGGCCGGTATTCCTTGACGAGATCGCGGATCACGAGCGCCTGCGCGGAGGCCGCGCCGGCGTCGAGGGCCGGGGCCGCGCTCACGGCTTCTTGGCGCCTTCGGCCTTCTTCTTCGCGGCCTCGGCCTCGCGGGCCAGTTCCTTCTGGTAGGCGGCCTTGTTGAAGGGCGTGCCGGAATCCTCGGCGACCTTGCGCACCACGGCCCAGTCCTTGAGGTAGGTGATCGGCGCGAAGCGGTCGTCGCCCTCGAAATCCTTCACCATCTGCGACGGGAAGCGGAAGTCGTAGAAGCATTGCTTGATCTTCTCGGCCAGTTCCGGCTTGAGATCATGCGCATAGGCGAAGCCCGAGCTGGGGAAGCGCTCGCTGCGGTAGATGATGCGGAAATTCTCCGCCTTGAGATCGCCGCGCGCGACCATCCGCTCGAAGACGTCCGAGGCGACGGGCGCGGCGTCGTAATCGCCCGAATTGACGCCGAGGGCGGATTTGTCATGGCCGCCGGAAAAGAGGATCTGGTAATCCTCGCCGGGCTTCAGGCCCTGGTCCGGAAACAGCGCCTTGGGCGCGAGGCCGCCCGAATTGGACGAGGGCGAGGTATGGGCGACGCGCTTGCCCTTGAGGTCGGAGAGCTTCTGGTAGGGGCTCGACGCCTTCACCAGCACGATGAGGTGATAGCCCTCGATGCCCTTCTCGGTGCCCTTGCCGGCGAAGGGCACGGCGCCCGCCATGTTGACGGCGAAGCCGACGGGGCCCGTCGAGAAGCCGGCCACGTGCAGGCGTCCCGAGCGCATTGCCTCGATCTCGGCCGAGTTGGACTGGACCGGGTAGTACACGACCCGCTTGCCGGTGCATTTGGAGAGATATTCGGTGAAGGGCCTGAAGGCGTTCTCGTAGACGGCCGGGTCCTCGACCGGCGTATAGGCGAAGACGAGGACGCTGGGATCGCGCGTCTTGGCCGGAACGTCGGCGACGAGATCCTTGTTCTCGTCGCAATAGGCGTCGTCGAGCTGGCCGCGATTGGTGCAGGTCTGGGCCTGGGCCGCCGTTCCGAGCAGCAGGGCGGAGGCAACGAGCGCGGAGCCCAGGGGAATCCTCATCCGAACCTTCATCATGTGTTCCTCGCCTTCGGAAGGGACGCATCCCTTCTCCGATGCCGTGTCGGCACGTTAGAGCATTTTCGTGTGACGGAGGATCCGGCTCGCGCGAAGAAAACGCGTTCCGGCGGGAGGTCCGAAGCTCTCCCGCCGGCGCCTGGATGGGCAGCTTATTCCTTCACGCCCCGTTCCTTGAAATATTTCAGCGCGCCGGGATGGAAGGGGATCGGGGAGCGGGACTGCACCTGGTTGTCGAGCGAGAAGGCGGCGGCCTCCTTGTGCACGGCGACGAGGTCGTCCTTGTTCTCGACCAGGGTCTTGACGATGGCATAGGCGTCCTCGTCCGACATCTTGTCGCCCGTGACCAGGATGTTCCAGACCTCGGTGTTCTTGTTGTCGGCATCCATGCCCGGATAGGTGCCCTTCGGGATGACCGAGGGCGAGTAGAGCTTGCCGTATTTGGCGTTCATCTTCTCGGCGAGATCGGCATGGTCGATGAACTTGATCTTGGTGCCGGGCGTCGCGGCGAGGTCGGTGACGCCTGCCGTCGGAATGCCGCCGACCCAGAAGAAGGCATCGATCTTGCCGTCCTTGATGGCGTTCACGCTCTCGGCGACCGAGAGGCGCTCGCGCTTCATGTCCTTGTCCTTGTCGAGCCCCGCCGCCTCGATCACGCGGAAGGCCATGACCTCGGTGGCCGAGCCGGGGGAGCCGGTCGAGACGCGCTTGCCCTTGAGGTCGCTCATCTTCTCGATGCCCCGGCCCTCGACCGTCACGACATGCATGCGGTTGGGATAGAGGACGAGGAGCGTGCGCAGCGGCACCTTGCCGGATTTGAACTTGTCCTTGCCTTCCTGCGCGTCGAGCGCCGCATCGGCCATGGTGAAGCCGATCTCGCTCTGGCCGGAGGCGATGAGCTTGAGGTTGTCGACCGAGCCGCCCGTGACCTCGGCCGTCGCCTGCACGCCCGGCAGCTTCTTCGAGAGCACGTTCGCGACCGCGCCGCCCAGGGGATAATAGACGCCGCCCGTGCCGCCCGTGCCGATCGCAATGGTCTTCTGCTGCGCGAGCGCGGCCCCGATGCCGCGCGGGGCGGCGATGATGGCGGCCCCGAGGCCGAGGAGGGTGCGTCTCTTCATCTGGTGTTTCTCCCTTTCAGTTGATTGGATCGCGGGCGGGGGCGCCCCTCATGCCGCCGCCTCGCCGCGCCTCGCCCGCTGCGCCAGCAGCACGAGCGCGGCGAGCACGATGCCCACGGCCCAGGTATAGGCGATGTCGCGGCCGACGATGGCTTCGGCGATGGCCTCGAGCAGGCTCGGGAAGACCAGGAACAGGCCGGAGATCCCGAGCGCCACGCGCTCCCAGAGGACCGTCCGGCGCAAGGCCCAGCCCTGCGCACAGGCCGCGAGCGCCGCGAGGCCGAGCCCGGTCTTGATCGTGATCCAGATGATCGACCAGACCGTGCCGTCCTTGGGCATCTTCAGCAGGAGGCCGACCCCGTCCGGGTCGAGCACGAAGACGAAGGGCACGAGGAAGGCCGGCAGCGTGTATTTCCAGCTTTGCAGCGTCGTCGCATAGGGATCGCCGCCGGTGATGGCCGCCGCGGCGAAGGGCGAGAGCGCGGTCGGCGGCGAGACCTCCGACAGCACCGCATAATAGAAGATGAACATATGCGCGGCGTAGTCCGGCACGCCGAGATGCGTCAGGGCCGGCGCGGCGATCACCGCGCAGATGATGTAGGAGGCCGTCACCGGCACCGCGAGCCCGATCACCCAGACGATCAGCGCGGTATAGATCGCCGTCAGGAGCAGCGAGCCCCCCGCATAGGAGATCACGATCGAGGAGAACTTCAGCCCGAGCCCGGTCAGGGTCACGATGCCGACGACGATGCCGGCGGAGGCGCAGGTCGTGGCGGCGCTCAGCACGCCGACGGCGCCGTCCGACAGCGCCTTGACGAGCCGCGTCGGATCGAGCTTCGGCCTGAAGGTGACCAGCGCGCATTCCGGGCGCAGGAAGGACAGGGCCGTGGTGACCAGCACCGCGTAGAAGACCGAGAGCTGGGGCGAATAGCCCCAGACCATGAAGCCGACCACGGCGAGCAGCGAGAGGAAATGGAAGCCGTAGCGGCGCAGCATCGCGCCGGTCGACAGCTCCTGCTCGTACTCGATCTCCTTGGCGCCGAAGCGCTTGGCGTCGAGTTCCACCATGAAGAGCAGCGAGAGGTAATAGAGGATGGTCGGGATCGTCGCCATCCAGATGACGTCGAGATAGGAGAGCTTCAGGAACTCGGCGATCAGGAAGGCGGCGGCGCCCAGCACCGGGGGCGAGAGGATCGCCCCGAGCCCGCCCGCCGCCAGCAATCCGCCGGCCGCATTGGCCGAGAAGCCGGCCTTCTTCATCATCGGATAGGCGACGGTGCCGATCATCACCGTCGTCGCGACGCCCGAGCCCGAGGGGCCGCCGAGCAGGAAGGAGGAGAGCACCACCGTCCGGCCCGGCGCATTGGCCTTGCCCCGCATCAGCGCGAGCGAGAAGTCGATGAAGAACTTCCCCGCCCCCGAATGCTGCAGGAACGCGCCGTAGATCGTGAACAGCACGATCAGCGTCGCCGAGACGTCCACCGCGACGCCGAAGATGCCCTCCAGCGTGATGAAGAGGTGACCGACGATGCGGGTGAGCGTGTAGCCGTGATGGGTCCAGGGCGGCGGCAGGTGGGGGCCGAGCATCGCATAGGCGATGAAGAAGAGCGAGACGACCGGCATGATCAGCCCGGTCGTGCGCCGCGTCGCCTCGAGCAGGATCACGATGAAGGCGACGCCGAGGACGACGTCGAGCCGGTCCGGCACCGTGGCGCGGTCGGTGAAATCCTCGCCCCCCCAGAGCGCGTAGCCGATGATGGCGACGGCCGCGAGGCCGAGCATCACGTCCCACCACGCGATCCGGTTGCGGAAGCGCGCCGCGACGGGGAAGAGCAGGTAGGAGAGCAGCAGGACGAAGGCGACGTGCGTGTAGCGCAGCTCCTGGGTCGGGACGATCCAGTAGGCCGCATAGAGATGGAAGAGGCTCATCGTCACGGCGATGGTCGTGACGATGCGGGCGCCCCAGCCGGCGAGGCGGTTCGTCGCCCCTTCTTCCTGCTCGATGAATTCCTCGGCCTTCCTGAGGGCCTCGTTCGAGATGGCGTCCGATTCGTCCGGGGGGGCGGCGGCGTCGCCCTGGCCGATGCGGAGCGCCTTGGCCTCGAAATCCGGCTCCCTCGCTTGCGTCATCGGCGCTCCTCCCTGCCTGCTGGTTAACACGGCGAAGCCGGCCCGTCCGTCCGACGATGGGAGGAGGGAGCATACCCGCCGCTTCCGCCTTCGGTCGAGGCGGCCCGGGCCAATGCTCGAAAATACTTAACGCGCATCAAGATTAACGATCCGTCGAAGATATGCGGCCGCGGACAGGTTCAATTAACCATGTTTTGACCATTGGCCGCCAATGTCCAACGAGAAGAGTCTGCGTCGGACGCTCCCTATGAAACCTGCCCGTCTCATCGTCCTTGGCATTGCGGGCCTCGCGGCCTGCGGGGCCGCCCTGCTGATGGCCCGGTCGGGACGGGCGCCCGCGCCGGTCATGGTCGAGCGGAAAGCCTCCGTCCAGACAACGGACGTGCTCGTCACGACGGCGGAGCTTCCGATCGGCAGCACGATCAAGCCGGGCCAGCTGCGCTGGCAGCCCTGGCCGGCCGACTACGTCCCGGGCGGGGCGCTGACCCAGGCCGATCTGCCCGGCGGCATCCAGGAATTCGACGGCGCCATCGTCCGCATCGCCCTCTTCGCGGGCGAGCCGGTGCGGCGCGAGAAGCTGGTGCGGGCCAATTCCAACGCCTTCATGTCGGCGATCCTGCCCTCCGGGATGCGGGCCGTGGCGATCACGATCGACCGGACCGGTTCGTCCTCGGCCGGCGGCTTCGTCCTGCCCAACGACCGCGTCGACATCATGAAGACCTATCGCGAGGAGGACGGCCCCAAGGGCGCCGGCGACTCGCAGACCACCGAGACGATCCTGCGCAACATCCGCGTCCTCGCCATCGGCCAGAACGTGCAGGACAAGAACGGCGAGAAGGTCGTCATCGGCGATACCGCGACGCTCGAAGTCTCGCCGAGCCAGGCCGAGACCCTCGCGCTCGCCCAGAAGACGGGCTCGCTGTCGCTCGCGCTGCGCAGCCTCGCCGATGCGAATCCCGCCCAGGCCGACGAGACGGCCTCCAAGGACGACCCCTCCATCACCCTCGTGCGCTACGGCGTCGCTCGTCAGGCCGCGCGGCGCTGACCGGACGATAAGGGAAACGGCCCCATGAAGATGCTCCGGTCCCGCTCCTCGCTCGCAGGCTGCCTGCGGGCCGGCCTTGCGGCCTTCGCCCTCCTGCCGGCGGGCGCCATCCCGGCGGATGCGGCCCCCTACGGTGCCTATCCCCGCAATGCCGGCACCGAGGTCGACGGCGCGCGGCGCATCGACCTCTCGGTCGGCCGCTCGGTGATCATCGAGCTGCCGCGCGACGCCAAGGAGGTCTTCGTCGCCAATCCGGCCGTCGCCAACGCGGTGGTGCGCTCCGCCCGCAAGATGTTCCTGATCGGCGTCGCCGGCGGCGGCACCTCCGTCATCGCGACCGACGCGGAAGGCCGCCAGATCGCCGCCTTCGAGGTCACGGTCGGGCGCGACCTGAACCCTCTCCGCCAGACGCTCCAGCGCGCGATCCCGACCGCCCGCATCGACGTCCGCCCCGCGGGCGATTCCATCCTGCTCACGGGCACGGTGCAGACGGCGGGCGACGCCCAGCAGGCCGCCGACATCGCCCGCGCCTTCGTCGGGATGAGCACGATCGGGGGAGGCGGAGGCGCCCCCTCCTCGACCTCCGGCGGGGCCGGGGCCTCGACCGGCCTCGTCATCAACGCCCTGACCATCGCCGAGCGCGACCAGGTGATGATCAAGGTCACGGTGGTCGAGATGCAGCGCACCGCCATCAAGCAGCTCGGCATCAATGTCGGCGGCAACTGGAACGTGCTGGATGCGGCCAAGGACGGCGCCGTCGCCATGGCCAACCCGGCCTCGGGGCTGGTCGGCTTCGCGACCGGCATCCTGGCCGGGCGGGACAGCTCGGGCGGCCTGAATTTCCAGGGACAGGCCGGGATCAACAAGAACGCCAATATCGGCGGCACCTTGCAGGCGCTCGAGAAGGCCGGCGTCTCGCGGGTCCTGGCGGAGCCGACCCTCGTCGCGATCTCGGGCGAATCGGCCACCTTCCATGCCGGCGGCGAGATTCCGATCGTCGTCACGGCGACCTGCCCGACGGGCCAGTACTGCCCCCCGACCGTGACCTACAAGCCCTACGGCGTCGCTCTCGCCTTCACGCCCATCGCCCTCTCGCCGGGCCGGATCAGCCTGCGCGTGTCGACGGAGGTCAACGAGCTCGACAAGGAGACGATGGTCAACGGCAATGTCGGCTTCAAGACCCGCAAGACCTCGACCACGGTCGAGCTGCCCTCGGGCGGCACGATGGTGACGGCCGGGCTGATCCAGTCGCAGACCACCCAGACGCTGACGGGCATCCCGGGCCTCATCAACCTGCCCGTCCTCGGCGCCCTGTTCCGCTCGCGGGACTTCCAGCGCCAGGATAGCGAGCTGATGATCATGGTGACGCCCTATCTCGCGAAGCCCCAGGAGGCCGCCCAGGTCGCCCGTCCCGATGACGGCTTCCAGGATTCGAGCGATCCGCAGGCTTTGCTGATGGGCCGCCTCAACCGCCTCTACGGCACCTCCGGCCCCGGCCGCGGACGCCAGATGCCCGGCCGCTTCGGCTTCATCACCGACTGACCGCAACGACACCGACAGCGGGCGCCCCGACCGCGCCGCCGGAGAGCCAGATGAAAGCCTCGCCCCCCCGCATTCCCGCCCTCGCGGCCCTGGCCCTCTGCGTGCCCGCCCTCGCGGCCTGCCAGAGCCAGGAGCAGATCACCGGCTCGATCTATCCGAGCGACTATCGGGACCGGCACCCGATCGTGCTGGCGGACCGCCCGCGCGTCCTCGACGTCTTCGTCGGCGGCCCGGGCGGGCTCGTGAGCCGCGAGCGCCAGGATATCGGCGCCTTCTTCGCGGAATACGCCAAGCACGGGACCGGCGTGATGATGGCGCAGGTGCCGCACGGCTACGGCACGAACCCGGCGACGCGCCGGGCCGTCGAGACGCTGCGCTCCTATGCCGGCGGCAGGCTCGCCATCACGACCTACCAGCCCGCCGATCCGAACGTCGCCTCTCCCATTCGCCTGAGCTTCCGCCGCCTTCAGGCGAAGGTCGGCTCGCAATGCGGCCTGTGGCCGGACGATCTCGGCGTGTCGGATGCCAGGCAGTCCTGGCGCAACGAGCAATATTACAATTTCGGCTGTGCCTCGCAGGCGAACCTCGCCTCGCAGGTCGCCGATCCCGTCGACCTCGTCCGCGGCCGCCAGGAAAGCCGGCCGGACACGCTGCGGCGGATGTACAATTTCGACCAGCTCCGCAAGGGCAAGGACCCCTCCACCATGTGGCGGACCGAGGCTGCGAGCGTCGCCCAAGGCATCGGCCAGTGAGCCCCCAAGGACAGCAGAGGGGAATGGAGCGCCATGTCTGACGAAACCGACCCCGCCGGCGAGATCATCGCCCCCGTGCCACGCGTGACGCTCCAGGCATTCTGCGTCAGCGCCGTGGTGGCCGAGACGATCGAGGCCGCCTCCCGCGACCGGCGCATGCAGAAGGCGCATGTGAAGGTGCAGATGGGGGGAGCCGCCGCCGCCCTCGAGGCGTTCCGCCAGGCGCCGACCCCGAATATCGTCGTCCTGGAATTCCAGACGGATTCGGGCTCGATCCTCGAGTCGCTCGACCAGCTCGCCTCGGTCTGCGACGCCGGCACGAAGGTGCTGGTGATCGGCCACGTCAACGATGTCCTGCTCTATCGCGAGCTGACGCGGCGGGGGGTGAGCGAATACCTCATCGCCCCCATCAGCCTGCTCGACTTCGTGCGCGCCGTCTCGGAACTGTACACGACGCCGGGCGCCGAGCCCCTCGGGCGCACGATCGCCGTCGCCGCGGCGAAAGGGGGCGCGGGCTCCTCGACCGTCGCGCACAACGTCGGCTGGGCGATCTCGCGCAACCTGAAGAGCCAGACCCTGATCGTCGATCTCGACATCGCCTTCGGGACGGCCGGGCTCGATTTCAACCAGGACCCTCCGCAGAGCATCGCCGAGGCGATCTTCGCGCCCGACCGGCTCGATGCGAACCTCGTCGACCGGCTGCTCTCTAAATGCTCCGACCATCTCTCGCTGCTGGTCGCCCCGGCCGTGCTCGACCGCACCACCGACCTGACCGAGACGGCGGTCGACGCCCTGATCGACATCCTGCGCGCCTCGACCCCGACCATCGTGCTCGACCTGCCGCATGTCTGGACGGCCTGGTCGCGGCGCCTGCTCGTCTCCTCGGACGAGATCGTGATCGTGGCGACGCCCGACCTCGCCTCCCTGCGCAACACGAAGAACCTGCTCGACGGGCTGCGGGCCAACCGCCCCAACGACGCGGCCCCGCGCGTGGTGCTGAACGCGGTCGGGCTGCCGAAGCGGCCCGAGATCGCGCCGGCCGAGTTCGCCAAGGCGCTGGGGGTCGAGTTCGCCGCGGTGCTGCCGCACGACGCGGCCCTCTTCGGCACGGCCGCCAATAACGGGCAGATGATCGCCGAGGTGCAGGCGGGATCGAAACATGCCGAGATCTTCGTCTCGCTCGCCTCGCTCCTCACCGGCAAGGCCGAGCCGAAGCGCGGCCGCGCGAGCCTGTTCGAGCCGCTGATGGCCCGGCTCGGGCGGCGCAAGGCGTCCTGAGGATCGCAAGCATGTTCGGAAAGCGCTCAAGCCCCTCCGCTCCCACGCCCCCGAAGCGGGACCAGGCTCCCTCCCAGGGTCCCTCGGCTCCGGTCCATGTCGAGCCCGGCCGGGAGAGGCATTCCGCGGCGCCGGCGGAGGAGGTCGTCGCGCACGACAAGCGCAAGTCGGACGCCTACCACGCCACCAAGAGCATGGTGTTCGGCGCGCTGATCGAGGCCATCGACCTCGCCCAGCTCGCGCGGCTCGATCCCGAATCGGCGCGCGACGAGATCCGGGACATCGTCAACGAGATCGTGGCGATCAAGAACGTCGTGATGTCGATCGCCGAGCAGGAGGAGCTGCTCGACGGCATCTGCAACGACGTGCTCGGATACGGTCCCCTCGAGCCGCTGCTCTCGCGCGACGACATCGCCGACATCATGGTCAACGGCGCGGGCAACACCTATATCGAGGTGGCCGGCAAGATCCAGCTCACCAACGTGCGCTTCCGCGACAACGGGCAGCTGATGAACATCTGCCAGCGGATCGTCAGCCAGGTCGGCCGGCGCGTCGACGAATCCTCGCCCATCTGCGACGCGCGCCTGCCGGACGGCTCGCGCGTCAACGTGATCGCGCCCCCGCTCGCGATCGACGGGCCCACCCTCACCATCCGCAAGTTCAAGAAGGACAAGCTGACGCTGGAGCAGCTCGTGCGCTTCGGCGCCATCTCGCCGGAAGGCGCGACGATCCTCCAGATCATCGGCAAGGTGCGCTGCAACGTCGTCATCTCGGGCGGCACGGGCTCGGGCAAGACGACGCTGCTCAACTGCCTCACCCGCTATATCGAGGCGGACGAGCGCATCATCACCTGCGAGGACGCCGCCGAGCTGCAGCTCCAGCAGCCGCACGTGGTGCGCCTCGAGACGCGCCCCCCGAATCTCGAGGGGCAGGGGCAGGTCACCATGCGCGACCTCGTGCGCAACTGCCTGCGCATGCGTCCCGAGCGGATCATCGTCGGCGAGGTGCGCGGGCCGGAAGCCTTCGACCTGCTCCAGGCGATGAATACGGGCCATGACGGCTCGATGGGCACGGTGCACTCGAACTCGCCGCGCGAATGCCTCTCGCGCCTGGAATCGCTCATCACCATGGGCGGCTTCTCGCTCCCCTCGCGCACCATCAAGGAGATGATCGCCACCTCGGTGGACGTGATCGTGCAGGCGGCGCGCCTGCGCGACGGCTCGCGCCGCATCACCCACATCACCGAGGTGGTGGGGATGGAGGGCGACGTCATCACCACCCAGGACATCGTCACCTACGACATCCTCGGGGAGGACGCTGCCGGGCGGCTGACGGGCGTGCACCGCTCGACCGGCCTCGGCCGGCCGCGATTCTGGGAGCGGGCACGCTACTTCAACGAGGAGGGGCGGCTCGCGGCGGCGCTCGACGCGATGGAGACCGCCGGACGCGGGAAGGTGGCATGAACGGCGCGGCGCGCCTGTCCGAAAGGGAGCCTCCGTCATGGATCTGACGATGATCGCGGCGGTGATCCTGGCCGCCGGGGCGGCGGGCGGGCTCGCCTATGCGCTCCTCTATCCCCTTCTCAACGGGGAGGTGCGCGCGGAGAAGCGCCAGAAGGCGCTCGTCGAGACCAAGGGCGCCCGCCGCGCCGAGCGCAGCTCGGGGCTCAGCCGGCGCGACCAGGTCGCGCAGAGCCTCAGGGATCTCGAGCGGCGCGAGAAGAGCCGCCACAAGGTGACCCTGGAAGGCCGCATCGTCCAGGCCGGCCTGAAATGGTCGAAGCGGAAATTCCTTCTCGTCAGCGTCGCCGCCGGGCTGGTCCTGGGGCTGCTCGTGACGGCGCTCACGGGAAGTCCCCTGATGGGGGCCTTCGGCTTCTTCGCCGGCGCCTTCGGGCTCCCGCGCTGGCTGCTCCGCTTCCTGAAGGCGCGGCGCATCGCGAAATATCTCGAGGAGCTGCCGAACGCGATGGACATCATCGTGCGCGGCATCAAGTCGGGCCTGCCGCTCAACGACTGCATCCGCATGATCGCCTCCGAGGCGCAGGAGCCGGTGCGCTCGGAATTCAGGGCCATCGTCGAGCAGCAATCGCTCGGCCTGTCGATCGCGGACGCGATCAGCAAGCTCTACGAGCGGGTGCCGGTGCCGGAATCGAACTTCTTCGCCATCGTCATCTCGATCCAGGCCAAGGCCGGCGGCAACCTGTCGGAATCGCTCGGCAACCTGTCGCGCGTCCTGCGCGAGCGCAAGAAGATGAAGGGAAAGATCCAGGCCATGAGCCAGGAGGCGAAAGCCTCCGCCGCCATCATCGCCTGCCTGCCCCCCACGGTGGCGGTCCTGACCTATCTGTCGAGCCCGAAATATATCGAGCTCCTGTGGATCACCAATCCCGGCAAGGTCGCGCTCGTCCTTTGCGCCGTCTGGATGTCGATCGGCGTCGCGGTCATGCGCAGGATGATCAATTTCGACATGTGAGGAGGCGGGCGGCATGTCCGAGCTTCTGCTCAAGCTCATCGATCCGCAATTCATGGCCGCTCTGCTGGCGGCCGTAGCCGCCGGCGCGACCGTGCTCACGCTCGCCCTCCCGCTCGTGGAGGGCGACACGCTCGGGCGCCGCATGAAGGCGGTCGGCGAGGAACGCGAGAAGATCCGCCAGCGCGAGCGCGAGCGGCTGGTCGAGAGGAAGGTCGTCCTCCGCCAGACGCCGAAAGCCTACATGAAGGCCGTCGTCGAGCGCTTCAAGCTCGGCGACTGGCTCGGCACCGAGACGGCGAAGAGCAAGCTCGTCATGGCGGGCTATCGCGGCAGCGGCGCCGAGGTGACCTTCCTGTTCTTCCGTCTCGTCAGCCCCCTCGCCTGCGCCCTTGCGGGGGGCGCCTATCTGTTCCTGGTGAAGGATTTCGGCCTGAGCGTCACCATGCGCCTCGCCTGCGTCCTGGGCTGCACCTATCTCGGCATCAAGGTGCCCGAGCTGTTCCTGAAGAACGTCACCGACAAGCGCCAGCTCTCGATCCGCCGCGCCTGGCCCGATTCGCTCGACCTCCTGCTGATCTGCGTCGAGGCGGGCATGTCGATCGAGCAGGCTTTCCGCCGCGTCGGCGAGGAGGTCGGCGCGCAATCGGTCGCGCTGGCCGAGGAGCTGACCCTCACCACGGCCGAATTGTCCTACCTGCCCGAGCGCCGCGTCGCCTACGAGAACCTCGCCAAGCGCACGGGCCTCGAGCCGGTGAAGTCGATCACGACCGCCCTCATCCAGGCGGAGCGCTACGGCACCCCGCTCGGCACGGCCTTGCGCGTCCTCGCCCAGGAGAGCCGCGACACGCGCATGATGGAGGCGGAGAAGAAGGCCGCCGGCCTGCCGCCGAAGCTGACCGTGCCGATGATCCTGTTCTTCCTGCCGGTCCTCTTCGTCGTGATCATGACGCCGGCCATCATCCAGATCATGGCCCTCAAGTGAGCGGGATCAGCGGGCGCCCTCTCCGCGCGCCGGGCGCGAGGCGGCCAGGAGGTTCCAGGTGACGCCGGCGACGACCGTCGCCGCGCCGAGGAAGACGACCGGGTCGAGCGGCTCGCCGTAGAAGCGCCAGCCGACCAGCGCGATCAGCGGAACGCGCAGGAAGTCCATCGGGACGACGAGCGTCGCATCCGCGTTGCGGAACGCCTGCGTCAGGCAGAAATGCGACGAGAGGCCGGAGACGCATACGCCCAGAACGGCCGGGATCTGCCCCGGGACGATCCGCAGCGGGAAGGCCGGATCGCACCAGGCGAGGTTCAGCGGAAGCTGGAACAGGTTCATCCAGAACAGGATGGCGAGCGTCGTCTCGCTCGCCGTGAGCCGCTTGGTCGCGACCGCGGTCGCGGCGAAGGACACGGCCGCGAGCAGGACCGCGAAGGTCGCCCCGTCGAGCGGCAGGTAGCCGGGGCGCAGGATGATCAGCACGCCCGCGACGCCGAGCGCGACGGCGCCGATCCGTGCGGCCGAGATGCGCTCGCCCAGGAAGACGACGGCGAGCGGCGTCACCCAGATCGGCGCCGTGAACTCGATTGCGAAGACCGTCGCGAGCGGCAGCATCGTGACGCCGTAGGCCCAGGTCGCCTGTCCGATCCAGTGCACGCCGTTGCGGAAGAGCTGAAGCCTCGCGCGCCGCAGGACCAGCTGCCGCAATCCTCCCGGGCCGGGGAGGGCGATCGCGAGAATCGCGAGGACCCCGAACAGCGAGCGCAGGCTCAGGGCCTCGAAGATCGAGAGGGTTCTCGCCAATTCGCGGATGGAGACGGCGGAGATCGAGAAGGACAGGAGCGCGCCCGTCATCCACAGGACCGCCATCCCGAGATGACCGCCGCCGCCCGTCCGGCTTGCCGAATCTGCCTTCGCCCCCATCCGCCACCGACGAGCCCGGAGGGGCGGCCGAGTCAAGACGCGCCCGGCCCGCACGGCCGCTGTCCCGGACGGCATTCAACCGAAAAGACGAGGTTAGAGACCGTTTGAGAACGTCGGACGGGTCGGTCCGCCGGGCCTTTTTCCGCCCCGCCGCGTCGCCGTCCTTGCCGATATGATTTCATATCGGCAAGGACGGCTCCCTGCGGGACGAAAAAATCCCTCGCCGGACCTCAGCCGCCGAGTTCTCAAACGGTCTCTTAGCCGAATATTCACCAAATTCGCGGCATGGTCGGGGCATCAGCGCTCGCTTGGGTTCCACATGCGCCCCCAGATTCCGACGGCCTTCTCGGCAGCCTTGGTCCTCGCTCTCGCGGCAGGCTCAGCCGCCGCCCGCGACGGCGTCCGCCTCGTGCATGGCGTTCCGGCTCCGCTCCCCGCTTCGGCCGGCACCGAGTCCGCGCCGCCCGCCGAGGCTCCGGCTCCCTCCGCATCGTCCGCGCCGCCGGCGGCCGCGGTCGAGCGCGGCGGGCTCTTCGTCACGATCAACCGGGCCAAGGTGATCCGGCTGCCGGAGCGGGTCCAGACGGTGATCGTCGGCAATCCCGCCATCGCCGACCTCTCGGTGCAGAAGAACGGAATCGTGGTCGTGACCGGCAAGAGCTACGGCGCCACGAATCTCATCGCCCTCGACGCGGCGGGCAACATGCTGGCCGAATCCCTCGTCAACGTGGTCGCGCAGACCGACGGGCTCGTGATCCTCCAGAAGGCGGATCGGCGCTATTCCTATTCCTGCAATCCGGTCTGCCAGCCCTCGGTCAATCTCGGAGACGACAAGACCTATTTTGACGACGCACGCGGGCAGGCGGACTCGCACAACCAGTTCGCCGTCTCGCGATAGGGCGAAAGCCGGGGATCGCCTCAACCAACGGGAAAACTTTTCGCGCTATCTCCGATGGCGGCCGATCTGTGGCCGCCAGCCGCGAGGCGCGAGCGATGAGGATCAGAGCAAAAGGGGCGGGGCGCCGTCCGGCCCCGGTTTTCGCCCGGTTCCGAAAGGGGCAGGAGGGGGCGACGGCCATCGAGTTCGCCCTGGTCGCCGGTCCGTTTCTCTTCGCTCTCCTCGCCACGGTGGAGGTGGCGATGGTGATGTGGACGAGCGAGGTGCTCGATCACGCCGTCGCGACCGCCGCGCGCAAGATCTATACGGGCGAGTTCCAGAGCAGCGCCTCGAATGCGGGCCTGTCGAGCAAGGATCTTCGGACGAAGGTGCAGAAGGCGATCTGCGCGGAGGTCGGCTCCCTCGTCGATTGCGGCAGCATCGACGTGGACGTGCGCCCCATCTGCACCGGCAGCACCGCGGATACCTGCGGCATCGACGCATTCGGCTCGGCGACGATGCTCAATCCCGTCAACGCGCAGAAGGAATACGACGCCTCCTCCTACGGCTACCAGACGATCGGCGCCAAGCAGATCGGCCTCGTCACGGCCTCGACGCAGTACAAGACCTTCTTCCCCCCCCTCTCGCTCGGAACGCTCGCCAACGGCAACAGGCTCCTCATCTCGACGGCGGCCTTCATGGCGGAACCCTACTGAATCGAGGATCGCGCGATGAACACGTCCTCCCCCCGGCCGGCCGGCCGTCTCCGGCGCCTCCTGCGCGATGCGCGCGGCGTCGCGGCCGTCGAGTTCGCGCTGGTCCTGCCGGTCCTGATCGCCTTCTATCTCGGCCTGAACGAGGTGCAGCCCGGGCTGTCCATCAAGCGCAAGCTGACGCTCGCGACGCGGACGCTCGCGGACCTGACGACCCGTTCGGGGACCCTCACCACCTCCGACCTGAAGAGCATCTTCGGCGCCACGGTGGCCGTCATGCGGCCCTACGACAATGCCGGGACGACGCAGATGGTGATCACCTCCATCGGCGTCGCGCCGAAGACGTCCGGGTCGGGATATACCGGCACGGTGAAATGGAGCTGCGCCTGGCCCCCGAATGCGAAGCCCGCGGCCGGCGATCTCCAGAAGAGGTCCGGGAGCTACCCGGTGCCGCCCAGCTTCCAGAACGACTCGACCTCCTCCTTCATCCTGGTCGAGACGCAATATCCCTACACGCCCAATATCGGCTACACGATCATGGGCACCATCCAGCTCCAGGATTCCCTGCCCTGGCCGGTCCGGGACGCGAAGGAGGTGCAGAGCCCCGGCGTCTGTCCGACCTGACCGGCGTGGAGATCAGCGCAGGACCGCGAGGGCCAGGACGAGGGCGGGCGGCATCACGACGAGGCCGATCTTCAGGAACTGCCAGGCCGTGACGCGCAGCCCCTCGCGCCGGAGCGCGGCGAGCCAGAGAATCGTGGCGAGGGAGCCGGTCACCGAGAGGTTCGGGCCGAGATCGACGCCGACGAGGATCGCGGCCGCGATCCGGGGCGGTGTCCCCGCTTCCTGAACGGCGCTCGCGGCGAGGAGGCCGACGGGCAGGTTGTTGCCGAGATTGGTGGCGAGCGCGACGAGGCTTCCGAGGATGGCCGAGGCTTCTCCCGGGCCCGTCGTGCGGACGACGCGGCGCAGCTCCTCCGCCAGCAGCGCGACGACGCCCGTCCGGTCGAGCGCCTCGACCAGCACGAAGAGCCCCGCGACGAGCGGAAGGACGCCCCAGGAGACGCCCTTCAGGAGGGCCGTCGGGGCCTCGCGGTTCAGGAGGGTCACGACCAGGGCCGCCGCGCCGCCCGCCGCCAGCGTCGGCAGGCCGAGATCGAGCCCCGCCCAGGAGGAGCCGACCAGGATCAGCGTGGTGAGAAGGATCGCGATCCCCGCGATCCGGCCGGGGAGCGAGAGCGCCGGCCGCTCGACATGGGCGGCGATCGTCTCCGCCGCGAGGGCGCGGCGGCAGGCGAGGCGGAGCGCGGCATAGGTGGTCGCGATCGCGGCGGCGGAGGGCAGGGCGAAGGTGCCGAGCCATTCGGCCAGGGGCGGCATGCGGCCGCCGCCATAGACGACGAGATTGGCGGGGTTCGAGATCGGCAGCACGAAGCTCGCCGCATTGGCGACGAAGGCGCAGGCGAGGAGATAGGGGAGGGGATCGGCGACCCGCGCCGCCCTCGCCGCCGCATAGACGGCCGGCGTCAGGACCACGGCGGTCGCGTCGTTCGACAGGAACGCCGTCACGAGGATCCCGACCGCATAGACGAGGGCGAAGAGGCGCGTCGCGGACCCTTTCGCGGCGGCGGTCGCGAGCGCTGCCAGCCAGTCGAAGAGGCCCTCCCGCCGCGCCAGCTCGGAGAGCAGCATCATGCCGGCCAGGAAGAGATAGACGTCGAGCCCCCTCATGACGCCCGCCCAGGCGAGGCCGGGCGTGAGGAGCCGGAGCAGCAGGAGGAGCGCCGCCCCCGCCATCGCCCAGACGGCCTCGGGCCAACGGAAGGGCCGCAGGATCACCCCGGCCGTCGCGGCCCCGGCGATGCACCAGGTGAGGAGATCGGCGCGCAGGTGGAGGGAGAGGATATCCACGGCCACGCTCACGCGCCGGCGGGGGCCTCCCGGGGGGCCGGGCCGTCCTCGTAGAGATCGGCCCGGGTCGGGGGCAGCCCGGACAGGCCGCGGGCGCGGCGCGAGGCCAGGGACTGGTAGATGCCGATCGTGCCGCGCTCGAAGCCGAGCGAGACCCCCGCGAGATAGAGCAGCCACAGGCGCAGCTTGCCCGGCCCCACCTCCGCCTCGGCCGCCTCGCGGGCGGCGTGGAGGCGCTCGCACCAGAGTCTCGTCGTGCGGGCGTAATGCTCCCGCCACGCCTCGACGTCGTGCACCTCGAAGCCGTTGCGCTCGAGCGAGGTCACGGTGTCGCCGATATGATCCAGCTCGCTGCCGGGGAAGATGTAGTTGACGATGGCCGCATATTCGGGCCGCTTGCGCCGGAAGGCGCGCGTGCTCTTCTTGGCCGGGCGCGTGATGGCGTGGTGCAGAAGGAGGCCGCGCGGCCTCAGGAGGTCGCGCATCTGCCGGTAATAGGCGTCCCGGTTCGCGAGCCCGACATGCTCGAACATGCCGATCGAGGCGATCTTGTCGAAGGTCCCCGTCAGCTCCCGGAAATCCTTCAGCTCGATCGTGACCCGGCCCTCCAGCCCGAGCCGCCGGATCTTGGCCTGCGCGAAATCGAACTGCGCCTGGGACAGGGTGACGCCGTGCGCCTCGACGCCGTGATGGCGGGCGGCGTGGCAGACGAGCCCGCCCCAGCCGCAGCCGATATCGAGGAAACGCTCGCCCGGCCGCAGGCGGAGCTTGCGGCAGATCATTTCGAGCTTGGCCTGCTGGGCCTCCTCGATTCCCGCCTCCCAGTCCGGGAAATAGGCGCAGGAATAGACCATCTCCGGGTCGAGGAAGAGCGCGTAGAAGGCGTTCGAGAGGTCGTAATGGAACTGGACCAGGGCCTTGTCGTCGCGGCCGGCATCGAATTTCGCCGTCTGGGCCTTGTCGTAGGCGTTCGTGGCGCCCGCCCCCGCGCTGCCGAAGAGGAAGGGAGCGAGCCCCTTCACGGCGCGCATCTTGTCGACCTTCCTGAGCGTGCCCTTGGTGGCGCCGCCGCGCCGGGCCGCGATGTCGAGCAGCGTGCCGCCCTCGATCGTGATCAGGCCCTCGGCCGACAGGTCGATCAGGGTCGAGAGGCGGGGGCGCCGGAGGAGGCGCGTGATCGCCCGCGGCGAGTTGATCGCGATGCTGAGATCGTCCCGCGCGCCCGGCCCCAGCGGGACATGCGAGCCGTCCCACAGCTTCAGGGAGAAATCGGCCTGGAGGGACTGGCCGAGATCGGTCAGGAAGGCTCGCAGCGCCTGGAGGCGCGGCTCGGATTCGGTCGTCACGATGCGGGGCACCCGTCTGTCGCGGCCGTATCTCGCATCGCTTCCCGCCCGCGTCCATCGCTCGCGGGCCACATTCCGCCGGGAAGCCCGGTCGCCATTATCGGCTCGCTAAGGGCGATGCGGGAGGATCGGGCATGGCCTCGCCCCGCCAGCCCCGCCGCCCAGCCCCCGCCCCCCAAGCGCCGCCCCCCCCCCCCCAGCCGCCCGCCCGCCCCCGGGCATGGCGCAGGCTCGGCCTGCGCTCTCTGATGGCCTGCCTCGTGGTCGGATGTCTGACGGTGATCGCGGGCTGGCATTCGGCGGGGCTCGTGCGCCGCGGCGAGATCGACCGCATGCTGCGGATGAGCGCGGGCGCTCCCCGTCCGGCGGAGGCCGAGCCCAAGACGCGCGGGAAGCTCGATCGCAACCGCCTCAACGCCCTGGTCGCGACGGCTGGAAAATAGCCGTGGACGGGAGGCGGAGCTCCTGTCCCCGCCGCCGCTCGCCTGCGGACGCGGTCCCCGGGCGGCAGGAGACATCCGATGCGCTTCGTCTTCACCCATAGCCACGCATTTCCCGGCAGCCGCGTCTCGGTCGAGGAGGATGGCGAGCCGGGGCCGGGATGCCTCGTCGAATTCTCCGATGGGACCATCGTGATGTCCGAATGCCGGATGGAGGGCGAAGACATCCTGCTCCATGTGCCTCCCTACCGGACGGCCAGGAAGCATGCCGTCGAGGGCAGGACGTGGCAGCTCTCGAAGGCTGCGGACGGAACCTGGCGCTGCCGCAGGGCGCCCGAGTGATCGCCGGGATCAGGCCGCCCGCAGCAGCATGCCGAAGAGGTCGCGCGGCTCGTCGGGATCCGCGAGGAGGTCCAGCTCCTCGAAGAAGCCCGTGCCTTCGAGCTTCGCGCGCACATAGCGGAGCGCCGAGAAATCCTCGACGGCGAACCCGACCGAATCGAAGAGCGTGATCTGCCCGGCATCGCGCCGCCCCGGCGCGCGTCCGGCGATCACCTCCGCCAGCTCGGTGACGGGATGGTCGTGGGCGAGCTGCTGGATCTCGCCCTCGATCCGCGTCTGCGGGGCATATTCGACGAAGATGTCGGAGCGGTGCAGGATGTCGGCATGCAGCTCGGTCTTGCCTGGGCTGTCCCCGCCCACGGCGTTGATGTGGAGGCCCGCACCGACGAGATTGTCGGTCAGGATCGTGGCGTTGCGCTTGTCCGCCGTCACCGTCGTCACGATGTCGGCGCCCTGGACCGCCTCCTCGACGCTGGAGCAGGATCGCATCTCGAAGCCGAACCTCGAGAGGTTGCGCACGCATTTCGCCGTCGCGGTGGGGTCGATGTCGTAGAGCCGGAGCCGGTCGATCCCGAGCAGCGCCTTGAAGGCGAGGGCCTGGAACTCGGCCTGCGCCCCGTTGCCGATCACCGCCATGGTGCGCGCATCCCTGCGGGCGAGACGGGAGCCGGCGAGGGCCGAGGTTGCGGCGGTGCGCAGGGCCGTGAGGATGGTCATCTCGGTGAGCAGCATCGGATAGCCGCTGCCGACATCGGCGAGCACCCCGAAGGCCGTCACCGTCTGGCGTCCCTCGCGCATGTTCGCCGGATGGCCGTTGACGTATTTGAAGCCGTAGGTGGTGCCGTCCGAGGTCGGCATCAGCTCGATGACCCCCTTGGCGGAATGGGAGGCGATGCGCGGCTTCTTGTCGAAAACGTGCCAGCGCCGGAAATCCTCCTCGATGACGCCCGCCAGCTCCTTGATGAAGCGCTCGACGCCGGTCGCGAGCACGAGCTTCATCATGTGGTCGACGCTGACGAAGGGGACGATGTTCAGCCGGGCCTGCATGGCTCAGTAGCTCCTGGTCGGACGGTCGAGGATCTTGCGGCCCATCAGGCTTGCGGCGAGATCGGCCATGAGCAGCGCGGTGCGCCCGCGCTCGTCCAGGAAGGGGTTCAGCTCGACGAGGTCGAGCGAGGAGACCCGGCCGCTGTCGTGCAGCATCTCCATCGCCAGGTGCGCCTCGCGGAAGGTGGCCCCGCCCGGCACCGTCGTGCCGACGCCGGGCGCGATGGCGGGGTCGAGGAAATCGACGTCGAGGGAGACGTGAATCATCCCGTCCACCGCCTCGACGCGGTCGAGGAAGCGGCGCAGCAGCACCGCGATGCCGTTCTCGTCGATCGCGCGCATGTCGCAGACGAAGACGCCCGTCCCGGCCAGCGCCCGGCGCTCGGCGGGATCGACGCTGCGGATGCCGATCATGCAGACGTTCTCCGGCCGCACGGGCGCGGCCGGCGCGGGCAGGACATCGCCGAAGCCGGGGAGGCCCGTGACATAGGCCATGGGGACGCCGTGGAGATTGCCGCTCGTCGTCGTCTCCAGCGTGTGGAAATCGGGATGGGAATCGAGCCAGAGCACGAAGAATTCGCGTCCCTCGTGCCGCGCCCGCCGCGCCATCCCCGCCACCGTGCCCGCCGACAGCGAATGGTCCCCACCGAGGAAGATCGGCAGCCCCGCGCCGCTCGCCGCGAAGGCGGCCTCGTCGAGGGCGCGCGTCCAGGCGTCGAAGGCCGCGAGGTTGCGGATCGCCGGGTTGGGATGGGACAGGTTCCGGAAGGGCGCCGGGGCGAGATTGCCGCGATCCTCCACCGCGAGGCCCAGTTCCGCCAGGGTCTCGCGCAGGCCGGCGGCGCGATAGGCGCTGGGCCCCATGTCGCAGCCGAGCCGGCCCGCCCCGTCCTGGACCGGGGCGCCGATCAGAATGCAGTTGCGTGCCGTCATTCGGTCCCTCGCCATCCCTCGCGATCCCGGCAGGATAAGGCCGCAGGGTGACGGATTGAACGGGCCATCCGTTTTCCATCGGGAGGGGGCGGGGGCGATCTTGGCGGGGCGGGGCGCGGCGGATAGGCTCCGGCCGCGCCGCCGCCGGGGCGGGCGATGAAGATCGAGGGCGTCTCGATGACCTTGGCCGACGGTGCCGCGGACGAGCGGGGGAATGCGCCGTGAGGGACCCCTACGAGGTTCTCGGCGTCGCCCGGACCGCAACGGCGGCCGAGATCCAGAAGGCCTATCGGGGCCTCGCCAAGAAGCTGCACCCGGATCTCAATCCCGGCGACAAGGCGGCCGAGGAGAAGTTCAAGGAGGTCGCGGGCGCCTACGACCTCCTCGGCGATGCCGAGAAGCGCCGGCGCTTCGATGCCGGCGAGATCGATGCCGCCGGGGCGGAGAAGCCGCAATATCGCTATTACCGCGACTTCGCGGCGGAGGATGACGGCCACGCCTATACGAGCAATGCCGGCTTCGCCGATTTCGCGGAGGCCGACGACGCCTTCGCGGAACTCCTGCGGCGCGGGCAGCGGGCCCGCGCGAACCGGCGGGGCGCCGATCTCCATTACCGGCTGCCGATCGAGTTCTCCGAATCGATCGCGGGGGCGACGAAGCGCCTGACGCTGCCCGAGGGCGGCACGCTCGACGTCAAGATTCCCCCCGGCATGCTCGACGGGCAGGTCCTGCGCCTCAAGGGCAAGGGGGCGCCGGGCGCCGGGACGGGCGGCCCCGGCGACGCCCTCATCGAGGTGGAGGTGCTGCCCGATCCGCGCTTCACGCGCGAGGGCGACGACATCACGCTCGAGCTTCCCGTCTCGCTCGCCGAGGCGATCCTGGGCGGGCGCGTCATCGTCCCGACCCCGACCGGCGAGGTGTCGATGGCGGTGCCGAAAGGCTCGAATACGGGCACGAGGCTGCGCCTGAAAGGCAAGGGGGCTCCCCGCCGCGAGGGCGGCCACGGCGATCAATACGTCAAGCTGAAGGTGGTGCTGCCCAAGTCCCCCGATCCCGAGCTCGAGGAGTTCGTGGCGAAGTGGAGCCAGGGCAAGGACCACAATCCCCGTGAGGCCGGCGCGTCATGATCATGACCAAGCAGGAATTCCTGACCTCCTCGGGACTCCAGGTCCAGACGCTGGAATTCTGGATCGAGCGGCAATGGCTCGTCCCGGCGGAGACGCCGGCCGGCTCCCGCTTCTCGGACCGCGACGTCGCCCGCGCCCATCTCATCCAGGAATTGATCCGCGACCTCGGCGTCAATCACGAGGGCGTCGACGTGGTGCTCCACCTGATGGACCAGTTGCACGGCCTGCGCCGCGCGCTCGCCGAGCTTCGCGACCAGGGCCGGGCCTCGGGGGAGGGGCGGCGCGGCGGAAGCCGCCAGATGCGATAGCCCTGCCGCTG
The DNA here is from genome assembly GCF_035325185.1 of Enterovirga sp. Taxonomy (GTDB): domain Bacteria; phylum Pseudomonadota; class Alphaproteobacteria; order Rhizobiales; family Beijerinckiaceae; genus Enterovirga. Next base: position 29,939 of record NZ_DAOLAJ010000005.1, on the reverse strand, counting down.
GCGGGGAGAACCGCTCCCTATTTCGGCACGCCGTTGATGACGAAGAGCGCCCGGATGAACTGGTCGGGCGGGAAGGTCCCGAAGCTCTGGTTGTAGATCTTCTTCACGCGGTCCGTGCGGTAGAGATCCGCCAGCGTGGCATCGACGAGCAGGCGCAGCTTCTCGTCGCCGCGCGGCAGGGCCAGCGCATAGGTCTCGAAGGTGTAGTACTGGTCGGCGAGCTTCAGGGCGGTGGAGGCCCGGCTGTTGATCAGGTGATAGCTGAGGATGCCGCGATCGCCGAAATAGGCGTCGATCTTTCCCGCGGAGAGGCTGCGCACCCCCTCGGGATGAGTCTGCATGGGGACGATCTCGACCTTGGTTCCGAGCTGCGCCAGGGTCGAGCGCAGGGATTCCTCGGTCGTCGTGCCCTGGAGGACGCCGATCTTCTTGCCGTCCAGATCCTCGAGCCGGTACGATTCGTTGGCCCGATGCAGCACGCCGGCGCCGTCGATGAAGGTCGGCAGCGAGAAATCCACCAGGGAGCGGCGCGACATCGTCATCGAGGTCGGGTCGCAGAGAAGATCGACCTTGCCGTCCCGCACCGCGGTCAGGCGGGTCGTCGAGGAGACGTCGACATAGTCGATCTTCAGCGAGGGGACCTTCTCCGCCTTCGCGATGGCGGCTGCGACCTCCCGGCAGAGATCGACGATATAGCCGGCCGGATCGCCGTTGGCCGCCCGGTAGGAATAGGGCGGCGCGTCGGACCGCACGCCGAGCCGCAGCGTGCCCGTCTCGCGGACCCGCTTCAGCGTGTCCGTCGCGAGCGCCGCCGTCGAGACGGTCATGCACAGAAGCGCGATCAGGAAGGCCCGCATGATCCTCGTCCTCTCAGCGAAGCGTCGTGACAGCCTCTAGAACATCTCCGCCGGCATCGCCATGACGGCGCTGGCGCCGGCCTGGATGCGGCGATAGCGAAGGCTCGTCTCGGGCAGCATGTGCTCGGCGAAGAAGCGGGCCGTGATCAGCTTCGCCTCCATGCGCCCGCCCGGATCCTCGCCCGCCGCCTTCTTCGCCAGCGCCGCCTTGGCCATGCGGCCCCACATGTAGCCCATGGCGAGAAGGCCCAGGAGATGCATGAAGTCGGTCGCGCCCGCGCCGGCATTGTCGGGCTTGGCCATGGCGTTCTGGGCGAACCACATCGCGCTCGCCTGAGCGTGCTCCAGGCTCTTGGCGAGGGAGGCGACGAAAGGCTTCAGCGCCTCCTCCCCGGCGTTCTCGCGGCAGAAGGCGGCCACCTCGCCGAAGAAGGTCATGACGGCCCGGCCCCCGTCGCGGCCGAGCTTGCGGCCGACGAGATCCATGGCCTGGACGCCGTTGGCGCCTTCATAGACCATGGTGATGCGGGCATCGCGCACGAACTGCGACATGCCCGTCTCCTCGATATAGCCGTGGCCGCCGAAGACCTGCTGCGCCTGGACGGCATTGGCGAAGCCGAGCTCGGTGAAGACGCCCTTGATGACGGGGGTCAGGAGCTGGAGCCGGTCGTCCGCCGCTTGCCGCTCCTTGGGATCCGGCGAGCGATGGGCGACGTCGGAGGAGAGCGCCGCCCAGAGCGCGAGCGCCCGGGCGCCCTCGTTGAAGGCGCGGATCTGCAAGAGGGTCCGGCGCACGTCGGGATGGACGATGATCGGATCGGCCGGCTTGTCCGGGAATTTCGGCCCGGTCAGCGCGCGGCCCTGGAGACGCTCCCGCGCATAGGCGGCGGCGTTCTGGCAGGCGACCTCGGACTGGGAGAGCCCCTGCATGCCGACCGCGAGCCGCGCCTCGTTCATCATCACGAACATGGCGGCGAGGCCCTTGTTCTCGCCCCCGACGAGCCAGCCCCTGGCGCCGTCGTAGTTCATCACGCAGGTCGCGTTGCCGTGGATGCCCATCTTGTGCTCGATCGAGCCGCAGGAGACGCCGTTGTGCGCGCCGAGGGCGCCGTCCGCCTGGACCAGGAATTTCGGCACGACGAAGAGCGAGATGCCCCGCGTGCCCTCCGGCGCCCCCTCGATCCGCGCGAGGACGAGATGGATGATGTTCTCGGCGAGGTCGTGCTCGCCGGCCGAGATGAAGATCTTGGTGCCCGAAAGGGCGTAGGAGCCGTCCGGCTGCGGCACCGCCTTCGTCTTGAGGAGGCCGAGATCGGTGCCGCAATGGGGCTCGGTCAGGTTCATGGTGCCGGCCCATTCGCCGGTGATCATCTTCGGCAGGTAGGTCCGCTTCTGCTCCTGCGAGCCGTGGACGAGGAGGGCCGCGATCGCGCCCTGCGTCAGGCCCGGATACATGCCGAAGGCGAGGTTCGCGGAGGAGATGAATTCCTGCATGACGGTGTTCAGCGTCATCGGCAGGCCCTGGCCGCCATAGTCCGCGGGCGCCGACAGGCCGAGCCAGCCGCCGTTCCGATAGGCGTCGTAGGCCGCCTTGAAGCCCGCCGGCGTCGTCACGGAGCCGTCGGGATGGCGCGTGCAGCCCTCCCGGTCGCCGACGGCGTTGAGGGGCTGGATCGCCTCCTCGCAGAGCTTCGCCCCCTCGGCGAGAATCGCCTCCAGGACATCCGGGGGCGCGTCGGAGAAGCCGGGAAGGTTGCTGTACCGCTCGTAGTGCAGCACCTCCCCGAGAATGAACAGGACGTCCTCCACGGGCGCCTTGTAGATCGCCATCGTGCTTCTCCCCGCCTCGGCCCAGCGGCCCGGTCCGCAATCTATGGGGTCCGAACCGTAAACACGACCTCGCGAGCAGGACCTGCCGGCGCCTGCCCGGAAAGCGTTAACCAATTAACCCGGTGTTTACCCTGACCCGCAAAGGTCGGGAATATCTCGTGGCAAGGGGGGAATCCGGCAAGGATCTCTCCGATCACGCGACGCCATCCGCCGCGGGGCCGGGTGGCCGGTTCGAGACGTCCCGCCTCCGACGTGAGTGCCGCCGCGATGATGAGAAGGCACGTTCGCTCCAGCGATTTCGGCTCCTCGCCGGACGACGATTCGCGCTTCGGCGCGCGGCGCGAGGGCCACCCGCGCCGGGAGGCGGAGGAGAGCCATGGCCGGGCCGACGCCGAGGCGCAGGGCCGCGGGCAGCGGCGGGACACGCATCGGGAGTCGTGGCCGCGCGAGGAGTATCGCCATGGCCCGGGGCAGGATCAGGAGCCGGAGGCGCCCTCGCGGATGTCCGAGACGCTCGACTCGGTCGCGAGCTGGATCGAGAAGGCCCAGCAACAGCTCGCCGGGGCCGCGCCGGCGGCCGGCCGCCCCGACTCCGCCGCCCGTCCCGAATCGGGGGACGGGACATTGTCCGAAGCCCTGGCCGCCATCCGGCGCCTCGAGGACCGGCTCTCCGATCAGGGCCAGCGCTCCTCCGCCCGCGCCATCCCCGATCTCGACGAGACGCTGCGCGGCTTCGAGGCGCGGCTCGGCGAGGTCGCCGGAAGGCTGGGCGCCGCGCCCGGAACGGCCGGCCGCCGGCCGCTGAAATCCGGCGCGGAGCTGAAATCGGCCGTGGAGGAGATCAGGTCCCATCAGACCCGTCTGGAGCGCGATCCCCCCGAGATGCGCCGCCCCTCGGGGCTGCCGGCTCTCGGCACCCTGGCCCGTTCCCAGACCGCGATGCTCACCACGCTCCGGCAGGAGATCTCCCAGCTCGCCACCCGCATCAACGAGATGCCGGTGCCGGGCGAGAAGGAGCAGCAGGTCCAGCGCGAGGTCGAGACGCTGCGGCGCTCGATGGCCGAGGTGGCGCGCCGCGACGATCTCTCGCGGCTGGAGAAGGGGCTGCAATCCCTCACCGAAGACATCATGGAGCTGCGCCGGGCCGGCGAGAAATCCACCGCCAGCCAGGAGATCGCCGCGCTCCAGTCCGAGATCCGTCGGCTCTCCGAGCATCGCCCGGCCCCCGATCTCGCGGGGTTGCAGGCGGAGATCCGCCGGCTCTCCGAGCAGAAGCCGGCGCCCGTCGTCGATATGGCGCCGATCGCGCAGGGCATCCAGAGCCTCTCGCGCAAGCTCGACCGCGTGGCCGATGGCGGCGTCGATCCCTCGGTGATCGTCTCGCTGTCGGACCAGATCGAGCAAGTCCGCCGCGGCCTCGCCGAGGCGAACGCCCCGCGGGCGCTCGGCGCCGTGGACCAGCAGCTTTCGGCCATCCGCCGCGAGATCGCGGAGATCGGCGGCCGGCAGGTGGCTCCGCGCGAATTCGAGACGCTTCGCGGCGCGGTCGAGGAGCTTCGCGCCTCCCTCGAGTCCCTGGCGCGCACCTCCAGCCCGCGCGAGGAGGCCGCCAAGGCCCTGCGCGAAATCGGCCGCCCCATCGAGGCCACGCTCACCGCCCTGGTCGACAAGATCGAGCGGGTCGAGCGCCGGGTTTCCGACCCGGAGGCGCTCGACCATCTGGAGCGCCAGATCCAGGCCATCGCCGCGCGGATGGGAGAGGCGCCGAGCCGCGATCCCGCCATTGCCGGGCTCGAGCGCTCGATGTCCGCGATCCTCGACCAGGTCTCCTCCTGGCGCGACGGCGCCATCGAGGCGGCCGAGCATGCCGCCCGGACGGCCGTGGCCGAGACGATCGATTCCATGCCGGTGGCGGCCGAGGTCGAGCGCCATCTCGTGGAGATCGGCGACCGCTACGCCGTCGCCGAGGAGCGCACGCGCCAGAGCCTGTCCGCGGTGCAGTCCGCGCTCTCCGACGTCATGACGCGGCTGTCCTCGCTCGAAAGCGGGTCCGGCCCGGCCGAAGGCCGGCTCCCTGCCGAGGGGCGGCACCCTGCCGAGAGTCGGCGTCCCGCCGCGGCTCCGCCTCCTGCCGCGCCGTCCTGGGCGGAGGAGCCTGCGGCGGCGGCCCCGCTCCAGCGCCCCGCCGCCTCCCTTCCGGCGGAGGCCGACGCCCCGCTCGCGCCGCCTCCCGCCGACGAGGTGCTGCTCGAGCCCGGCGCGGCCCGTCCGCCCGTCCGTCCTCGCGGCACGCCCAGGCCGTCGACGGCGGATGCGATCGCGGCCGCGGCCGCGGCGATCGACTCCCCGGACATCAAGTCGAGCTTCATCGCGGCGGCGCGCCGCGCGGCCCAGGCGGCGGCGGCCGAATCCGCCAGCGCGGCGAAGGCCCGCCCGGCGGCGAAGGCCGGCGCGCGCGGGACGATGTCGCCCTCGGACATGCTCGGACGCGTGCGGGCGCTGATCGATTCCAAGCGTCGTCCGCTGCTGCTCGCGGCCGCCGCCATCGTTCTGGCGCTCGGGACGGTGCAGATCGTCAGGACCCAGATGGCCGACCGGCTCCCGGGCGCCACTGTCACGGTGACGGCCGCGAAGCCGGTCGCACCGGCCGCTCCCGTCGTCGCGAGCCGCCGGCCGGCCGCCGAGGCGCCGGCCGCGCCGGTCGCGGCGGCCGAGCGGATCGAGGAGCGCGCCGAAGTCACGGCGGCGACGAATCCGGCTCCCCCTCCCGTCGCCGATCCGGTGACGACCCAATCGATCGCGCCCGCGCCGGAGACGGCGCCCCCGGCTGCGCCGGAAGCGGCGGCTCCCAAGGAGCCGGCTCGCATCGCCGCTCCGGCGCCGCTCGTCCAGGCGCGGCAGGCCAATGCCGGCGATTCGGCGGCCCTGCTTCCGGTCGGGCTCAAGGAGGCCGCCGACCGGGGCGATCCCGTGGCGCTGTACGATCTCGCCGCCCGGGCGGCCGATGGCCGCGGCGTGGCGCGCGATCCGAAGATGGCGGCGAGCCTGTTCGGCAAGGCGGCCGAGAAGGGGCTGGTCCCGGCGCAATACCGCCTCGGCAACAGCTACGAGCGCGGGCTGGGCGTGCCGAGGGATATCGAGAAGGCGAAGAGCTGGTATCGGCGCGCCGCCGCGGGCGGGAACGTGCGGGCCATGCACAATCTCGCCGTCCTGCTGGCGGATGGCGCAGGGGGCAAGCCCGATTATGCGGGGGCCGTCGAGTGGTTTTCCAAGGCCGCCGAGCACGGCGTCAAGGACAGCCAGTTCAACCTCGCCGTCCTCTATGCGCGGGGCCTCGGCACCTCGCAGGATTTCGCCCGCGCCTATCACTGGCTCGCCATCGCCGCGCAGCAGGGCGACGAGGATGCGGCCAGGAAGCGCGACGACGTGGGCCGGCGCCTCTCCCCGGCCGACCTCGCCCGGGCCAAGGCCGGCGTCGAGAGCTGGCAGGCCGCCCCGGCGGCGGTCTCGGCCAACGAGGTGCTGGTGCCGCCCAAGGGGTTCACCGAGCCCCTCTCCGCCGGCCGGCGTCATTCGAAAGAAGCACGGATCTGAGCCGAGCCCTGCGCCGGGCGGGCTCGGCGCTCAGCGATCGTTCAGCTAGAGGCTGGCTAAGCGGGCGCCGCATTGCGCCCGCCGCTTTCGCGCGGGCGCCGGGTTTTTCGGAAGGGCAAGGTGCAGGTCTATCTCCCGATCGCCGAGATGCCGGTCAGCGTCATGCTGATCCTCGCGATGGGCGCGGCGGTCGGTTTCGTCTCGGGCATGTTCGGCATCGGCGGCGGCTTCCTGATGACGCCGCTCCTCATCTTCCTCGGCATCCCCCCCGCCGTCGCGGTCGCCACCCAGTCCGCCCAGATCGCCGCCTCCTCCACGACGAGCGCCCTCGCGGCCTGGCGGCGGGACGCGATCGACCTCAAGCTCGCCACCGTCCTCACCCTCGGCGGCTTCGTCGGCACGGTGGTCGGCGTCTGGGCCTTCGCGGCCATGCGGCGGGCGGGCCAGCTCGACCTCGTCGTCGTCCTCTCCTACGTCACCCTCTTCACGGCGATCGGCTCCCTGATGCTGATCGAGAGCGTGCGCGACTTCCTGGCGCGCCGCCGCGGCATCGTGAAGCCGCGGCGGCGGGCCGGGGGCCATCCGGCCATCTTCGGCCTGCCCCTGCGCATGAAGTTTCCGCGCTCGAAGCTCTATGTCAGCGTCCTGCCCGTCGCGGGCCTGTCGCTCCTCGTCGGCTTCGCGGGCACGATCCTGGGCATCGGCGGCGGCTTCATCATGGTCCCCGCCCTCCTCTATCTGTTCCGCGTGCCGACGGCGGTGGTGATCGGCACCTCCCAGCTCCAGGTGCTGTGCACGTCGCTCCTCGCCGTCATCCTCCAGGCCGCCTTCAACGGGGCGGTCGACATCGTCCTCGCGATCATGCTGATCGTCGGCGGCGTGTTCGGCGCCCAGTTCGGCGCCCGGACCGGGCGGGCCATCCGGGCGGACTTGTTCCGCATCCTGCTCGGCGCCCTCGTCCTCGCGGTCGGCATCCGGTTCGGGGTCGAGGTGATCCTCAAGCCGGCCGAGCCGTTCTCGATCTACGTGCCGGAGAGCCGGCGATGAGCGCCCCCTCGCGCCTCGCCGTCCCGCTTCTCGCCGCCCTCCTCTTCGGGGTCTCTCCGGCGCGCGCGGAGCGGGTGGTGGTGTCGCTGTCCGAGAACGAGATCGCGATCGGCTCGAACTATACGGGCACGCGGCTCGCGCTCTTCGGCGTCGTCGAGCGCGACGACCGCAAGCCCGCCCCCGCCGCGACGACCGATGTCGTGGTCACCGTGCGGGGCCCGCGCGAGAGCATGACGGTCCGCCAGAAGGAGCGCGTGGGCCCGCTCTGGATCAACCGGAGCCAGCAGAAATTCGTCGCGGTTCCCACGGTGCTCGGCGTGGCGACCTCCCGCCCGCTTTCGGAGATCGCGACGCCGGCCGTGCGCCGGCGCCTGCGCCTCGGCCTGGCCGAGATCGTCCACGCGCCGGAAATGACCTTCGAGCAGACCGCCGAGCAGGATCCGTTCCGGGAGGCGCTGATCCGGCTGAAGACGAAGGAAGGGCTCTGGCGGCAGGACATGCGCGGGGTGGTCTTCGTGGCGGACGGGTTCTTCCGGGCCGCGGTGCCGATCCCGGCCACCGCGCCCACCGGGAATTACGAGGTCGAGGTGGTGATCCTCTCGGGCGAGAAGCTGGTGGCCCGGCGCGTCGCGAGCTTCGAGGTGGTGAAGAAGGGATTCGAGGAGCGCATCTCCTACCTGTCGCAGGATCGGTCCTTCCTTTATGCGTTCCTCATCGGCATTCTGTCCCTCGGCTTCGGCTGGGTGGCCAGCGTGATCTTCCGGCGCGACTGAGGCGCGGCGCCTCCCGCCATCGGGAACGGGAATATCGGATGCCATCGGCCGGCCCGCTCGCGGGGATTCGCATCGTCGAGATGGCGGGGCTCGGCCCCGCCCCCCTGGCCGCGCAACTGCTGGCCGATCTCGGGGCGGAGGTGATCTGCGTCGACCGCGCGGCCGGTGCGACCGGCAAGGCCTGCGAGGCCGGCGCGGCCGATCCCACCGAGATCAGCCGCCGGAACAAGCGCTCGATCGCGCTGGACCTCAAGAAGCCGGAGGCCGCCGAAGCCTGCCGCGGCCTGATCGCGCGCGCCGACGTGCTGATCGAGGGCTTCCGCCCGGGCGTGATGGAGCGGCTCGGATTCGGGCCGGACGACATCTGCGCCGCCCATCCGCGCCTCGTCTATGCCCGGATGACGGGCTGGGGGCAGGACGGTCCCTGGGCCGGGAGCGCGGGGCACGACATCAACTACATCTCCCTCTCGGGAGCCTTGAACGCGGTGGGCCGGCGCGGCGCCCCGCCCGTGCCGCCGCTGAACTTCGTCGGCGATTACGGGGGCGGCACGATGTTCCTGATCTTCGGCATCCTGGCCGCGCTGATCGAGCGCCAGCGTTCCGGGCGCGGGCAGGTGGTCGATGCCGCGATGGTCGACGGCGTCGCGGCGACGATGCCGATCTTCCACATGTTCCACGCCCGCGGCGAGTGGTCGGCGGAGCGCGAGAGCAACCTGCTCGACGGCGGCGCCCCTTTCTACCGCTGCTACGAGACGGCGGACGGCAAGGCGATGGCGGTCGGCCCCCTCGAGCCGCAATTCTATGCCGAGTTCTGCGCGAGGCTCGGCCTGCCGGCCGAGGCGCAATACCATCGCAGCCGTTGGGCCGAGCAGGGCGCGCGCTTCGCGGCGGCGTTCAGGACACGGACCCGCGACGAATGGGCGGCGATCTTCGAGGGCTCCGACGCCTGCGTCTCGCCCGTGCTGACGATCGCGGAATCGGAGCATGCCGCGCAGCTGAAGGCGCGGGGCACGCTCGTCAGGGGCGCGGGCGACGTCCTGCAGGCTGCCCCGGCCCCCCGCTTCGGGCGGACGCCCGCCCCCGCGATCCGCCCGCCCCGCGCCCCCGGCGCGGACGGCGCCTCGATCCTCGCGGAACTCGGCTACGGCGCGGATCGCATCGAGGAGATGGCGAAAACCGGGGCTCTTCGGACCTGACCCGGCCTCAGATGGCAGCGGGCTGCTCGAAAATGCGCCGGTAGAGATCGGCGCCGAAGCTTTTCGCCTCGGGCGCGCCTTCCCGGAGACGGAAGGTCCTGCGGCCTTCCTCCCCTCTCTCGGCGCGCAGGAACAGGGTTCGCCCGTCCTCCAGGAAGGAGCGGGCGAAGGCGTGCATGTGCGAGACGAAGAAGACCGTGACGTTCCGCTCCAGCAGGGCCGAGACGATCTGCCGGGCGATTTCCGATCCCTCCCGCTCGTGGGTGGCGGCGAAGGATTCGTTGAAGAGGACGAGCGCCCCCTCGCGGATCTCGTCCGCGATCGCGCTCATGCGGACCAGTTCCTCGTCGAATTTTCCGCTGCGCATGCTGCGGTCCTCCTCCCGCTTGCAATGCGTGAAGAGCCCGGAGCGCAGCGAGGCCGAGAAGGACTCGGCCGTGACGAACAGGCCGCATTGCATCATCAGATGGGCGAGGCCCACGCTCCGCAGGAAGGTCGACTTGCCGCCGCGATTGGCCCCGGTCACGATCACGAGCGGCCTGCCGTCCGCGGCGACGTCGTTTCCGACGACCGGCTTCTCCATCGTCAGGGCGAGGCATGCGTCGCGCAGGTTCCGGCAGTGGAAGCGGCCGCGCTCGGCCTGCGGATCGGGAAAGGCGACCGTCTCGCCGATCCGGTCGAGGCTTTCCTTCAGGTTGAGGCCGCCGAGATAGAAGGCGAGTTCCGCCCGCAGCGCCTTCAGGAAGCCGAGGACGTGCTCGGCGGATTCGTAGACCGCGTCGCAGATGAGCACGAGGCCCCGGCCTTCCAGCTCCGCGAAGGCCTGCGCCCCGGCCTCGTCGCGGGGATGGAGCTGCAAGGTGAAGCTCCTCGCCCCGGGCGTGAGGAGCCGGTCGATCCAGTTCAGGTCCCGCTTCTGGGGCTTGCGCAGCATCGTCCCGACGCCCTTGCCGCCTTCCCCGAGCCGGGCGCTGAGCAGAAGGCCGTGGCGGAAGGTCAGGGTGTCGAGATCGGTCCGCGCGGCGGCGAGATAGGCGTCGTCGAGGTTCCGTTCGAGCGTCGCGAAGAACTGGCGGAAGCCGGGCGAGGCGAAGCGGTCCGCGTTGTCGCGGCAGAGATTGCGGAGCCGTTCGAGGACGTCGAGGCTGACCTGGAGCGTCCGCACGCCGCTGGAGACCATCACGGCGGCATCGCGGCCGTAGAGGCTGAAATTCCAGCTATGCTCGCGGCTGAACGGCTCGAGGGCGAGGGCGTAGAGGCCCCGGACGACGCCCGGATTGGCGAGGCAATCCTTCAGGATCTCCTGGCGATAGCGGATCGTGGCGATGTCGTTGGTCCAGGCGCGGGCGCAGGCCGCCGACATGATCTCCCGCAGGAAGCGGTCGCCGGAAGCCGCGGCGTCCAGGAGGACGTCCAGCTCGATATCCTGGGCGAAGGGGAGGGACTCTTTCGAGGCCGTCGAGGCCGGCTCCGTTTCGAAGTCGCGGCCGGGATGCATGAGGAAGGTCTTCATGGCCGGACCCTCTCGCGCAGGCGCTCGTAGGTGACGCCGTGCGCCTGCGCGAGCGACAGCGCATAGGCGAGCCCGTCGGCGGGCCGGCGCACCAGCTCGAAGGTCCGGCGCGCGGGATCCTCGGGGTGCACCGCGGCGACCATGCTGACGGTCTTCCCGCTCAGCGTGGAGAGCGCGTCGATGAAGGTCACGCAGACGCCGATCGCATCGGCCGCGAGGATGCGGTCGAGGATCTTCCGGCTGAGGAGGACCTGGTCGTCGAGGCTCGTCGAGTTGAAGATCTCGTTGAGGATGACGACGCTGTTCGCCGTCATCGCCTCGCAGCTCTCGTGGAGGCGAACCAGCTCGTCCTCGAGCTTGCCGCGCAGGTTCGCGATGTCCTCTTCGCGCTCGAAATGCGTGAAGACCGCATCCGGGAGGAAGAGGCGGGCGGATCGTCCGGGGACGGGGCAGCCGAGCCCGGCCAGGACGTGCAACTGGCCGAACATGCGCGCGAAGGTGGTCTTGCCGCCCTGGTTGGGGCCGGACACGACGATCATCCTCTCGGGCCCCGACAGGCGAAAATCGTTGCAGACGACCGGCGCCCTCTCGCCGACGAGCTTCGCGGCCAGGGCGAGGTCGAAGCCGCGGGACACCTCCGTCTCCTTGCACGAGGTCGAGACCTCGGGATGGCAGAAGGGCAGGCCGGCCTGCCGGAGAGGCGCGATGAAGTCGAGATAGGCGACGAAGAAGCCGATCTCCCGGTCGAGCCGCGCCACGGTCTCGTCGATGAAGGAGCCGCGGCGCCGGGCGTAATCCGCGAGCTGCCGGAACTCCTCGGGAAACAGCCGGCCCACGAATTCGAGAATGCCCTCCTCGATGTGGTTGAGCGCGGCCTCGCCCTTGCGCGTCTTCGGGGAGGCGGGCTCGATCTCGGCCTCCCTGAACCTCGCGAATCTCTCGCGGATCGACACGGTGTAATCCGGCTCGCCCGCATATTTGCGCACCGTGACCTTGTCGCCGCGGAAAAGCATGCCGTAATCGAGGCCGAACAGCTTCTGGCAGAGAGATGCCGTCTCCGCCGAGAAGTTCCGGAAGCCCGGGGACGTGGCGAATTCGCCCAGATAGGCGGTGAAGCCCGCGAGTCCTTCGGAACGCAGGCGAAGCGGGCGGAGCCCGGCCAGCAGGTCCCCGAGCGCCCTGCAATAGGTCGCGGCCGCGCGCAGCATCACCATGTGCCTGTGGCAGAGCCAGGTGATCTTCCCGGCCTGGGCGAGATCCGCCCGGACCGCGCGCATCGCCTCGCAGAAGGGCGGGAAGACCCGAAACACCTCCGGCCGCTCGAGATCTCCGAAGACGGCTTGCCGGTAGCGGACGATCTCCTCGCTCCGCCGGGGCGTATGGAAGATCGGGCGCAGGACCTCCTCGTCGCGCCCGGCCGCCAGGGCCGAGACCACCTTGTCGAGGTTCAGGTCCGCGAAGCAGGCGGGCGCCTCGCGCTCGTCCGGCTGCGCGGGCTCGCGGCCCGGCGGGAACAGGACGCTGCGGAACGCGGGGCCCAGAGAGAGGCCGCGATCATCGGCCGGATCGAGCCTGGGCTCGGCCGCGAGGGGACGGGGATCGGAAAGGTCGGTCCTCATGACGCTCCTGCCTCGGCGCCGTGGGGCGGCGCACGAATGGAAAGGCAGGAGTCATCAGCGGACGGGGCGTATCGGGGGACTCCATCCCCGCCCCGAATGTAGGCCGGCAGGCCGGGAGCGCAAGGGGATCGCCCTGTGACGGAGCATGCGAAGGATTGACCGGATGGCCGGCCCGGCCTAGCTTTCGGGGTGATGGGGATGGGGTTCCCCCGAAACCGCCGTTCCGGCTGATGACTCCTACGGACGCCGCGCTCCGCGTGCAGGATTCCTGTGCGTGGGCGATCGGCCGAAGCAGGAGATCGGGTGATGAACCTCGAAGCGTTGTCCCTCGGCGCGAAGGCTCCCTCGGAAGTCAACGTCGTCATCGAGGTGCCCATCGGCGGGGAGCCGATCAAGTACGAATTCGACAAGGCGTCGGGCGCACTCGTCGTCGACCGCTTCCTCCACACGCCGATGCGCTATCCGGGCAATTACGGATTCATGCCGCGCACGCTCTCCGAGGACGGAGACCCTTGCGACGTCCTCGTCGCCAACAGCCGTGCCCTGGTCCCGGGGGCCGTCATCGCGGTCCGTCCCGTCGGCGTCCTCGTCATGCAGGACGAGGCGGGGCCGGACGAGAAGATCATCGCGGTTCCGGCGCGCCGGCTGACACGCCGCTACGACGCCGTCGCGCAGGCGCGGGACCTGCCCGAGATCACGCTGAAGCAGATCGAGCATTTCTTCACCCATTACAAAGACCTCGAAGAGGGGAAATGGGTCCGCATCCTGCGCTGGGGCGACGCCGCCGAGGCGGAAGGGATGATCATGAAGGCTCATGAGCGCTACGGAGCCAGGCTCCGCGCCTGAGACGGCATCGCCGCGAGCCGCGCCGCCGCCGCATTTTGGCGCCTCGCGCGTTCCGTGCTTAAAGCGCGCCTCGCGGCCGATGGGGATGCGCGTTGAGACGAAATCCGGCAGATCGTTCCGCCCGGTCATGACGAGGAAGGGGGAGGACGCGCAACCGAGCCCTGGCGTCCATGCGCCGCTGGCTCATTGGGCGGCGCGCAGGCCGGATGCATTGGCCATCGATGACGGGACGCTGCGCCTGAGCTTCGAGGAGCTGGCCGCGCGCGTCGCCGCCGGCCCCTTTCAGGGTGCCTCTCCCGCTCCCCGGGCCGTGTGGGTCGATGCCGGACTCGGACCGGGCGACCAGCTCGTCGAATTCCTGTCCATTCTGGCGGCGGGCCATGTCGCCGCCGTGGCCGATCCCGACTGGCCCGCGCAGTTGCGCCGCGAGGTCGCGGAGCGACTGCTCGCCGCCCCGGCCCTGCCGGAGGGATCGTTCTATATCGGCTTCACCTCCGGCAGCACCGGGATGCCGAAGGGCTTTATCCGCAGCCACCGCTCGTGGACCACGAGCTTCGAAGCCTGCATCGACGCTTTCGGCCCGGCGGTGCGCACGCCGGTGCTGGCGCCGGGGCGGCTTTCGCATTCGCTGTTCCTGTTCAACGCGCTGCTCGGCCTGTGGACCGGGGTGGGCGCGCATCTCCAGCAGCGCTTCTCCGCCCGTGCCGCCTTGCGGACGCTCGTGCGGGGCGATGCGCGAAGCCTCGTCGCCGTGCCGAGCCAGCTCATCCTGATGCTGGAGGAGGCCGCTCGCCACGGCCCCCGCGCCGTCGAGGCGACACAGCTCGTGATGATCAGCGGCGCGCCCTGGCCCCGCGCGCGCACGCCGCACCTGCAGGCCCTCTTCCCCCATGCGCGCATCGTCGAGTTCTACGGCACCTCCGAGACCAGCTTCATCGCCTGGACGGACAGCCGGGCCGACCTGCCGGCCGAGGCGGTGGGGCGGCCTTTCGCGAATGTCGAGCTGCGCATCGTGCCGCCGGGTGCCGGCCACCATGCGCCGGGGCTGATCTATGTGCGCAGCCCCATGGTCTTCACGGGCTACGTGACGTCCGAGCCGGCCCATGGCCCCGCCGCGCTCCTGCGGGACGGGGATTGGATATCGGTCGGCGACATGGGGCATCTCGACGGCGAGGGCCTGCTTCACCTCGCCGGGCGCCGCCAGCGCATGTTCGTCGTGCAGGGCAAGAACCTGTTTCCCGAGGAGGTGGAGCACGTCCTGGCCGCGCATCCCTCGGTCGCCTCGGTCTCGGTCCAGGCTGTGCCCGACCCGCTGCGCGGCCTGCGGGCGGTCGCGGTGCTGGAGCTTGCCGCCCCCGTCGACCGCGCGACATTGGCCGCGTGGTGCCGCGCGCGCCTCGAGCCCTACAAGACGCCGCGCCGCATCCTCGTCTGCGATCGCTGGCCGCGCACCGTGAGCGGAAAGACGGATCACGCGGCCCTCGCGCGGCTGCTCGCGGCCCATCCCGAGGGACCGCCGGGCTGGCGAATCCTGCCCTGGCGGCTTGCGCTTCCATGAGGCGGGATGCGCCGGTGCTGCTCGGCTGGGCCCGCAGTGCGGTGACGCCGCGGGGCGGCGCCCTGGCCTCGCTTGCGGCCCACGAGATCGGCGCGCCGGTCGTGCGGGCCCTGCTGGCGCGCGGCGGCGTCGAGGCCGCGTCGGTGGACGCCGTGGTCTGCGGCAATGCGCTCGGCGCGGGCGGCAATCCGGCGCGCATGATCGCCCTCGCCGCCGGCCTGCCGGACGGCACCGCCGGCTTTTCGGTCGATACCCAATGCTGCTCGGGGCTGGACGCCGTCGCGCTCGGCGCCGGCCTGATCGCATCGGGACAGGCCCGGCTGGTCGTGGCGGGGGGCGCCGAAGCCTGGAGCCGCTCGCCCCTGCGGCATCATCGCCCGCGCCACGCCGGCGAGGCGCCGGTGTCCTACGAGCGGCCGGCCTTCGCGCCCGATCCTGCGCGCGATCCCGACCTGCTGCTCGCCGCCGCCCGCTATGCCGCGCGGCGGGGCATTTCGCGGGAGGCGCAGGACGACTTCGCCCGGCTCAGCCACGAGCGGGCGCTCGCCGGCCGCGCGCAGATGGCGGGGGAGATCGTCCCCATCGGCGAGGCGGACCATGACAGCTATGCCCGCGCCCTGACCCCCGTTCGCGCCGCGCGCATGCCGGTCGAGGCCGTGACGGACGAGCCCGCGCCGGCCGCCGATCCGGGCGCGCATGCGGTCAGCCGGCTCGCCATCGCCCCGCAGGCGGACGGCGCGGCCTTCATCCTCCTCGCGGCGCCGGACGCTGCGGCGCTCCTCGGCGCGCGGCCCCGGTTCCGCTGGCGCGGCGGCGTCCAGGTCGGCACCGCGCCGGAAATGCCGATGGCGGGGGCCGCCCGGGCGGCTGCGCGGCTGCTCGGCGATTCCTCGGCGCTCTGGGGGGCCGAGGTCCACGAAGCCTTCGCGGTCCTGGCTCTCGCCTTCGCGGCGGATCTGGGCATCGCACCCGCATGCCTGAACCGCGGCGGCGGCGGCCTCGCGCGCGGACATCCGATCGGCGCTTCCGGCGCGGTCAGCCTCGTCCGGCTGCTGGCCGATATGGAGCGCGAGGCGCCTCCCGGCTCGCTCGGCCTCGCCGCGATCGCCGCGGCCGGCGGGCTCGGCTCGGCGGTCCTGGTCGAGAAGCTGTAATTTCCTATCCCGGCTCCTGGAGAACGAGCCTCGCCTCGGCCTGCATTCTCCCGCCCTGGGGAGCCAGGGCCGGCTCGCCCTCGATCCAGGCTCCCACCAGCTCGTAGAGCTTGATCGGCCGGGAGGCGCCGCGCGGGACGGTCGAGCCCACGGGGCGGAAGACGAAGCCCGGTCCGGCCGCCTCGACCACCGCCTCGCTGACGAGGATGGTCGTGCCGAATTCGCGGTTCAGCCCCTCGAGCCGCGAGGCGAGGTTCACCGCATGGCCGAGGGCGGTGTAGTTGATCCGGTCGGCCGAGCCGATATTGCCGACGACCGCCTCCCCGACATGCAGGCCGAAGCGCGTCGGCATCTCGGCCGCCCCCTCCGCCCGCAGCTCCGCATTGAGCCGGTCGATGCGGCGGGAGGCGCGGAGCGCGCCGAGACAGGCGAGCCGGACGTAATCCTCCTGCGGCTCCGGCGCGTTCCAGAACGCCATGATGGAATCGCCGATATATTTGTCGATCGTTCCCCCGGAGCGCACGATCTCCTCGCCGATCCCGGCGAAATAGCGCGAGGTGCGGTGCGTCAGGGTGTCGGGATCGAGCGTCTCGGCGAGGCCCGTGAAGCCCTCGATATCGGAGAAGAAGACGCAGATCGTCTGCCGGCGGCCGCCGAGATCGGTGGGAAAGGTGTCGTCGATCATGCCGCGCACCACCGCGAAGGGCACGTAGCGCGCGAAGTTCTGGAGCAGCGGCTCCAGGGTCGTGACGGCGCGGCCGAGTTCGGACACCTCGGCGATGCGCGAGCGGATCGGCCGGGTCTGGCCGAACCGAAGCTCCATGATGTGGCCGAGCCCCTGGGAGGCGAGCTTGAGCGGGGCGACGATGCGCCGGGCGGCGAGAAGAATCAGGGCAAGCGCGATCAGGAGGGCGACGGCGGCCGAGACGAGGAGCACGAAGCGGATGCGATAGGCGTCGCCCATCAGGACATCCTCGGGCACGGCGAGGCCGAGCAGGTAGTCGCCCATCGAGGTGCCCGCTCCCTCGAACCGGGCGATATAGGGCCGGCCCTGCACGGTGAAATGAGTGTCGCGGTTCTCCCCCGATTCCAGGAAGCTCCGAACCATCGCGGCGAGAAGGGGGGAGCCGAGATCGGCGATCCTGGGCAGGATCTCGGGAGGCATCGGCCGGGCGCGCTTGCGCAGCTCCGCGCCGTCGGGATGCGCGATGAGCCGGCCTTCCCGATCGAAGATCAGCGCCTCCGCCGCCACGTGCTTGCGTCCCTCGGCGAGGATGCGGTCGAGATCGGCGAGCGTGACGTCGATGCCGAAGACGGTGCCGGGATGGCCGGGCATCGCCCGCGCCATCGTGATGCCCGCGCCGGGCGCGTTCGCAAAGGCATAGGGCCGGCTGACGATCGTGGCCGGCGTCGAGATCGCCCGCTCGTACCAGCCGCGGGTGCGGGCGTCGTCATCGACGGCGAAGGGGCCGGCCCGGGCGACCTCGCGCCCCTGCTCGTCGTAGAGGGTCCAGGTCTCGATGGAATGGCCCGAGGAGCGGTCGATGACCTCGACGCCCAGCACGGCCGCGCTGCCGCCGAGGCCGAAAATCTCCTTCGGGCGCTCCCTGGTGACGTCCTGGACGCCGATCCGGCCGCCGTCGGGAAAGGCGATGAAGATGCCGAAGGTCGAGGGCATGGCCCGCTCGACATCCCGCATCAGCCCGCGCAGCGTCTCCTGCAACTTCTCGCGGGGCATGTCCGGGTCGATGATCGAGGTGCCGAAATCGAGCAGCAATTCGGATGTGCGCCGGTTCGCCAGCCGGTCGTTGCGGACCATCCGGGTGACGGCGTCGAAATTCGCATGGGCCTCGCGCTTGGCGAAGCGGGTGAGCTGGGCATGGTTGTAGAGGACGAGCCCGCCCGCGAAGAGGACCATCAGCGTCGTGAAGACGAGAGCCACCACGGCCTGGAGCGGCCAGACGCGGTTGCGGAGGAAGGACACCGGCATGCCCGCTCCGTTCTGACCGCAAAGGCCGCGCGCGTCCATGCCCCGCCGCCGTTCCCATCGTCGCAGCGGGCGGTGGCGCGGCGGGGCGCGAGCAGGTATCTCCTCGCCATGACCGCGCCAGCTCCCGAGATGCCCGGACCCGGAGACCAGGTCTTCCTGGTGGACGGCTCGTCCTTCGTGTTCCGCGCCTATTTCCAGTCCATGAACCAGGACCGGAAATACAATACGCGGGCGGGAGACGGGCTGCCGACCGGCGCGGTCCGGCTCTTCTGCACGAAGCTCATGCAGTTCATCCGGGAGGGGGCGACCGGGATCAGGCCGACCCATCTCGCCATCGTCTTCGACAAGTCCGAGGCGTCGTTCCGCACCGATCTCTTTGCCGGATACAAGGCGCACCGGCCCGACCCGCCGGCCGAGCTGGTTCCGCAATTCGCACTCATGCGCGAGGCCGTGCGCGCCTTCGGCCTTGTGCCGATCGAGCAGGCCGGCTTCGAGGCGGACGACATCATCGCGACCTATGCCTGCGAGGCGGCGCGGAACGGGGCGGAGGTGCTCATCGTCTCCTCCGACAAGGACCTGATGCAGGTGGTCCGCCCGGGTGTGACCTTCTACGACTTCGAGAGCGGCATTCCCGGCAAGCCCGGCTACCGGCCCGAGCGCCGGCTCGACCGGGAGGGGGTGATCGACAAGTTCGGCGTCCCGCCCGAGCATGTCACGGACGTCCAGGCGCTGATCGGCGATCCGACCGACAACGTCCCGGGCGTGCCGGGAATCGGCATCAAGACCGCCGCCCAGCTCATCACCGAATACGGCGACCTCGAAACGCTTCTCGAGAAGGCGCCGCAGATCAAGCAGCCGAAGCGGCGCGAGGCGCTGGTCGCGCATGCCGAGGCCGCCCGCCTCTCGAAGCGGCTCGTCACGCTCGATTGCGACATGGAGGTCGAGGTGCCGCTCGGTGAGACGAAGCTCGGGGATCTCGATCCTCGGCGCCTCCTCGCCTTCGCCAGGGCCTTGCGGCTCGACGCTTTCGCCAAGCGCGTCGCGGCCCTCTACGAGGTAGAGGCGGAGGAGATCGAGCCGGATCCCATTCTCTCCCGCCCCTGGGATGCGGCAAGCGGCACATGGCTCGACGGAGACTCCCCCTCCCCCCTCGTGGGGGAGGTCGAGTCGGCGTCAGCCGACCGGGAGGGGGGCGGACATGCCGGCGCGGGGAGCCCCCCCTCCCGGTCGACGCCTTCGGCGTCGCTCGACCTCCCCCACAAGGGGGGAGGGGGGGCGATGGCGCCCGCCGCTCTTGTCGAATCCCGCCGCGCCGCCCTGCGGGCCCTGCCCTGGGACGCGGCGGCCTACTGTGCCATCGGCGCCCTCGACGAGCTGGATGGCTGGATCGACGCCGCGCGCGAGCGCGGCGAGATCGCCCTCGACCTCCAGCTCTCGGGCCCCGATCCGATGCGCCAGGAGATCGTCGGCATCGCGCTCGCGCCGGAGCCTGGGAGGGCGGCCTACCTGCCTCTCGCCCATCGCTCGGGTGAGGACCTGCTCAGCAACGGCCCCCTGCCGGGGCAGATGGGCGCGGCCGAGGCGCTCGCGCGCCTGAAGCCGCTGCTGGAGGATCCCGCGGTTCTGAAGATCGGGCACAATATCAAGGCGGATTGCCTCGTTTTGCGGCGCCACGGGATCGACATGGCGCCGCTCGACGACGTGATGCTCGTTTCCTATGCGCTCGACGCCGGGCGGGCCGGCCTCGCCAATCACGGACCGGAGGCCGCGGCCGGCTTCTATCTCGGCCATGCGCCGATGCCGCTGGTCGAGATCACGGGCAAGGGCCGCGGGGCGAAAAGCTTCGACCTCGCCCCGCTCGACCGGGCCACGGCCTATGCGGCCGGGGCGCCCGATCTCGCCATCCGCCTCCACCGCCTGCTGAAGCCGCGCCTCGCGGCCGAGGGCCGGACCACCGTCTACGAGACGCTGGAGCGTCCCCTCGTGCCGGTGCTGGCCCGGATGGAGGAGCGCGGCATCCTGGTGGACCGCCAGATCCTCTCGCGCATGTCGGGCGATTTCGCCCAGGTCATCGCGCGGGTGGAGGAGGAGGTCTACGAGACGGCCGGAGAGCGCTTCACCATCGGCTCCCCGAAGCAGCTCGCCGACATCCTGTTCGGCAAGTTCGGCCTGCCGGGGGCGAAGAAGACGGCGACGGGCCAATGGTCCACCGGCGCGCGCCTTCTGGAGGATCTCGCCGAGACCTCGGACCATCCCCTGCCGCTCAAGGTCCTGGAATGGCGCCAGCTCGCCAAGCTGAAGACCTATACCGATTCCCTGCCGACCTATATCAACGAGGCGACCGGGCGCATCCACACCTCCTACGCCCTCGCCGCGACGACGACCGGCCGCCTCTCCTCGGCCGATCCGAACCTCCAGAACATCCCGATCCGCACCGAGGAGGGCCGCAAGATCCGCCGCGCCTTCGTGCCGGCGCCGGGCACCAAACTCGTCTCGGCCGATTACTCGCAGATCGAGCTGCGCGTCCTCGCCCACATGGCGGACATCCCCCAGCTCGTCGAATCCTTCGCCCGCGGCATCGACATCCACGCGACCACCGCCTCGGAGATGTTCGGGGTGCCGGTGGCGGGCATGCCGCCCGAGATCAGGCGGCGGGCCAAGGCGATCAATTTCGGCATCATCTACGGCATCTCGGCCTTCGGCCTCGCCAACCAGCTCGGCATCGCGCGCGCCGAGGCGTCCGACTATATCCGCCGCTATTTCGAGCGCTTCCCCGGCATCAAGACCTATATGGACGAGACCAAGCGCTTCTGCCGCGAGCACGGCCATGTGCGCACGCTGTTCGGCCGCATCTGCCATTACCCGGACATCACGGCGTCCAACCCGTCCCTGCGGGCGGCGGTCGAGCGGCAGGCGATCAACGCGCCCATCCAGGGCTCGGCCGCCGACATCATCCGCCGCGCCATGATCCGCATGGACGCCGCCCTGGCCGAGGCCGGGCTGTCGGCGCGGATGCTGCTCCAGGTCCACGACGAGCTCGTCTTCGAGGTCCCGGACGGGGAGGTCGAGGCGACGCTGCCGGTGATCCGGCGCGTGATGGAGGAGGCCGCCCATCCGGCGGTGCGGTTGCGCGTGCCGCTCGCCGTCGAGGCCAGGGCCGGGGCGAACTGGGACGCGGCCCATTGAGGCCGAACCCCCGTCCTCTCCTCGCGTTGCCTCCGCAGAGGAGGCGGTCATGATCGCTTACGACAATTCCCGTCCCGGCCTCGTCGAGCTGACGGTGAGCGGGACCGTGACCAAGGACGACATCACGAATGTCTGCGCCCGCATGGAGCGGGACATCGAGGTCTCGGGCACCGTCAAGGTGCTGGAGAACGTCGCCGGCTTCGCCGGCATCGGTCCGGCCGCGATCTGGCAGGACCTGAAGCTCGCCTTCCCGCTGGCCGGGAAGATCAGCCACGTCGCCGTCGTCGCCGATCAGGCCTGGATCCGCGCCGCGGCCGGCTTCGGCCGCCTGTTCACCTCCGCCGAGATCCGCACCTTTCATACGGACGAGCTCGATGCCGCGCGGACCTGGCTTCAGGCGGCGTGACCCGCCGCTCAGTGCGTGCGGGCGAGGAGAAGGGCCGAGATGGCGCGGGCCACGGGCTCGGTGATGTTGCGGCGATACTTGCGATGGACGAGCTGGCCGTTGTGATAGACGTCCTGCTCGACATAGAGGCGCTCGCCGTCCCAGCGCACGATGTTGTCGCTCTCGACCGTCTCGAGCACGCCGAGATCGGCGCGCAGCTTGGAATACGACTCTTTGTCCGGCATGGAGTCCTCGGGCGGCAGCGGACCTTCATAGCCGGTGGATATCCTGGCGGCCAAGAGCCGGCGCGGTTCAGGCCTTGTCCGTCGCCGTCCCCGGCGAGGATGGCCTGAACGAGGCGGCCGGAGCGAAGCTCGCTCCCACGGCGGCTCCATCGGACGCTCCCTTCCCCCGGGCGGGCGCCGGCTGTCCGCCGGCGGCCTCGCGCATGAGCGCCGCCACCGCGTCGGGTCCCGTGAAGCCGGCCGCCTTGAGCAGCTCCGCGAGGACAGGGCTCTGCGCGTTGTAGGCGAGAAGCTGGCCGGCGAGGCCCTCGCCCATGCCGACTCCCCCGCTGCCGCCCGAGCCGTTGCCCTCGCCGCCCCGGCCGAGCATGCCGCCCGTGTCGAAGATGCGGATGTCGGAGATCTTCTCGGCCGGCTTGACGATCTCGGCCAGCGCGAGCGGGACGATCCGGATGCGCTCGCGCAGGATCTCGAATTCGATGATCTCGCGCGAGATCCGGTTCTTGGCCTCGATGAGCAGCGCCTCGGCCTCCGCCTTGGCCTTGCCGGTATCGACGATGCCCTTGGCGGCGATCGTGGCGGCATCCGCGTCGGCGCGCGCGAGGGTGAGCCTCGCCTCGGCCCGGTCATGCGCCGCCTGCTTCTCGGCATCGGCCGAGACGGTGACGGAGGTCGCCTCGGTCTCGGCGTGCTTCTTGGCCGCGATGATCGCGATCTGGCGCTCGCGCTCGGCGATCTCGACGGATTTCGCCGTCTCGACCTTCTCGGTCGCCGCGATGGCGACGGCGCGGGCCTGTTCGGCCGCCGCGCGGGCCTCCGATTCCTGGCGCGAGCGGTCGGCGACCGCGATGGCGCTGTCCTGGGCGATGAGCTGGAGGTCGCGCTTGGCCTCGGTGTCGCGCTGCTGCACGGCGAGGGTCGAGGCGATATTGGCCGATTCGCGGGCCTGCTTGGCCGTCGCCTCGCGCTCGGCGACGGCGCGCTCGCGGTCGATCCGCGCTTCCGACTCGGCGAGTTGGGCGGCCTGTTCCTGCCGCGCCGTCTCCGCGCGCGTCGCGGCCGCGATATTGGCGATGTCGCGCTCCTGGTTCAGCTCGGATTCGCGCTGGTTGCGCTCGATGGCGAGGGTCTGCTTCCTCGCATCGAGGTCCTTCTGGGCGATGGCGACCTCGGTGTCGCGGACGATCTCGTTGCGCTCCTTCTTGCGGGTTTCGGTGATGCGGGTCAGCGTCGCGAGGCCCTGGGCGTCGAAGAAGTTGTTGGCGTTGAAATGCTTGATGTCGGTCTGGTCGAGCCGCGTCAGCGAGACCGATTCCAGCTCGAGGCCGTTCGACTGGAGGTCCGCGCCCACCGCCTCCTGCACCGCCTTCACGAAATCGGCGCGCTGTTCCTGCAGCTCGTCGAGATTCATGGTGGCGGCGACCGAGCGCAGGCCGTCGACGAATTTCGCCTCGATGAGAAGGCGCAGCTCCTCGGCATTGTTGGTGCGGTCGCCGAGCGTCTGGGCGGCGAGGGCGATCGAGGAGCCGTCGGGTTTTACGCGCACGTAGAATTCCGCCCCGATATCGACGCGCATGCGGTCCTTGGTGATGAGGGCGTCGCCCTCGCCGCGCCGCACTTCGAGGCGCAGCGTCTTGAGGTTCACGCGGGCGATCGAGTGGAAGATCGGCAGCACCACCGAGCCGCCGTCCAGCACGACCTTCTGGCCGCCGAGCCCGGTACGGACATAGGCCTGATCGCGCGTCGAGCGCGTATAGAGCGTCGCGAGGACGACGCCGATGCCGACGATCGCCAGGAGGCCGATCACGGCGGGGATCATGATCTCGTACATGCCTGCGGTCATGGTTTCGCTCCCTGGAAGGCCGGCCGCTCAGCCGCCGAGGTCCGGCGGCGCGGGGATGGCGGTGAAGACGCCGCCCCGAAGGTCGACGAGAAGGATGGCCGCGCCGGTCGGCATCGGCGCGGAATCGGCCGCGGCGCGGGCGCGGACGCTGTGCCAGTTGCCATGCGCGTCCTTGAGGCGGACGGTGCCGGGCCGGCCCTGGTCGAGCGGCCCGCGCGAGACCTCGCCCGTCCGCCCGACGAGATCGGCCAGCTCGACTGCATAGGTCTCGTCGCGCGGCACGATGCGGGCGACGGCCCGGCTGCCGATCCGGGTCATCGGCACGGCGAGGACCAGCGCGCCGAGGCTCGCGAGCGCGGGCGAAAGGGGGGCGCCCGCGGCGCGGGCCAGGGCCTGGATCACGAAGCCGGTCCCCGCGAAGGCGCCGAGCGCGATCATGATCAGGACGAGCAGGGGCACGCGGCCGACATTCAGCCAGTTGAGCCCGCCGCCGTCATGGCCGTGGTCGAGCGAATGCTCGACGAGGTCGCTGATCGAGGCCCCCACCAGCAGCATGACGACCTCGACGCCGACGAGCCCGGCCAGCAGCATCGCGGCGACGGCGAAAGGCCGGACCTCGGCGGCGAGCAGGAGTTCCATGGCACGCCCCGTCCGCTCAGCGGCTGCCCTTGGCGAGGGCGAGCCGCTCGGCGATGGCGCGCTCGCGGTGGAGGCGGTCCAGCTCGTCGAGTTCCACCCCCTGGGAGCCGGCGCCGGCCGGGACGCCCGTGACGCGCGCGATCGCGGCGGCAGCGCGGGCGCTGCCCTCGCTCGCGCGTCCCTTGCTGCGCCCGCCGGACATCTCCTCGGGCGCGTGCTTGGCGAGGCTGCGCTCGAGATCGGCGAGCCGCGCCTCGGCCTCGCGGCGCGTCGCGAGCACCGCCTGGAGGGCCTGCTGGCCCTCCTCGATCTCTCCCCTGACGTCGGCGAGGGTGCGGTCGAGAGCGGTGACCTGCGCCTCGAGGTCGATCTGGCGCGCGATGGCGGCCTTGGCGAGATCGTCGCGGTTCTCGGCGATGGCGAGGCGCAGCTTCTCCTCGAGCGAGGCGAGGTCGGCCCCGATCTCGGCCTTGCGGGCCTTCACGCGGTATTCCTCGGCCTTGGCCTTGCCAAGCTCGGCTCGCGCCTGGTCGGCGGCCTGGTCGATCTCGCGGATCGCCTGCTCGACGACGGCGACCTTGCCGGCATCCTCGACCCTGTCGATGGTCGCATGCGCGATTCCGGCGATGAGCCGTCCCATGCGCGACAACACACCTTCCTGCATGGCTCCCTCCTGGACATGCGGCGCCCGTCTCACGACGCCGACCTGGATTTCGTAGGATTCCCCCCGCGCGACGAGCCGGGCGGGAAAGACCGGGTCCCAGCCCGGCGCGTAGCCGGCGATGTCGTAGGGCACGCTCACGCGCCCCGCGACGGTCGCGAGGGTGAGCAGCGCCGGACCCTTGATGGCGAAGAGCTTCTCGTCGAGCGGCAGGCTCGCCGGGGCGCCGGGCTCGCGGGACGTGAGGTCGCGCAGGCCGAGCGTCACGAGCCGCGCGGGCAGGCCCGTCGCCTCGCGGATGCGCTCATAGGCCCGCTCGTGCAGGGCGACGAGGTTGCGCCCCGCCTCGCCCGGCAGCTCGGCCAGGAGCCGCCCCATCTCGGCATAGGCGGCGAAGGTCGCCTCGATCGCCCGCCGCGCCGCCTCGTCGGGGACGAGAGCGTAGCGCAGGGTCGTCTGGACGGGGAGCGTGGAACTCATGGAAGTAAATAAAGCACTTCCTTAGTGCTTTGCAAGGGCCCCGCCTGCGGCGAAACGCCGGCCGCCCGCACCATGGCGGCGCCGGGTTTCGCCCCGATGTCGCGAATTGTTTCGCCCCGGCCCCAGGCCGCGACGGCTGGCCCGCCTCCTGCATCCGGGAAGGCCGGCGAGGCTGACGCGGCGACAAGGCGCGTCTAGTCTCGCCGGAGGTCTCAACGCCCGGATCCGACGTGCCCATCCTCGCTGCCCTGCACCATGTCACGAGCTACAGCTACGACCGCCCGGTCTCGCTCGGTCCCCACGTCATCCGGCTCCGGCCCGCGCCGCATGCGCGCACGCGCATCCCGAGCTACAGCCTCAAGGTCACGCCCGCCCCGCATTTCGTGAACTGGCAGCAGGATCCGAGCGGCAACTGGCTGGCCCGCTTCGTCTTTCCCGAAAAGACGACCGAGTTCCGCGTCGAGGTCGACCTGACGGCCGAGATGGCGGTGATCAATCCGTTCGACTTCTTCGTCGAGGGCTACGCCCAGACGCAGCCCTTCGCCTATCCCGACGACCTGCGCCGGGACCTCGCGAGCTACCTGGAGACGGAAGAGGCAGGCCCGGCCCTCGATGCCTTCATGGCCGGCCTGCCGTCCGAGCCGGACACGGTGCAGTTCCTCGTCGCGCTCAACGCCCTCGTGCGCGACCGCGTCCGCTATCTCGTGCGCATGGAGCCCGGCGTCCAAAGCCCCGAGGAAACCCTCGCCCTCGGCACGGGCTCCTGCCGCGACAGCGCCTGGCTCCTCGTCCAGGTGCTGCGCCGCCTCGGCCTCGCGGCGCGGTTCGTCTCGGGCTACCTGATCCAGCTCGTGCCTGACCGCACGACGATCGAGGGGCCGCAGGGCGCGGCGAGCGATTTCACCGATCTCCATGCCTGGGCCGAGGTCTATGTGCCGGGGGCGGGTTGGGTCGGGCTCGACGCCACTTCGGGCCTCCTTTGCGGGGAGGGCCACATCCCGCTCGCGGCGACGCCCCATTACGAATCGGCGGCGCCGATCTCGGGCGTGGCCGATCCGGCCGGGGTCGAGTTCGGCTTCGCGATGCATGTCACTCGCATCGCGGAGGCGCCGCGCGTCACCAAGCCCTTCTCGGACGAGAGCTTTTCGGCCATGGACAGCCTCGGGGAGGCCGTCGACCGCGACCTCGCCGCGCAGGATGTGCGCCTCACCATGGGCGGAGAGCCGACCTTCGTCTCGATCGACGATTTCCAGTCGGCCGAGTGGAACACCGCCGCCCTCGGCCCGACGAAGCGGGCCCTCGCCGACAAGCTGACGCGCCGCCTGCGCGAGCGCTTCGCGCCCGGCGGCCTCCTCCATTACGGGCAGGGCAAGTGGTATCCCGGCGAGAGCCTGCCGCGCTGGGCCTTCGGCCTCTATTGGCGCCGGGACGGCAGGCCGGTCTGGCGCGATCCGGCGCTGATCGCCGCCGAGGACGGCCCGCGCGAGGCGGGCATCGCGGAGGCCGAGGCGCTGATGCGGGAGATCGCCGCCCGGCTCGATCTCGGCGAGCACGTCCAGCCCCTTTACGAGGACCCGGTGGCGTGGCTCGGCAGGGAGGCGGCGCTCCCCGCCAACGTCACCTGGGACGATCCGAAGCTCCCCGATCCCGAGGCGCGCGCGAGCCTCGTGCGCGTCTTCCAGCGCGGCCTCGGCACGCCCACGGGCTACGTGCTGCCGCTCTATTGCCTGCACGAGGACGGCGACCGGCTCTGGGTCTCGGAGGACTGGGAGATGCGCCGTGGCGCGATCTATCTCCTTCCCGGCGATTCGCCCGCGGGGCTCCGGCTGCCGCTCGCCTCGCTGCCCTATGTGCCGCCGGAGCATTATCCCTATTACTCGCCGCAGGACCCGACGGAGGCGCGGGGCGAGCTGGCCTGGGAGCGGCAGGGTCCGACCTCCTCCCGCAAGCCCCGCCGCAAGGTCGCGGTGCGGACGGCCTTCGCGATCGAGCCGCGCGAGGGAATCCTGTGCGTCTTCATGCCGCCGCTGGAGAAGGTCGAGGATTATCTCGACCTCGTGCGGGTGATCGAGGACGCGGCGGCGGCGATCGGCCGGCCGGTCCATCTGGAGGGCTACGGGCCGCCCCACGATCCGCGGATCGACGTGATCAAGGTCACGCCCGATCCCGGCGTGATCGAGGTGAACGTCCAGGCGGCGGGGAGCTGGCGCGAGGCGGTCGGCATCACGAGCGGCCTCTACGAGGAGGCGCGCGAGCTGCGGCTCGGCACCGAGAAATTCATGATCGACGGCCGCCATACCGGGACGGGCGGGGGCAACCACGTGGTGCTCGGCGGGGCAACGCCCGCCGATTCACCCTTCCTGCGCCGTCCCGATCTCCTGAAGAGCCTCGTCCTCTACTGGCAGCGCCATCCTTCCCTCTCCTACCTGTTCTCCGGCCTCTATATCGGGCCGACGAGCCAGGCCCCGCGCATGGACGAGGCCCGGCACGACGGCCTCTACGAGCTGGAGATCGCGCTCTCCCAGGTGCCGCCGCCCGGCGGCGATCCGCTTCCGCTCTGGCTGGTCGACCGGCTGTTCCGCAACGTCCTCGTCGACGTCACCGGCAACACGCATCGCGCCGAGATCTGCATCGACAAGCTCTATTCGCCGGACAGCGCGACCGGGCGGCTCGGGCTCCTGGAATTTCGCTCCTTCGAGATGCCGCCCGATGCGCGCATGAGCCTCGCCCAGCAGCTTCTCCTGCGCGCCATCGTCGCCTGGCTCTGGCGGGAGCCGCAGCGGGGCCGCTTCGTGCGCTGGGGGACCTCGCTGCACGACCGCTTCATGCTGCCCCATTTCCTCTGGGAGGATTTCCTCGGCGTCCTCGCGGACCTGCGCGAGGCGGGCTATCCGATGGACCCGGCCTGGTTCGAGGCGGCGCGGGAATTCCGCTTTCCCCTCCACGGCGCGGTCGAGCATGCGGGCGTGACGCTCGAATTGCGCCAGGCCCTCGAGCCCTGGCACGTCCTCGGCGAGGAGGGCTCCTCCGGCGGCACGGTGCGCTATGTCGACAGCTCGGTCGAGCGCCTGGAGGTCAAGGTCCGCGGCTTCGTGCCCGGTCGGCACGTGATCGCCTGCAACGGCCGCCGCCTGCCGATGACCGGCACGGGATGCGCGGGGGAGGCGGTGGCGGGATTGCGCTTCAAGGCCTGGAAGCCGGCCTCGGGCCTGCATCCGACGATCCCGGTCCATTCGCCGCTCACCTTCGACATCCTCGATGCCTGGAGCGGGCGGGCGCTCGGCGGCTGCACCTATCATGTCGGCCATCCGGGCGGGCGCAACTACGAGACCTTTCCGGTCAATTCCTACGAGGCCGAGGGCCGGCGGGCCGCCCGGTTCCAGGGGCACGGACATACGCCCGGGCAGGTCCGCCCGCCGCCCGAGGAGCCCAATCCCGATTTTCCCCTGACGCTCGACCTGAGGACGCCGCCGCGCTGACCGGGCCGGTTCCGGTCCGGTCCGCGATGATCTATCGATCTTCCGGTCGGCGGAGGCGGATTCGCGCGCCGCCACGGGGAGGGGCGGCGATCGATGTCGGGGTTCGGCCTGGTCGGCTTCCTGCTTCTCACGGGTTTTGCGGCATATGCCCAGACCTTGACGGGCTTCGCCTTCGGGCTGATCACGATGGGAGGGGTCGGCCTCAGCGGCCTCCTGCCCCTGCCCGAGGCGGCGGTGGTGGTGAGCCTGCTTACCCTGGTCAATGCCGGGCAGATGCTTCTCAAGGGCTGGCGCGACGTCGCGTGGCGGGAATTCGGGCTCGTCATGGTCTCGAGCCTGCCGGCGGTCTTCGTCGGCTTTCGCCTGCTGGGATGGCTCGCGGCCGGCCATGCGGATGTCCTGCGCCTCGTGCTCGGCCTCGTGATCATCGTGTCGAGCATCCAGCTTGCGCGGAACGCCGAGCCGCGCGGCGAGAAATCGGGCGCTGCCAGCTTCCTGTTCTTCGGCGTCCTCGGGGGGCTTATGGGCGGGCTGTTCTCGACTGCCGGCCCGCCGCTCGTCTATCACTTCTACCGCCAGCCCCTGGCGCAGGCGGTGGTCCGCGAGACCCTGGTCACGATCTTCGCGCTGAATGCCCTGCTCCGCCTCGGGTTGGTGGCCGCCGCTCCGGCGGGGCCGGCGGCGATCCTGCCCGGCCTTCTCGCCGTCCCGGCGGTGCTGGGGGCGACCTATGCCGCGCGCCGCTTTCCGCCGCCCATCTCGAAGCTCGCCATGCGGCGCCTGGTCTTCATCCTCCTGTTCCTGTCCGGGGTGTCGCTCGGCGCCCCCGCGGCGCTGCGCCTCGCGGGGCATCTCGCATAGAGCGTGATGGCGCTTCGTTGAATCGCCATCACGCTCTATGCTTTTGTTTGAGCATGATCTTTTCCGAAAACCGGTTTCCACTTTTCGGGATCATGCTCTAGAGCCGACCAGGATCCTTCAGCCTTTCGGAAGGAGCTTGTCTGCGATCATCTTGCCGATGGGAATGGCGGATGTCGCGGCGGG
>NZ_DAOLAJ010000004.1:62367-80584 GCF_035325185.1 Enterovirga sp. | reverse complement strand
CGAGCCAGCATGAGGCCGCCCGACCGGCCGCGCACGGCCTTCATGAAGCCCGTCCGCGTGAGATGGTTCGCGACCTTCGTCAGATGCGTTCGCGAGATCTCGTAGGCCGTCGCCGCCTCCTCGATCGTGATCAGGCGTTCGGGCCGCTCGGCCGCGTAGAGCAGCAGCCGAAGCGCGTAATCCGAGAAGCTGGTCAGGTGCATCGAAATCCGTTCCTTGCGCCAGCGCAATGTTGCGCGACGGCGGCCGGAGGTCCATGGCCGGACAGAGCGGGGGATATTGCGGCAAAAAACATGATTGCATTATTCATGAATTGGCGGCTAGGTCCAGCCGCGCCCGCTTGGAAACCTGTCCGTGACGTCCTCCCTTCCCGCCATGAACCTTCGATTGCTGCGCAGGAGCGCGATCCTCGACCAGGATACGATTCCGGCGCCGATGCGCGGGACCTACGAGCTGAAGGCCGGCATCTGGGGCCGCATCCGCGTGAGGGAGGGACGTCTCAAGCTGCGCTTCCTGGAATCGGGACGCGAGACGATCCTCGATCCGGAGGCGGACGGCGTGATGCGTCCGCGCCAGCCGTGCCGGATCGAGCTGCTCGGGCCGGTCCGGTTCGAGATCGCCTATTTCGGGGAAAGCCTCGCCCGGCAGGGCGAGGCGCCGCGGGAGGAGGGCGACCTGATCCAGCCCGTGACGGCCGAGGCCGCAGCCGCCCTCACGGCCGCCAGGGTGCCGTGGAAGATGGGCCCACCCGGCCTCGACGAGGAGGTCGTGAAGCGCGTCGTCGACGATTTCTATGCGAAGATCCGCTCCGATGCGCTGCTCGCGCCGGTCTTCGATGCGGCGATCCCGGAGGAGCGCTGGCCGCATCATCTGGGCATCATGTATGATTTCTGGTCCTCGATGCTGCTCGGGACGGGCCGCTACGACGGGCGGCCGCTTCCCAAGCACATGACGCTGCCCGGATTGTGCGACGACCATTTCGTCCGCTGGCTGGCCCTGTTCCGCGAGACCGTCGAGGCGATCTGCCTCCCGGAGACGGCGGCCCTGTTCGTCGACCGGGCGGAGCGGGTGGCGCAGAGCTTCCGCCTGAGCCTCGCCTTCCATCGCGGCGAGGACACGACGGCGGTCGTCCCGCTCCGCGCGGGGGAGATTGCGCCGAGGGACGGGCTCGTGCAGGCTGGCTCCTGAACGGCCTCTCAGCCGGGCGGGTCGAGCGTCGGCGAGAGGAGGGCGGGCAGGAAGCCCCAGAGCCAGACCGCGAAGGCGGCCGACCAGAGGAGCGAGGCGACGACGTAATGCGCGCCCGCGAGGGATGATCCGATCCCCAGCTCCGGCAGGACGCGCGCCAGCCCGGCGAGCGCCATCAGCGCGAAGGCGGCATGGGCCTGCCAGGGCAGGACGAGGGGCCGGCCCGTATGCCGGAGTCCCGCGATCACGAAGACCGCGAGCACCGCGAGGCCGAGGCAGGAAACGGCCAGGACGTGGAAGCCCGTCTGCGGAGCGACGGGCGCCCCGAGGCCGGCGAGGCCGATCAGCGTGAAGCCGAGGGCGGCGAGCAAGGTGGCGCCGGCAAGGGCGAAGACGTGGCTTCTCAGCACCGCGCGCCCGATGAACCATTCGGCGAGCCGGTCGAAGAAGGCGGCGCCGGCCGCGAGCGCGAGATAGGCCGGCACGGCGGATCGCGGCGCCAGGAGCGCGGCTGCGGCATAAAGCGCGACGAGGCCCGCCGTGAGGTTCTGCCGGCCGGGATGGGGCCGGTAGCGGCTCGTCGCGCCGCTCGGATCGAGCGCGAGATTGACCACGGCGACGTTGATGCGCGCCAGCGCGAGCGAGAAGAAGACGAGATAGATCGCCAGGGCCGCATGCAGGAGGCGGGCGCCGAGCTCGATCTCGCCGATGAGCCAGGACAGCCTGATCGCCCCTTCCGTGAGCCAGATCAGGGCGACCCAGAGCGCAAAGGAGGTGTGGCGCGTGCTTCCGCGCGCGATGAGGGCGGCCAGGACATACCAGAACAGGAGGCCGAGGAAGGCGAGGTCGGTGACGGCGGCGAGGCCGCTCAGCGGCGCGAATCCGACGAGGCCGACGAGGCGCCCCGGAAGCCAGAGCACGAGGAGCACGAGCAGGGCGCGGCCCCGGCGCGGCTCCGTATCCGTCCATTCCGGGACCGCCGAGGTCAGGAATCCGGCAAGCGCCGCCCCATAGATGCCGAACAGCATCTCGTGCGCGTGCCACTGGCTCGGCGGAACCTCCCCTCCGAAGGGCAGCGAGAGGCCGAACAAGGCGGTCCAGACGAGCGGCGAGAGCACGGCGAGACAGGCCGCCGCCGGAAAGAACAGCCGCAGCCCCTCCGACAGGACCGGAGGGCCGGAAGCCTCCCGGCCATGACATCCCGCCGCGCTCAAGGCTCTTCCTCCCGTCCGCCCGCGAACAGCTCGGCGAGAAGCGGATCGCGCGACCAGGCTTCTACCAGCTCGAAGATGGGGCGGTCGCCGCGCTCGCCGATCTCCCGCCCGAGCAGCGCGCCGACCGGGATCTCCGCCCGGATCCGGAGCGTCTCTGCCGACAGCACGATCATGCGGTGGGCGATCCGCGCCGCCTCCGCGAGATCGTGGGTGACGAAGAGCGCGGCGAAATGTTCGCGTCGCGCGGCCTCGATGACGAGGTCCTGGAGGCTGCGCTTCAGCCCGACATCGACCGCCGTGAAGGGCTCGTCGAAGAAGACGAGGTCGGGATCGACGGCGAGCGCGCGCGCCACCGCCGCACGCTGGCGCATGCCGCCCGACATCTCGGCGGGGAACTTGTCGAGAACCGCGGCGGCCAGCCCGACGTCGCGGGCGCGGCGCGTGGCCTTCTCCCGCCGCGTCCGGCGTGGCTCGCCGCTCGCGCGCAGGCCGTAGGCGATGTTGTCGCGCGCGCTCATCCAGGGCAGGAGGCGAGGCTCCTGGAAGACCACCGCATGGCGGCGATAGCCGCGCCGCACCCGTCCGCTCAGCGGCTCGACGAGGCCCGCGGCGATTTGCAGGATCGTCGTCTTGCCGCTTCCCGAAGGGCCGACCAGCGCCACGATCTCCCCCGGCGCGAGCGTCAGGCTCACGTCGTCGAGGACGGGGCGGCCGAGAAAGCCGTGGCCGATTCCCTCGAGCGTGATGACGCTTCGTTGAATCGTCATCACGCTCGAGCCTCTTGCTTGAGCATGATCTTTTCCTGAAACCGGCATCCACTTCCTGGGATCATGCTCTCGAGCGCGAGCTTCACGGCCGCACGCCCCAGGGCTGGCCCGCCTTGCGCCAGGCTTCCAGCCGGTCGCGCACGGGCTGGATGAGCCCGTATTCCGTGACGAGGGCGAAGAGGACGACGCAGACCACGATCGCCATCACGCGCGGGATGTCGAAGAGCGAGCGGGCGGTCGCAAGCTCGCTTCCGATCCCGCCCGCATTGGCCAGAAGCTCCGCCATCACCGTCACCTTCCAGGCCGAGCCGGCGGAGGTGGTCCAGGCCGGGAACAGGTAGGAGACGAGATGGGGCAGCGTCACCGTACGGAACCTCAGCCACCAGCCGGCCCCGAAGGAGCGCGCCATGGCGTCGAGCGCCCGGTCGCGCGTCGCGATGCCTTCGGCCGCGCTCGCGAAGGAGATCGGCAGGGAGGCGACGGCCACCGTCGCGACGGCCGAGCCGCCGGTCGGCCCGAACCAGATCAGCGCCAGCACGATCCAGGCGATCGGCGGCACGCCCAGGATGAAGGTGACGACCGGACGCATGAGCCGCATGGCGGCGAAGGAATAACCCGCCGCCGCCCCGGCGAGGGTGCCGATCCCGACCGCGAGCCCGAATCCGGCAAAGGCCCGCCAGGCGGTCTCGCGCGCGGCGTGCAGGAAGGCGGGCTCCCGCAGCAGCGCCGAGAGCGCGTCCAGGGTCTCGACAGGGGAGGGCAGGACGAAGCTGCCGTAGAATTCGTGGCCGGCCTGCCATGCGGCAAGGACGCAGAACAGCCCGGCTAGGCCCGCCCAGCCCGACCACAGGTAGCGGCCGGCCCAGGCCGCGAAATCCAGGAGGCGCGAGACGAGGCTCATACCGCTTCCGGCTGAAAGGCCCGGCTGCATGTCTCTCCCCTCGCCCGGCCAGGACGCCTGGAAAGGAGCAGGCCGAGCCGATTTGCCGGATTTCGTATCACAAGGCGTAGAACCGCGCCTCGGGAAGCTTGCCGCCGATGATGCGCGGATCGCTCTGCGCCAGGACCTCGAACAGCGCGACGAGATCGTCCCTGGCCTCGGAGGCCGGGCGCACGACGAGGCTGCTATGGGGGATCGACTGCTCGATGACCGGAGCGGGCAGTTCCATCGTCCCGGCTGCGGCGCGGGCAGCGGCGCCGGGGTCCCGGCGGATCGCCTCCAGCGCCCGGACGAGCGCCGCCGGGGGCGCGGCGGGGGCGCCCCCGCCGAAGCGGCGGGTCAGCCCGTCCGCGACCGCGAGGCCCGCCTGCGGGATCGCTCCCCGCCCGGTGATGGAGGCCCAGGCCTTGCGGGTGTCGATCGCCCGTTCGAGGGCCTTCCCGGCCATCTGGGCCCGCAGGATGACGGCCGTGGCGGCGGGCTCGGACATGAGCGCGGCGTCGAGCTTCCCCGACATCAGCAATTGTCCCACTTCCGCGGGCGAGCCCGCATAGTCGATCGTGAGATCGGAGGGGGAGACGTTCGCCGCCGCCAGCACGCGCCGGAAGATGAAATCGGGCATCTCGTTGCGCAGCGAGACCGAGACCTTCCTGCCCTTCAGGTCTTGCGGCCCGCTCACGGTCCCGGCCGGGGCCACGAGGTAGAGGAGGCCGTCCGTCAGGACCGTGGCGAGGCGGATGCCGAGGCCCCGGTTGTGGAGATTGGCGGCCGCATAGGTCGGCACCACCACCGCATCCATGGTGCCGGCGGCGAGGCCCGCCCGCATCTCGTCCGGAGTCCGCCAGGTCTTGAAGCTCGCGGCCGGGGCGAGGTCCTTGAGAAGGCCCTCCTGCACGGCCGTCGCGAGGATGAGGGCCGGGGCGGCGGGAGGCCCCCAGAGCGTCAGCGGCTCGGCGGCGCGCGCGAGGCGGGGCGCGGCGAGGGCGGAGAGGCAGAATCCGGCGGCGAAGGTGCGGCGGGTCGGCATGAGGTGGGGCTCCCTGCTCAATAGGTGGCGCGCAGGCCGGCATAGAAGGTCCGGCCGTCGCCCGGCAGGAAGACCGCCTGATCGGGCCGCGCCACATCCACGATCAGCGTCGAGGAGGCATAGCGCTCGTTGAAGATGTTGCCGATCTCGCCGAAGACCGTGAAATTCTTGCTTACGCGATATTCGGTCTTCAGGTCGAAGACCGCGAAGGGCTTTGCATAGAGCGTGTTCATGTTGTCGACTGGCGTCTTCTCGGGCTGCCAGCGCATCGCGCCCACGATCTTCCAGTCGGCGGCCGGCTGGATCTGCAAGGTCGCGCCGATGATGTGCCGGGGCGCGCCGGCGAGGCGGTTGTTGCCGCGCAGAGGGTCGTCCTGGAAGCGGAAATCCTGATAGGTATAGGCGAGGCGGCCCGAGAGCCAGTCGGTCAGCTTCGCCCCGAACCCGGCCTCGACGCCGAAATGGGTGGTGCGGCGGGCATTGATCGCGCCGAGCGAGGTGCCGGTCTCGTCGCGCAGGCTGAGAAGCTCGTTGTCGATCCAGGAATAATAGGAGACCACGTCCCAGGAGAGGTTTTCCTGCCGTCCGCGCCAGCCGGCTTCGAGGGTCGTCGCCGTCTGGGCCTTGAGATCGGGCGTGCGGAAGGCGGCGGCCGGGGCGAAGGGCGCGGCGGGGTTCGGGCGGCCGGGCGAGGAATTCGGCGTGCCGTTGATGGTTGCCTGGAGGTCGTCATGCGTGGGCGGCTCGAAGCCCCCGCTCACCGCGCCGA
Organism: Enterovirga sp.; assembly: GCF_035325185.1. Taxonomy (GTDB): domain Bacteria; phylum Pseudomonadota; class Alphaproteobacteria; order Rhizobiales; family Beijerinckiaceae; genus Enterovirga. Next base: position 74,679 of record NZ_DAOLAJ010000004.1, on the reverse strand, counting down.
ACAGGAACTGATCCGGAGCTGGCCGCCAGGACAAGGCGAGGCTCGGAGTCCAGCCGTCATAGGAGCGCGCATAGCTGCTGTCCTGGTTCGGGACCGCGCCGTTCGGAAGCAGCGTATAGGGCCTGGCCGGGCTGAAGGCGACGGTCGGGCGGGTCGGCAGCGCGTAGGTGTCGCCGTAGTCGCGCGTCGCATGCGCGTAGGAGATCGACGGCGACAGGGTAAAGGGCGAGGACCAGAGCGGGATGTTGAGGCCCGAATAGAGGGAGAGCGTCGAGGCGTCGAGATTGCCGGAGCCGAACTGGCTGCCCTGCGCGCCGAGCACGTTGTTGAAATATCCGCGCGAGGCCGAGCCGATCGTGTACTGGGCCGAGGTCTCGAAGAGCGGCAGGAGGCTCGCCTCGTCGGGCTTGTAGCCGTAGCGCAGGAGGGTGGTGAAGTCGCCGCCCTTCGTCGTCCTGACGCCCGCCGAGATCGGGAAGCGGAACATGTCGTCCGTATAGGTGTAGCCGAGCGCGAAATCGACGAGATGCGCCCCGAAGACGCCGGAGGTGCGCTGGCCGATCAGGAACTGGGACGTCTCGCGCCGGGGCCTGTCGCGCACGACGTTCGGGCCCGGATTGATCGCGCCGTACGGGGTCACGGTCGGGCCGGTGAAGACCTGCCGGGGATTGGCGGCGAGAAGCTCCCTGTTGAGCGGGCCGGCGACGTCGAAGCCGAGATCGGTATAGCCGATGAAGAAGCGCGTCTTGATCTCGTCCGTGATCGCGACGCCGACATTGGCGGCGGCGCTCGCGCGCTCGGAACTGTTGTAGTAGCGGTAGCCGTCGCGGCGCGAGACATCCGCCTGGATCAGGCCGTCGACATTCTCCTGCCGGAAGCCCGCCTGAAGGCCCGTATTGACCTGGCCGTAGCTGCCGCCGCTCACGTTGAAATTGACGCCGGGCGCCGAGGAGCCTGTCGGGGAAACGAAGTTCAGCGCCCCGCCGAGCGCCGTCGCGCCGAGCCGGTTCGCGATATAGCCGCGATAGACCTCGATCGCTTCCGCCTGTCCCGGATTGGCGAGGCCGACCACATAGGAGCCGTCCGCCCGGTTGATGGGCAGGCCGTTCTGAAGCACCGTGATGCCGCGCTCCACGGGGTTCTGCTGGAGGCCGGATCCGCGGATCTGGATTCGCGGCTGGTCGTTGCCTCCGAAGAAGTCCTGCACGACCACCCCGGGCGCGGTCCTCAGTGCCTTCGAGAGGGTGGGATTGCCCTCCTCTCCCATCTCGGCGCGGGTGACGACGGCGGTTCCGCCCGGCAGGGCCTCCAGCCGCTGCCGGGCCGCGAGCGCGGGATCGGCGGCGGGGGCGAAGGAAGGGGAGGGCGCTGGCTGGGCCTGGGCGGGGGCCGGCTGAGGACGGCGGCCCGCGGTGGAACGGGCGGGGCCGGCGCCGCGCGCGATCTGCCGGCGCCGGGCTGGAGCTGTCCGCGCCGGCGCCTCCCGCCCGACAACGGGCTTCGGTGCGGCCGCCGGGCGAGGCTGCTCGACGGTGATCGAGGGCAATTGCACGCTCGTTCCCGGGGTCGCCGACTGAGCCTGCACCGCCGTGGCGGAAACCGTGACGAGGAGCCCGGCTGCGAGAGCGGACAGGGCTGGACGGTTCGATCCGGCCGGAACGGCGCGCATGGATCGGCGGGAAAAAGACGTCTCGATCACTTCGGAAGGCCCCCTGCGGGCGCGCTTCCGCCGCGTGGCGGCGGCTGGATCGACGGAGCGGCGCTGTTTGCGATGCGACAACAATGGAACTCCTAAAAAGAGGAGTTACAAATTCATCTTATCGCTCGGCGCGCTTTAAACAACATCTGGGACTCATGTTTTTCGGGGCGGGACCGCTCGGCAACGGAGTGTGGGAATTGCGCAACTCGTGCTCGCCGCTGTTTTACAATGATTGTAATCTTTCGAATATTCGAGCGGATGGCTCTGACATCCGGAGCATCGAGCCGCAGGGCTCACAGGCTCGTTGCCGCCTGGACCTCGCGCGACTTGGCCGCGCGACTTGGCCGCGCGCTTGGCGCTGGTGGCGCGCTTGGCCCTCGGCGCGCCGGCTTGGCCTGCCGGATATTGCTTGTCCGTCGGGCGGCCTATCTTCGCTCGCGGTCGAAGGCGCCTGCGGTGTCCCTGGGCAGCTTGTGCTTCATGATGCGCTCGCTCGGGGTGCGCTCGAATTCCGCGACCAGCGCCAGGTAGCGCGGGGTCTGGTAGGGAGCCAGGCGCTCCGCGAGCCAGGCGAGGAAGGAGGCCGGGTCGATCGCGGCGCCGGGCTTCGGCTTCACGAAGAGCTTGATGTCCTGCTCCCCGATCTCCGCCGGCACGCCGATGATGGCGCAATCCTCGACGGCGGGATGCGAGGCGGCGACGTGCTCCACCTCCCAGGCGGAGACGTTCTCCCCGCGGCAGCGCACGCTGTCGCTCAGCCGGCCGTGGAAGAAGAGGTTGCCCTCGGCATCGAAGGAGCCGCTGTCGCCCGTGTGCAGCGCCCCGTCCCTCAGCGCCGCGGCGGTCGCCTCGGGATTGCGGAAATAGCCCGGGAAGATCGCGCCGGGCAGCCTGGTGCGGACGACGATCTCGCCCTTTTCGCCCTGCGGCACCGGAGCGCCGCTCTCGTCGAGGAGGTCCACCGTGAACCAGGGCAGCGGCCGGCCGACCGAGCCCACAATGCCGGTCTCGTTGCAGGTCGTGAGGCTCGACGCCTCCGTCATGCCGTAGCATTCGCGGACCTGGACTCCGAAGCGCTCCTCGAAGGGGCGCCAGATCTCGGCCGGGCAGCCGCCCCCCCAGGCGATGCTCACCGGGTGGCTGCGATCGTCGGGCCGGGGAGGCTGCTTCAGGAGAAGCTGAAGGATGCCGCCGAGATAATGGATGCGGGTCGCGCCCTCCGCCCGGACCTGGTCCCAGAAGCGGCTGGCGCTGAAGCGCCCCACCATGGCGAGACGGGCGCCCCGGATCAGGGGCAGGACCAGCGTCTGGGCGCCGCCGATGTGATAGAGCGGCTCCCAGACGAAGAAGACGTCGTCGGGGCCCGCGAGCGAGAGCTGCGCGACGGATTCGCCCGCGAGCCGCAGCATCAGATGCGTGACCAGGACGCCCTTCGGCCGGCCGGTCGTGCCGGAGGTGTACATGATGGCGAAGGGCGTCGCCGGATCGATCGCGGGATCCGGCGCCTTAGCAGGGCCCGCGGCCCCCGCAGGGCCCGACAGGACGGCGGCGAGCGATCCCTCGCCGCCAGCGCGCAGAATCCAGGCATCGACCTTGGCCCCGCTCGCCTCGACGACCGGGAGAAGGTCCTCGTCGACGACGATCACCTGGGGCTCGCTGTGCTCGAGGATGTAGCGCAGCCCCTCGCCGCGCTGGCGCGCATTGACCGGAATCCAGATCGCCCCCGCCCGCGCGATGCCGAAGAGCACGCCGAGCGTCTGCGGGCTGTTGGCCATCATCACCGCGACGCGCGTTCCGGGACCCAGCCCCCTCGCCGCGAGCGCCCCGGCGAAGGCGGCCGACATGCGGCCGAGATCGCCGAAGGTGACGGGCTCGCCCTCGAAACGGGCGAAGATGCGGTCGGGAGAGGCTGCGGCCTGGGCGAGGAACAGGTCGATGAAGCCGGCGGGCTGGAACGGCATGAGGGAGGCGGTCTGTCTCAGGAGGGACGGCGCAGCCGCTCCGCGAGGAGCAGCGGCACCGTGATGACGATGAAGATCACGACCGAGACGGCCGCGAGGGTCGGGTTGAGCTGCATGATCATGTCGTCCCACATCTGCTTCGGCAGGGTGGTCTTGAGGCCGCCGGAGACGAAGAGGGCGACGGTCAGCTCGTCGAAGGAGGTGATGAAGGCGAACAGGAAGCCGGCGACGAGCCCGCCCCGGATCAGCGGCGCGGTGACGAGCCGGACCACCTGGAGGCGGCTCGCGCCGAGCGTCGCCGCGACCTGGTCGAGGCGCCAGTCATAGGTCTTCAGCACGGCCGCGACGGCGATCAGGGCGAAGGGGATGGCGAGCAGCGTGTGGCCGATGACGAGGCCGAGATCGGTCGCGACGAGCCCGAGCTGCGCGAACAGGTAGTAGAGCCCCACCGCGATCACGATCCGGGGGATGATGGTCGGGGCGAGCAGCGCGGCGAAGACGAGGCCGCGCAGGCGGGAGCGCGAGCGGGCGAGGCCGAAGGCCGCCGCCGCCCCGATCAGGGTCGCGAGGGCCGCGGTCGCGAAGGCGACGCCGAAGGAGCGGATCGTCGCCCCGATCCAGACGGGCGAGGAGAGATAGGCTTCGAACCAGCGCGTCGAATATCCCGGCGGCGGGAATTCCAGGAACGAGGAGGAGGTGAACGCCATCGGGATCACGACGATCAGCGGGAAGAGCAGGAAGACCAGCACCGCCGCGACATAGGCCGGCAGGAGCCATGGCCCGAGGCGGCGCCCGCCGAAAGGCTCCGTGAGGGCGGCGAGGGCAGCCATGAGGCGGCCCATCCCGTCGGCGGCCACCAGCCCGCCGCGGCGCAGCCAGCTCGCATGGCTCGCGCCGCCGGAGGTGTCGCCGGAGAGGCTGGAAAGCCCGAAGACGCGGTCATAGACGAGGCAGGTGACGAGCGCGGTCACCAGCATCAGCGCGGCGAGCGCGCCGGCGAAGGGCCAGTTCACCAGTTCGAGCACCTGCACCAGGATGAGCTGCGCCAGCATGGTCTGCTGGCGGCCGCCGAGGAGCGCCGGCACGATGAAGAAGCCGAGCGAAGTGATGTAGGTGAGCAGCCCCGCCGCCGCGACGCCCGGCATCGACAGGGGGACGTGGACGAGCCAGAAATTGCGCGAGGGAGGCGCGCCGAGCGTCGCCGCCGCCTGGGCGAGCCGCGCATCGACCGTGATCATGACCGGGAGCATGGTCAGGACGGCGAGCGGCAGCATGGAATGCACCATGCCGACCATCACGCCGAACTCGTTGTTGATCAGCGCCAGGGGCGAATCGATCAGGCCCAGGTCCATCGCCGCGCTGTTGAGGATGCCGCGGCGCCCCAGGATGATCATCCAGGCGAAGGTCTTGACGAGATAGCTCGTCCAGAAGGGCACCAGCACGAGCAGCAGCATCTTGGCCCGGCGGCCGTCGGGCTGCCGCGCCAGCCAATAGGCGAGCGGATAGCCGAGCAGGACCGAGAACAGAGCCGTCCAGCCCGCGATGCGGAACGTGATGCCCAGCACGCGCAGATAGACGTCCACCTGGAACAGGCGGGCATAGTGGGCGGCCGTCACGCTGCCCGTCTGGGCATCCCTCAGGCTCGTGGACAGGAGCTGCCCGACGGGCAGGACCATGAACACGGCCAGGAAGGCGAGGGCCGGCGCCGCCAGCCACAAGGCGCCCCACCGCCAGCGGCGGCGTTCGGTTGCGGCCGCCCCGGTCATGGCACCAGCACCGCTTGGCTGGAATTCCAGGAGAACTCGACCGTGTCGCCGAGGCGCGGAAGCGTCTCCTTGGCGGGCAGGCGGACCATCACGTTCTCTCCGGCCGGAAGGGTCACGATCATGCGCGTCTCCGAGCCGGCATAGATCATCTCGCTGACGCTGCCGCCGAGCCGGCTGTCGCCCGCCCCACCCATCTCGATCTGCTCGGGGCGCACCACGAGGGCCGCGCTCCCTTCGGGGAGCGGCGAATCGGGAAGCGGCAGTGCGCCGTGCGGGGTCGCGAGCCGGCGCTCCCCGCCCTCGCCCCGCTCGATCGTGCCGCGGAGGATGTTCGAGATGCCGATGAAATCGGCGGCGAAGGCCGTCTTCGGCCGCGCATAGATCTCCGCGGGCGTCGCCACCTGCTCGACCTCGGCGTGGTTCATCAGGCAGATGCGGTCGGACAAGGCGAGCGCCTCCTCCTGGTCGTGCGTGACGTAGACGATGGTCGCCCCTGTCTCGCGATGCAGGCGCCGGATCTCGAGCTGCATGTGCTCGCGCAGCTTGCGATCGAGCGCGCCGAGCGGCTCGTCCATCAGGATGACCGAGGGGCGGTAGATGAAGCAGCGCGCGAGGGCCACGCGCTGCTGCTGGCCGCCGGACAATTCGCGCGGAAAGCGGGTGGCCATCCGGTCGAGCTGGACCATCTCCAGCGCCTTTCCGACCCGCTCTTCCATCTCCTCCTTCGGGCAGCCGCGCATGCGCAGCGGAAAGCCGATATTCTCGGCCACCGTCAGGTGCGGGAAGAGCCCGTAATGCTGGAAGACGAGCCCGATGTCGCGGCGATGAACCGGCGTCGCCGTCTCGTCGCGCCCGTCGATGAAGACGCGGCCGGCGGTCGGCTCGGCGAGGCCGCAGATCATCTGGAGCAGCGTCGTCTTGCCGGAGCCGGAGGGGCCGAGGAGAGTCAGGAACTCTCCGGGCGCCACCGACAGGTTGGTCGGCTTCAGGGCGTCGACCGCCCCGTAGCGTTTGGCGAGGGCCTCGACCCTCAGCTTCGGCGCCGCCGCGCCGCCGGATGTCGCCGCCGCGAGGGTCATCAGGTCAGGATCCAGGAGTTGAAGCGCTCGGTGGCGGCGGCGCGGTTGGCGCTCCACCATTCTTCCTTCGCGATCGTCATGACCTTGAGGTTGGCCTCGTAGGTCGGCAGGATCGGCGCTCGGGCAGGGGGAATGTGCTTGTAGGCGTCGAGATTGGCCGGGCCGTAGGCGAGGAATTCCGTGAAGACCGCCTGGCGCGCGGGATCGGAGCAGAACCTCACGAATTTCCGCGCGATCTCGGCATTGGGGCTGCCCTTCGGAATGCCCCAGCCCTCGATCGAGAAGAGGCCCTGGTTCCAGACGATCTTCACCGGTGCGCCGCCGTCGATCGCGGCCTGGGCGCGGGCGTTCCACATCGCGATCAGGTCGATCTCGCCGCTCTGGATGAGCTGGCTCGACTGGGCGCCGGAGGTCCACCAGACGTCGACATCCGGCTTGATGCGGTCGAGGTTCTTGAAGGCCCGGTCGATGTCGAGCGGATAGAGCTTGTCGAGAGGCACGCCATCGGCGAGGAGCGCCTGCTCGAGCGTGTCGATCGGGTTCTTGCGCAGTGCGCGCCGGCCCGGAAACGCCTTCACGTTCCAGAAATCGGCCCACGAGGACGGCGCCTTGTCCTTGAACTTGTCGGTGCGATAGGCCTGGATCGTCGAGTAGACGTCGATGCCGAGCCAGAGCGGCGTGATGCCGTCGGCCATGTAGCCCGGCACGGAATCGAAGCCGATGGGTTCGAGCAGGTTCTGCCGGACCAGGATGTCGCGCGCGGAGACCGTCAGCGTGCAGACGTCCCAGATATAGGACTTGGTCTCGACCATGGCCTTGAACTGGGCGGTCGGCTCGGCCTCGCGCGCCACGTTGGCGACGCGGATGCCGGTCTCCTTCTCGAAGGGATCGTAGAAGGCCTTGCGATAGCCGGGCCCGTAGGGGCCGCCCGGATCGGCGACGGTGAGGGTCGTCGCCGCGAGGGCGCGCCCGACGAAAGCCGGGGCGGCCAGGAGGCCGGCGGAAAGTCCGGCCGCGCCCCGGATGAGGGATCGACGGCTCGGCCTGGTCGTGAACTCTGTCATCTTGTTCCCTCCCTTACCGGTGCTTTCGCGGGATCAGCCCTTGCGCGCCGCGCGGGCGGCGAAGAACGCCTCCATCATGCGCGCCGGCTCGCCGGAGGCATAAGCTTCGCGCTGGATGCGGATGCCGGCCTTGAGGCAATCCTCGAACCCGGCCTGGGTCATCTCGCGGAAGCGCATCTTGTCGAGCCGCATGGCCACGGGCGGCTTGGCGGCCAGCTCCTCGGCGAGCTTCAGGGCCTCGGCCATGACCTGCGACTGCGGGACGAGGCGGTTGATGAGCCCGACCTGCACGCATTCTGCCGCATCCATCAGGCGCCCCGTCAGGGTGAGGTCGATGGTGCGGGCGATGCCCAGCATCTCGCGCATGATCCAGGGGCCCGTCGTCGAGGGGATGCCGGAATTGATCTCGGGCTGGCCCATCCGCACGCCCTCGTGGCCGACGCGCATGTCGGTCAGGAGCGCCACCTGGAAGGCCGAGCCCGCCGCCACGCCGTTCAGCGCCGCGATCAGCGGCTTCGTGAGAGCGCGCATGCGGTCGTAGAGCGTCTCCCATTCGGCGACCCATTCCTCGGCGCGGTCGGCGTCGAAGGTCTGGCTCTCGGAGAGATCCTGGCCGGCGCCGAAGGCGCGGTCGCCCGCCCCGGTGAGGACGATGGCCCGCACGGCCTCGTCCTTCTCGAACGCCTCGAAGGCCGCGATCAGCATGTTCCGCATCGGCCGGTTCCACGCGTTCAGCGCCTCGGGCCGGTTCAGCGTGATGACGCCGACGGCGCCCTTGCGGTCGGTCAGAACGAAATCGGCCAAGGTCGTCTCCAGAAAGTTATTGCAATGCGATAAAAGTTACTGTATATGTGGACAATATACTTAATGGAGTGATCCGTGTCAACTCGGAATCGGCTCGAATCGTCCGGCCGGAAGCGTGCGTCAGGCAAGAACCCTGCCGCGAGTCCCGCAGCGGCCGGGAAGCCGGGGCAAGAGGATCGGAGACAGGAGGATCAGCGGCAGGATGATCCGCTGATGGTCCGGTCGGTTGAGAAGGCTTTCCGCGTGCTCACGGCCTTCGACGTCTCGCGTCCGACCCTGAGCCTGACGCAGCTCGCGGCCGCGATCGGGCTCGACAGGAGCGCGACCCAGCGCTTCACCCACACGCTCGAGCGCCTCGGCTACCTGCGCAAGGACCCCGCCACCAAGCATTTCGAGCTGGCGCCGCGCATCCTGGCGCTCGCGCATCACTACACCCGCGCGAATTCCCTCATCGAACGAGCCATGCCGGTCTTGCAGCATCTCAGCCAGACGACCCAGGAGACGATCAACCTGACGGTCCGCGACGACACGGAGGTGATCTTCGTCTCGCGGTTCCTCAGCCGCCACGTCCTCAATACCGACGTCGTGATCGGCACGCGCCTTCCCGCCTTCTGCATGGCGTCGGGGCTGGCGATGCTGTCGGCCATGCCTCGCGAGGAGGCGCGGCAGATCCTGCTGCGCAGCGACCGCCGCCCCTTCACGCCCCACACCGTCACCGATATCGACGCCCTGACGGCGCAGCTCGCGGAGGCGGCGGAGAAGGGCTACGCGCTCGCCTTCGAGCAATATTACCGCTCGGACGTCTCGATCGCGGCTCCCATCCTCGACCGGCAGGGGATTCCGATCGCCGCGGTGAACATCGCGGTCTCGCGCGCCCGCTTCTCGCCGGAGGAGGCCGAGGAGGCCTTCTCCTCCCTGGTCGTCGCCGCCGCCGCCGGGATCTCGCAGTCCGGGCGGGCGAGAGGAGCCTGAGGCGGCAGGCTATTCGAAGGCGACGGGTGCGGTCTGGCGCTCGTTGACGCTCAGGCGGAAGATGTCCGGCCGGGCGTAATGGCCGACGACGTCGAAATCGTATTTACCGCGGGCGATCTCCGCCAGGTCCAGCTCCGCATGCAGGATCTGGCTCTGGCCGAAGGCCGGCCCGGCCATGACCTGCCCGAGCGGACCGATGATGCAGCTTCCCCCGCGCATCAGGACGGTGTCCGGCGCGTCTCCCTGGATGGCCGCGTAATCCTGCGGGCAATCCGAGCGCAGGAGGAACTGGCAGGAGGAGAGCACGAAGCAGCGCCCCTCCATCGCGATATGCCGCATCGTCGCGAGCCAGGTGTCGCGATCATCCGCGGTCGGGGCGCAATAGATCTGGATGCCCTTCGCATACATGGCCATGCGCAGCATGGGCATGTAGTTCTCCCAGCAGATCACGGCGCCGAGGCGGCCCATCGGCGTGTCGAAGACGGGGAGGGTCGAGCCGTCGCCATAGCCCCAGACGAGGCGCTCGGAGGCGGTCGGCATGAGCTTGCGGTGCTTGCCGAGCAGCCGGCCGTCCGGGCCGTAGAAGAGCACCGTGCAATAGAGCGTCCCGCCGTCGCGCTCGATCACGCCGATGACGAGATGCAGGCCGTGGTCGCCTGCGATCTGGCCGAGGCGCGAGGCGGCGGGGCCCGGCACCTCGACGGCGCTGTCGAAATAGCGCCGGAAATCCTCTCGGCCCTCGGGCGTCCGGGTGCCGATCCGGGCGCCGAAATCGAGCCCCTTCGGATAGGCCGAGACGAACGCCTCCGGGAAGACGGCGAGCTCGGCGCCGCCTTCCTTCGCCTGCCGGGCCAGTTGCCCGACCTTCTCGATCGTCGCGTCGCGATCGAAGACGACGGGCGCGTTCTGGATGACGGCGGCTCGGACGATGCTCATGAGACTTCATCTAGGCAATGGGCCGCCCGCTGTCGATCAATCCGGCGCGCGGACAAGCGGACAGTCTCCGGCTTCCAGCGGGCGGAACGCCGTCTCTCCGGAAATGGTGCCGAGATGCCGGTAATAGTCGTAGGCGCCGCGCGACTGGTCCGGGTGCTTGACCTCGAACAGGTGCAGGTCGTGCACGGCGCGCCCGTCCGCGCGGATGAGCGTGCGCCCGAAGAGCGGATCGTCGATCGGTTCCCGCTTCATGGCGGCGACCACCTGCCGGCCTGCGAGGGTGCCGCTGCGGCGCACCGCGCGCAGATAGGCGAGGGTCGCGGAATAGACGCCCGCATGGTCCTCCGTCGGCATGCGCCCGTCCATCCGCGCGCTCCAGCGCCGGCTCCAGGCGCGGGTCGAGTCGTTCAGGTCCCAGTAGAAGCTCTCGACGAGGCGCATGTCCCGGGCGCGTGCGAGGCCGAGGGCGTGGATGTCGGAGAGCTGGATGAACAGCGGGGCGATGGTCAGGCCCGGCGTCAGGCCGAACTCGCCGGCCTGTTTGACCGCCGCGATCATGTCGGCCCCGGTGCTCGCCAGCGCCAGGACCTGCGCGCCCGAGCCTCGCGCCCGCACCAGGACGGCCGAGAAATCGCTCGTCCCGAGCGGCAGCCGCGCGCCCCCGGCGACCGAGCCCCCCGATTCCGCGAGCGCCTTCGTCGCATCCCGTTCCAGCGCATGGCCGAGCGCGTAGTCGACGGTGAGGAAATACCATGCGGACGGGCCGTTGCCGGCGAGGGCCGCGACCGTTCCGCGGCCCTGCGCCCAGGTATCGGTCACCCATTGCACCGTGGTCGGGGCGCAGGCTTTTCCGGTCAGGTCCGAGGTCATCGAGCTGGAGGCCAGGGCGACCCGGTCCCGCTCGCCGAGAAGATGGGCGACGCCCAGCGCGACGCCCGAATGGGGCAGGTCGACGATCGCCGCGACATTCTCGGTATCGATCCAGCGCCGGGCGATGGAGAGCCCGATATCGGGCTTGTTCTGGTGATCCGCCGACAGGATCGTGACCGCGAGCCCGCCATCCTCGCGCGAGAAGTCTTCCGCGGCCAGCTCGGCCGCGACGACGGAGCCCCGCCCGACCTGATCCGAGAAGGGGCCGTTCATATCGGTCAGGACGCCGATCGTGACGGCCGCAGGCGCCGCCGCCTCGGAGGCGAGCGGAGCGGTCCCGTGCAAGGCGAGCCAGATCGCCAGGGCGGCGCCCGCCAGGCCGGAGCGGCGCGAATCGGTTGAAGAGGCTGGCGGCATGGAATGTCCCGGAAGCTGTGTCGTGACGACCCGGCCGGACTCATAGCAGCTTTCGGGCCCGCTCCGGCGAGAGGCGGGAGCGGCGCCCGTCGTTGCCGGCTTGCAACGGTTCCAGAACGTGGCCTTCGTGCGGCGACTTTGCGATTGACCGCCGCAATGGTTGGCGCAAGTTGGCGGATGACGGTTCCCTTCGGGGATTGAATGGGAATGCGGTGAGGGCGATCTCGAAAGAGAATCACCCGAATCCGCGGCTGCCCCCGCAACTGTGAGCGGTGAGCCTCTCGCCACGATGCCACTGGGTCCTCGGCCCGGGAAGGCGGCGGGAGGCGGCGACCCGCGAGCCAGGAGACCTGCCGTCAGCCGTGGTCACACGCGAGCACGTCGGACGGGGGGTTCCGGTGGTAGCCGAGCCGTCGCCCGAGGGCGGCGGGGAGACTGCGTTCGCGGTGACGTGCCACTGACGTCTCCGAGGTCTCCCTTGCCCATGTCCACGACAGCCCGCCGGCGCCTGCTGCGCTCCTCGTCGCTTCTCATTCTCGCCCTTGCGCCTGCGATCGCCTCGGCCCAGCAGACGATCCAGGGCGGCAACGAGCTGCCGCCCGTCGTCGTGGCCCCGCCCCGCGTCGCGCCGGCCCCCGCGCCGCGCGTCGTGGAGACGGCGCCCGAGGCCCGCGCCTCGCGCCGCCGGCGCGCCGCGCGGCGCGTCAGGCCGGCCGCCGCGCCCGTGGCGGCGCCCGCGGCACC
>NZ_DAOLAJ010000004.1:0-62357 GCF_035325185.1 Enterovirga sp. | reverse complement strand
CGTCCGACGTGGTCGGACAGCGCGCCCACGACGAGGATCGTGGCCAGCAGACCGAGGACGTAGGCGGCGAAGACCAGCGTCAGCGTGGACGTCGGGAAGCCCCATTGCTGCTGGGAGACGACGTAGAGCGGGGTCGGGGCGCCCGCCGCGGAGCCGGTCGCGGTCTCCCCGACCGGCAATCCCGTCCCGCTGGACCGGGTCGCAAGCTCGGTCACCGTGATCACCTCCGAGCAGATCGCGCGCGAGCAGCGCCGGACCCTTCCCAATCTCCTCGAGCAGGTTCCGGGCCTCAACGTCGTCCAGGCGGGCGGCCCCGGCGGACAGACCTCGGTCTTCATGCGCGGCTCGAATGCGAGCCAGGTCAAGGTGCTGATCGACGGCATCGATGTCTCCTACCCCTCCAGCTCGAACGGCACCTTCTATTTCGGCCAGATGCTGGCGAACGACATCGAGCGGGTCGAGGTGCTGCGCGGGCCGCAATCGGGCTTCTACGGCTCCGACGCCATCGGCGGCGTCATCTCGATCATCACGAAGAAGGGCGAGGGCCCGCCGAAGGCCACGGTCACGACCGAGGGCGGCTCCTACGGCACCTTCAACCAGTTCGGCTCGTTGTCGGGCTCGACCGACAGGTTCAACTACGCCTTCTCGGTCGGCCACTACAGGTCCGAGGCGACGCCCGTCACCCCGCCCGACCTCGTGCCGCCGGGCTGGCGCATCAATCCGAATCTCTACGACAACCTGACATTCTCGACGAAGCTCGGCTATGACTTCAACGAGTATTTCAGCCTGAACTATGCCGGGCGGCTCACCGATACGACGCTGCTCTTTACGGGCGACAGCAGCTATCCCGTGCCGGGCTCCTGGTATCCCGTCCCCGACGAGTTCCGCTCGCGCTCGGCGGCGCAGTACCAGTACCACCGCGGCGAAGCGGTCATCAATCTCCTGGACGGGCGCTTCCGCAACGTCTTCGGCGTCGGCTACACCAACGCCTACACGACCAATACGGGCGCGCCCCTCGCCGCCTTCGTCGATCCCTCCCAGACCCGCGGCATCGGCATTCGGACCCGCTACGACTACCAGGGCGATTTCCAGATCATGGACGGCCAGAGGCTGGTCTTCGGCGTGCAGCGCGACGACGAGTCGCTCTCGAACAAGGAGATCAATCCGAAGAACGGCAATACGGGCGCCTATGTCCAGCTTCAGCAGCAGTTCTTCGATCGCTTCTACCTGACCTCGAACCTGCGCTACGACGACAACGACGCCTTCGGCTCGCACACGACCTACCGCATCGCGCCGGCCTATATCCTGCCCTGGACCGAGACGAAGCTGAAGGGAAGCGTCGGGACGGGCTTCAAGGCGCCGACCCTGAGCCAGCTCTACCAAGACTATCCCGAATTCGGCTTCTACGCGAATCCCCGCCTGCGCCCCGAGACGAGCACGGGCTGGGATGCCGGGTTCGAGCAGCCGCTCTTCGACAACCGGATCCGCTTCGGGGCGGTCTATTTCGAGAACGACTTCAAGAACCTGATCAACTCGGTGACGGTCGGGCCCTTCACCTCGACGCTGGAGAACGTGGGGCGCGCCCGCGCCTACGGCGTCGAGAGCTTCCTCGACATCACCGCGACCGACACGCTCAAGATCAAGCTCACCTACACCAACACCTCGACGAAGGACGAGGACACGCACCAGGAGCTGCTGCGCCGGCCCCGCCACAAGGCGACGGCGGTGATCGACTGGAATCCCCTGCCGCTCCTGACCCTGACCGGCACGGTCATCTATATCGGCTCGCAGGTCGACGTGAACCGCAACTTCTCCATTCCGCGCCTGCGTACCGATCCCTATGCGATCGTGAATATCGCGGCGAGCTACAAGGTCACGGAATACATGAACGTCTTCGCGCGGGTCGACAACCTGTTCGACAAGCGCGTCGAGGATCCGACCGGCTTCCTGCGGCCGGGCCTCGCCGCCTATGCCGGCATCCGCGTCACGAGCTGGTGACCCGCCGTCGCACCAACCTGCGGCAGCGCGGAAATTGGGACTGGCTGCACAATGGCTGGGACGCCGCGTAAATGTCGATCGCCGTGGTCATGTTAGGGAGCGGCCCTCCGATCCCTTCAGCAATCAACGTCGAGTGGAAATAAAATGATCCGTAAGCTGGCCGTGGCGTCCCTGTTTGCCCTGGCGGTTGCAGGCTGCAATACTGAATCGCAATCGCAGCGCACGCTCGGCGGCGCGGCCATCGGCGCGGGCGGCGGCGCCCTGATCGGCGCGGCGGCCGGCGGCGGGCGCGGCGCGGCGATCGGTGCGGTCGCCGGCGGCGTGGGCGGCGCCCTGATCGGACGCGCGACCACGCCGAACAATTGCGTCTTCCAGGACGTCAACGGCCGCCGCTTCACGGGTCCCTGCCCCTGAGGCTTCGTCGCGAGGGACAAATATCATGCTGTTCGAAGGTGGCTTCACGTTCGCGAACTTCATCACGGATGCCTTCGCGATCTTCCTGTTCATCCTCTGGTTCTGGCTGCTCGTGGTGGTGCTGGGCGACCTGTTCCGCCGGCACGACGTGTCGGGACTGAGCAAGATCCTCTGGGTCATCCTGCTCGTCGTGCTCCCCTATCTCGGCATCTTCGCCTATCTCCTGACCCAGGGGAGCGGCATGGCCGAGCGGGAGGCGGCCCGCGCGAAGGCGGCCCAGGAGCAGCTGCGCCATATCGTCGGCTTCAGCGCGGCCGACGAGATCGAGAAGCTCGACCGGCTCAAGCAGGCCGGCTCGATCTCCGCCGACGAATACCAGCGCCTGCGGGCGCGCCTCGTCGGGTAGTCCCGCGGGAGTGGGAGCCCGCGCCGGGGCGTCATCCCGTCCCGGCGCGGGATTGCCCGTGTTCCGCCGAATGATCTTTCAGGCGGCCTGCATCAGCTCGATCAGCGTCTCGAGCAGCCAGTTCAGCCCCGGATCCCGGTCCCCCCGGCTGTGCCAGACCGCCTCGACCGGCACCTTCAGCGGCTCGTAGGGCAGGTCGAGCATGACCAGTTCCCCGCGCGCGACGGCTTGCCTCGCCAGCCGCTCGGGGAGGGTGGCGACCATGTCGGTTTCCCGGAGAATGTGCGGGATCGCGGCGAAATGCGGCAGGGTCACGGCGACGTGGGGGCCTGCCTCCTCGCTGTGCTCGCCCTTCGATTCGAGCAGGAGCCGCTCCATCCAGATGCGCCGCCACACGCCCCTGTCGTCGAAGAACCCGTCGACGCCCTGCTCCTCGCTCCCGGTGAATTCGGTGACGGCGAAAGGAAAGGCGAGCAGGCGCTCCCTGGTGATTTTTTCCGCGGCCAGCGGATGGCCGGGGCGCACCACCAGGGCTTCCGTCTCGGTCATCAGGCTGGTGCGGCGCATGCGGTCCGGCAAATTGCCGAACCAGCCGACGATGAAGTCGATGCGCCCGTCGTCGAGATGGCGGACGACGTCGGTGCGGTTGCACGGAAAGATGTACAGGGAAATCCTCGGCGCGATCCTGCGCAGTTGCGCGACCAGGCCGGTGAGCATGCAGATGGTCATATAGTCCGAGGCGGAAATCCGGAAGGTGCGTGTCGATTCCGAGGGCACGAAGGGCTTGGAGCTGACAGCATCCTCGATCAGCTTCAGGCCGAGACGGATGTCGGGAGCCAGTTGGACGGCGCGCGGCGTCGGCTCCATCCCGTTTTCTCCGTAGATGAACAATTCGTCCCCAATGGTTTTCCGCAGGCGCCCCAGGGCATGACTTATTGCGGATGCGGTGACGCTCAACTCTTTGCTTGCCACGCTTACGCTTCGATGCCGAATGACGGCGTCGAATACGCGGAGCAGATTCAAATCGATAGGAGGAATTGACATGCGTCAACCTTTTACGACGATCATTCAAATGATGAATGATATTCAGTATTTACACGACCTTTGATCTTGCCATAGTGCCGCCCCAGCGCGAAACGCTTTTCTTTCTTTGACGAGAACGCCAACGATGCCGGTAGTGCCCGTCAGGTACGACAGAGTATTGTCTATCGTCGGCGAAGTGGTTCGCATCGCTCTTCCAGCCCACGACCAGGATGATTCGAGCGGGCCCCGCTACGGCGATCTTGCGGTCATACAGGATGTCGACGGGGAGGCCCGGCTCGCGCAGGTGGTGAAGCTCGGGGCGGGCGAGGCTTCTCTCCAGGTCTTCGGCGGCACGCAGGGGCTTTCGACCCGCTCGCATGCGCGCTTCCTCGGCCATCCGCCGCGCGTCGCCTTCTCGGGCAATATTCTCGGGCGCGTGTTCAGCGGCGGCGGCGCCGTCGCCGATGGCGGCCCCAGCCTCGACCAGGACCCGCAGGTGGAGATCGCCGGCCCCTCGGCGAACCCGGCCCGGCGCAAGCTCGCCTCGCGCATGATCCGCACCAACGTGCCGATGATCGACGTGTTCAATTCCCTGGTCGAGAGCCAGAAGATCCCGATCTTCTCCACCGCCGGCGAGCCCCACGACGCGCTCCTGGCGCGGATCGGGGTCGAGGCCGAGGCGGATGTCGTGGTGTTCGGCGGGCTCGGGCTCACCTTCGACGATTACTGGCGCTTCCGGTCCACCTTCGAGGATGCGGGCGTCTTCGCGCGCACGGTCATGTTCGTGAACCAGGCGGCGGACCCGCCGCTGGAGCGGCTGCTCGTGCCCGACATGGCGCTCGCGGTGGCCGAGCATTTCGCGGTGGAGGAGAAGAAGCGCGTCCTCGTGCTCATGACCGACATGACCGCCTTCGCCGACGCGCTGAAGGAGTTGGGCATCGCCATGGAGCGGGTGCCCTCGAACCGCGGCTATCTCGGCGATCTCTATTCCCAGCTCGCGCGCCGCTACGAGAAGGCGGCCTCCTTCGAGGGCGGCGGCTCGGTCACGATCCTCACCGTCACCACGATGCCGGGCGGCGACGTCACCCATCCGGTCCCGGACAATACCGGCTACATCACCGAGGGCCAGTTCTACCTGCGCGACGGCTTCATCGATCCCTTCGGCTCGCTGTCGCGCCTCAAGCAGCACGTCGTCGGCAAGGAGACCCGTGAGGACCATTCAGCGGTCATGAACACGATGATCCGCTTCTATTCGGGCGCGCGCGATGCCGAGCGCAAGCAGGCCATGGCCTTCGAGCTGTCGGAATACGACCGGCGGCTCTTGCGCTACGGCGCCCTGTTCAAGGAGCGCTTCATGGACATCACGCTCTCCCGGCCGATCGAGGAGGCGCTCGATCTCGGCTGGAAGACCATGGCCGAGTGCTTCTCGCCGGAAGAGCTGCTGGTGCGCCAGAACCTTCTCGACAAGTACTATCCCGCCGCGCCGGTGGCCTGATCGCCGTGGCGCAGGTCACCCTCAGCAAGTCGCAGCTCAGCCGCGAGAAGGAGGCGCTCGCCTCCTATCGCCGGTACCTGCCCGCTTTGGACCTGAAGCGGCAGCAGCTCATGGCCGAGCGCAACAAGGCGCGCGCGGCCAAGGCGCAGCATGAGCACGACGCGCGCCGGGCGGTCGAGGAGGCGGGGGCGGCCCTGCCCATGCTCGCCGACCGCCGCATCGTCCTCGACGGGCTCGTGCGCGTGAAGTCCGTCCGCATGGGCGTCCAGAACGTCGCCGGCGTCCGGCTTCCGGTGGTGGGCGAGATCGAGCTGGAGGTCGCGCCCTACGGCTTCATGACCCGGCCCCACTGGGTCGATGCCGTGGTGCAGAGGCTCGAAGCCGCCATCCGGCTGCGCCTCGACTCGCGCATCGCCGACGAGCGGGTGGCGATCCTCGACAAGGCGGTGACGCGCATCTCGCAGCGCACCAACCTCCTGGAGAAGATCCTCATTCCCCAGGCCGAGAAGAACATCCGCCGCATCCTGGTCTTCCTCGGCGACGCCGAGCGCGCCGGCGTGGTGGCGGCCAAGCTCTCCAAGGGCAAGCGGGCGGCGGAGGCGGCATCGTGAGCATTGCAGCGATGCGCCGCGTGACCCTGTGCGGCCTGATCGGGGAGAAGGCGCAGGTGCTGGAGGGGCTGCAAGCCCTCGGCGTCCTGCACCTCATTCCCATGAAGGAAGCGCCACCGCTCACCCCGGTCGATCCGACCCAGATCCACCGGACGCAGACCGCCTTCCGCCACCTCACGGAGGCCTCCGACAGACGCCTGCCCTATCGCGCCGGCACCCCCTTCGACCTCGATGCCGTCGTGGCCGAGACCCTCGACAACCGCTCGCGGCTGCGCGCGCTGCGCGACCGCCGCGACGACCTCCAGAAGCGCATCGAGGACCTGGCCCCCTGGGGCGATCTCGCCTTCGCCCCGCTCGACGAGATGGGCGGCCAGCGCCTGTGGTTCTACCTGCTGCCGATCCGCGACCGCGCCGCCCTCGACCGGGTGGACCTGCCCTGGCAGATCCTGGGCAAGGGGCCGACGAATCTCCAGGTGGCCGTGATCTCCCCCGAGGAGCCGCCGGAAGACCTGCTGCCCGTGCCGCGCGTCCATACGGGCGCGGTGCCGCGCAGCCAGTTGAAGCGGGAGCTCGAGGACACCCTCATCGCGACCGAGCAGGCGGAGGCGGCCCGCGCGGAGCTGACGCGCTGGCGCCCCCTGATCGGCGCCTGCCTCGCCGCCTCCGCCGACCGGGAAGATCTGCGCGCGGCGGGCGAGCAGACGCTCGACCACGACGAGGTCTTCGCCGCGCAGGGCTGGGCGCCGGCCGAATCCGTCGCCGCGGTGGAAGCCTTCGCCGCCGAGCGGGGCCTCGCGCTCGTCGTCGAGGCGCCCTCGGCCGAGGATTCGCCCCCGACGCTGCTGACCGTCCCCGAAGGCGTCGCGAGCGGCAGCGACCTCACCTTCTTCTATACCAGCCCCGGCTATCGCTCCTGGGATCCGAGCTTCGTCGTCTTCGGCTCCTTCGCGCTGTTCTTCGCGATGATCCTGGGGGATGCGGGCTATGCGGCGGTCATCGCCGCCGGCACCGCGATCTTCTGGCGGCGCCTCGGACAGAGCGCGGCCGGCCGGCGCGCCCGCACCATGCTCGCGGCCATCGCGGGCACGGCCCTCGTCTACGGGATCGCCTGCGGCTCCTATTTCGGCGTGAAGCCGCCCGCGGGCGGCTTCCTCGCGGCCCTGGCCTTCATCGACGTCACCAATTTCGACGCGATGATGCTGCTCTCCGTCGCGATCGGCGCGCTGCACCTGACCATCGCGCTCGGCGCCGTCGCCTGGCTCAACCGCACGAGCGGGCGCGGCGTCACCGCTTTCGGCTGGATCGCCTGCATCTGGTCGGGAATGCTGCTCTGGCAGTCGGAAGGCCGGGCGGCCGAGATCCTCGCCTCGCTCGGGCTCGCGGGCGGGCTTTGCGCGGTCTTCGCCGGCGCCGCCGTGCAGCATCCGGTCAAGGAGCCGCTCGACTGGGCGCGGCGCCTCGGGGCGGGCGCCGTGGCGCTGACCGGCGCCACCAAGCTCTTCGGCGACCTCCTCAGCTATCTGCGCCTCTTCGCGCTCGGGCTCGCCAGCGCCTCGCTCGCCGGCACCTTCAACGCGCTCGCGACCGACATGCGCGCCACCCATCCGGGCCTCGGCGTGCTCTTCGCCATCCTCATTCTCGCGCTCGGCCACGGCATCAATTTCCTGCTCGGCCTGATGAGCGGGGTCGTCCACGGGCTGCGGCTCAATTTCATCGAGTTCTTCGGATGGGGCCTTACCGAGGAAGGCTACCCGTTCCGTGCATTTTCCAAGAGGGAGACGCCCTTATGAACGAATTGGTCATCGCCCTGGGCTGGCTCGGCGTCTTCGCGCCGATGGGCCTGGGCGCGCTCGGGAGCGCGATCGGCGTGTCGATCGCCGGTCAGGCGGCGATCGGAGCGATGGTCGAGACCGACGGAGGCTACGGGCGCTATATCGGCGTCTCGGTGATCCCGTCCTCCAACGTGATCTACGGCCTCGTCGTGATGTTCTCGCTCCAGCAGCCGATGACGGCCGAGAAGGCGGGCGCGCTGTTCGGCATCGGCATCATCGCCGGCCTCGTGCTGCTCCAGACCGCGGTCTGGCAGGGGCGGGCCTGCGCCAGCGCCATCGCCGCCTCCAAGACCAAGCCCGAGATCTTCGGCCTCAGCCTCGCGCCGGCCGCCATCGTCGAGGGCTTCGCGGTCTTCACCTTCGTGTTCGCACTGGTCCTCGCGCGCAGCATCTGATCCGGGAGAAGGCCCATGGCCGAGCAGCCGAACGAATTGCGCACCTCCTCCGGCGTCGACGGGCTGATCTCCCGCCTGCGCGACGAGGGGGTCGGCGCCGGCCGGCGCGAGGCCGAGCGCCTCGTGCGGGACGCGCAGGCTCATGCGCGTGAGATTCTGCGGGAGGCCGAGGCCGCCGCCGAGGCCCGCACCGCCCGGGCCGCCGCCGAGGCCGAGGCCCTGCGCCGCGCCGGGCAGGAGGCGCTGAACATCGCCGCCCGCGACGCGGTGCTCGACCTGAAGGACAGGCTGACCCGCCGCTTCGCCGAGGAGGTGGCCAAGACCGTCTCCGGCGCCATGAAGGACGAGGACCTGCTGAAGCGGATGATCCTCGCGGTCGCGGGGCGCGCGCGGGAGGAGGGCGGCATCGACCGGTCCGCGGAGGCGGTGGTCGAGCTGCCGCGCGAGGCGGTGGGCCTCGACGACCTGCGCCGCAGGCCGGAGGAGCTGGTGGAAGGCTCGCTGGTGCATTTCGCCGCCGCCTCGGCCGGGGCCATGCTGCGCGAGGGCGTGACGCTCGCCCGCTCCGAGGACGAGGAGGGTGGCATCCGGCTCCAGCTTCTCGACCGCGGCGTCAGCATCGACCTGACCGACAAGGCGGTCGCGCAGATCATCCTGTCGCATCTCCAGCCCCGCTTCCGCGCCATGCTGGAGGGCATCATTCGATGATGGGAGGGACGGCCGAGCCCTACATCATGCTGATGGCGAGCCTGCCGGCTCTCGGCCCCCTGCTCGGCAGCCAGGCGCCCGCGATCACGGCGACGCGGCTGGAGGAGCGCCTCGGCTACCTCGACCCGCGCGACCGGGCCGATCTCGACGCGTTGCGCGCGGGCCTGTCCTGGAGCCGGCTCGCCCTCGGCGAGGACGACGGCACCTTTCTCGCGCGCATGGATGCGGCGATCGCGCGGCTGCGGAGCCCGATTTTGCGCGATGCGGTCCGTGACCGGCTGGAGCTGCGCACCCTGGCCGCCGCCCTGCGGCGGCGCGCGGCGGGGCAGGAGGCGCCACCCGCGGGCGAGCGCTGGGGCTACGGGCGCTTCGTCGAGGTGATCCGGGCCAATTGGGCGCAGCCCGATTTCGGGGTCGGCCGCTCCTTCCCCTGGCTCGCCAAGGCGCGCGAGAGGCTCGAGGCGGGCGATTCGGCCGGCCTCGAGCGAATCCTGCTCAAGGCGGCCTGGGACGCCGCCGCCCGCTATGCGGACGGGCATGTCTTCGATTTCGAGGCCGTCGCCTTCTACGTCGTGCGCTGGTCCCTCGTCGACCGCTGGGCGCGCTACGACGTCGCCGCCGCCACCACGCGCTTTTCGGAACTTCTCGACGCCGCGACCGCCGACGTCGCATTCCCCATCGGAACGAATCCATGACCGTCGAAGCCACCGCCACCATCGTGGCCGTGCAGGAGGACATCGTCCGCCTGCGCCTGATCGACCCCGCCCGCGGCCGCCTGATGAAGAACGAGGTGGTCTATATCCGCCCGGCCCGCGCGCCGGGGCAGCGGCTGAAGGCGGAGGTTCTGCGGGTCCTCGGCGACCAGGCCGACGCGCAGGTCTACGAGAGCACCGCCGGCGTCGGCCTCGGCGACGAGGTGGAGCAGACGGGCCTTCTCCTGTCCATCCGCCTGGGCCCCGGCCTCCTCGGCCAAGTGTATGACGGCCTTCAGAATCCGCTCGAGGCCCTCGCCCAGGGGCACGGCACCTTCCTGCCGAAGGGCGTGGCCGCCCCGGCCCTGCCGCCGGGGGCGAAATGGACCGTCACCGCCACGCGCCGCGTCGGCGAGCGCGTCCGTGCGGGCGACGTGCTCGCCACCGTCCCCGAGGGGCCGATCCTGCACAAGATCATGGTGCCCTTCGCGCTCGACGAGGATTGGACCATTGACTGGATCCGCGACGGAAGCATGACGGTCGACGAGCCCATGGCGCGGCTGAAGACGGCCTCCGGCGCCGTGCGCAACGTGACCCTGGCGCAGGACTGGGCGGTGCGCCAGGCGCTGCCGCGCCACCTCTTGCGGCGGGGCTATTCCACCCGGCTCTATCCCTCCGAGCCCATGATCACGACGCAGCGGCTGATCGACGCCTTCTTCCCCGTGGCGCAGGGGGGCGCGGCCTGCATTCCGGGCCCCTTCGGCGCGGGCAAGACGGTCCTGCTGAACCTCATCGCGCGCCATTCGGACGTCGACGTCGTGATCCTCGTCGCCTGCGGGGAGCGCGCCGGCGAGGTGGTCGAGACCATCACCGATTTCCCGCGGCTGAAGGATCCGCGGACCGGCGGATCGCTGATGGATCGCACGGTGATCGTCTGCAACACCTCCTCGATGCCGGTCGCCTCGCGCGAGGCTTCCATCTATACCGGCATTGCGCTCGGCGAATATTACCGGCAGATGGGCCTGCGCACCCTGATGATCGCGGACAGCTCCTCGCGCTGGGCCCAGGCCATGCGCGAGACCTCCGGCCGGCTCGAGGAGATCCCCGGCGAGGAAGCCTTCCCCGCCTATCTCGACAGCGCCATCAAGGGCGTCTACGAGCGCGCCGGCGTCATCCAGACGAATGACGGCTCGGTCGGCGCCTTCACCATCATCGGCGCCGTGTCGCCGGCCGGCGGCAATTTCGAGGAGCCGGTGACGCAATCCACCCTCGCGGCGGTGAAGTGCTTCCTCGGCCTGTCCTATGACCGCGCCTACAAGCGCTTCTATCCGGCGATCGACCCGCTCACCTCCTGGTCGCGCTACCGCAACCAGCTCGCCGCGTGGTCGGCCGAGCATATGGGCCCCGACTGGATGGCGCGCGTCGACGAGATGATCTCCCTCCTCAATCGCGGCGACGAGATCCAGCGCATGGAGCAGGTGGCGGGCGAGGAGGGCATCAGCTCGGACGACTACCTGGCCTCGGAAGCGGCGAAGTTCGTGGACATGGTGTTCCTGCAGCAGGACGCCTTCGACGCCGTCGACAGCTCCGTGTCGCTGGAGCGGCAGAAGCAGACGTTCAACCAGGTCTATGCGATCGCGACCAGCCGCTACGAATTCGCGAGCAAGGAGGATATCCGGACCTTCTTCGTCAAGATGACGGGCCTGTTCAAGAACCTGAACTACGCTGCGCCCGGCACGCCGGATTTCCAGCGCCTCTCGGAGGAGATCAAGGCGCTGAACGACAGCGTGCCGGTGACCTGAGCACTGCCTCCCCGAAGAACCAGAAGGGTCCGCGACCGCCTTGCAACTGAACCTCATCCAGATCCTGGGACTGCTCGCGGGAGGGCTGGCGCTCTTCCTCTTCGGCCTGGAACTGATGACCGACGGCCTCAAGGCCATTGCCGGGGCGCGCTTGCAGAGCCTGCTCGGCAAGCTCACCGCCAACCGCTTTCGCGGCGTGCTGGCGGGGGCGGGCGTGACGGCGCTCCTGAACTCCTCCACCATCACCACGGTGCTGCTGGTCGGCTTCGTCTCGGCCGGGCTGATGACGCTGGGTCAGGCCGTGCCCATGATCATGGGGGCCAATGTCGGCTCGACGCTGACTGCCCAGATCATGGCCTTCGACGTCTCGCGGCTCACGCCCTTCATGCTGGCGCTCGGCTTCTTCTCCTATGCCTTCGCCGGGCGCCCGCTCGTGCGGCAGCTCGGTGGGGTGGTGCTGGGGCTCGGCCTCCTGTTCCTCGGCATCCAGTTCATGGGCGATGCGACGCGGCCCCTGCGTACCTTCCAACCCTTCATCGACGCGATGCAGAACATGAGCAATCCGCTCCTCGGCATCGCCGCGGGGGCGATCTTCACCGCCGTCGTGCAGAGTTCGGCCGCCACCCTCGGCATCATCATCGCGCTGGCGAGCCAGGGGCTGATCCCGCTCGAATCCGGCATCGCGCTGATCCTGGGAGCGAATGTCGGCACCTGCGGGACGGCGCTGCTCGCCGCCATCGGCAAGCCGCCGGAAGCCGCGCAGGTGGGCGTGGTGCATCTCCTGTTCAATGTCTTCGGCGTCTTGCTGTTCGTCTTCATCATCCCGCAATTCGCCGATTTCGTGCGCTTCATCTCGCCTGCTGCTCCCGGACTCGAAGGCACGGCCCGGCTCGCCGCCGAGACGCCGCGGCAGGTGGCCAATGCGCATACCATCTTCAGCGTCGCGGGCACGCTGGTGCTGATCTGGTTCACGACCCCCATCGCCCGGCTCGCCGAGCGCATCGTGCCCCCGTCCCCCGCCGACGAAATGGAGAAGATCGGCGATCCCGCCTATCTGGACGACGACGCCCTGATCCTCCCGTCGCTGGGCATCAAGCAGGTCCAGATGGAGACCGAGCGCCTGGGGCTGCACGTGACGGATCTCGTCCAACGCGGCCGCGAGGTGCTCCTCAACGGCGAGGGGACCGAGATCGAGGCGCTGCTCGCGCGGGAACACGAGGCGGACCGCCTGTTCACGGCGATTCTCGGCTATCTCGGCCGCCTGTCGCAGGTCGAGCACTCCCAGGTGGAGGGCGAGCGGATGATCGCCCTCGCGCAGGTCGTCACCAGCCTCGACGGCATCGGCGAGGTGATCACGACGAATCTGGTGGGCATCGGCCGGCGCTGGCAGGCGAGCGGGGTCGACGCGGCGCAACTGAGCGACGAGAGCACCTTCGCCTATGCCGATGCGGTCATCGCGAATCTCGGCGAGGCCGTGCGCCTGGTCGCGCGGCCGGACGAGGCGGTCGCGCGCCGGGTCGTCGATGCCAAGGCGGAGATCGAAAAGCTGGCGGAAGCTGCCCGCAATGCCGTGCTGAGTAAACTTCAGTTGACCAGCGGCGCGGATGTCTCCAATTTCCGGCTGGCCAGCGATTTGATAGAAAAATTCAAGGAAATCGCTCGTCTATCGCGGGTTATTGCCAGATCCATGCAAGGATTTGCGCCAGATCAACAAGGCGAGGAGCATCATGGGGAAGAAAAAGAAGAATAACGAGGCGGGGCAGGCCGCCGAGGCTGCTCTCCCCGCCGCCGAGGCCGATGCGCCGCGGGAGAAGATGAAACGCTCCGAATACGAGGCCGATCTCGCCAAGCTGCATGCGGAGCTGGTGAAGCTCCAGTTCTGGATCAAGGAAGCCGGCAAGCGGATCGTCGTCGTCTTCGAGGGCCGGGACGCGGCCGGCAAGGGCGGCGTCATCAAGCGGCTCACCGAGCGGGTGAGCCCGCGCAGCTTCCGCGTCGTAGCCCTGCCGGCGCCGACCAAGCGGGAGCGCAGCCAGATCTACTTCCAGCGCTAT
This sequence comes from Enterovirga sp., assembly GCF_035325185.1. Lineage (GTDB taxonomy): Bacteria > Pseudomonadota > Alphaproteobacteria > Rhizobiales > Beijerinckiaceae > Enterovirga. The sequence continues at coordinate 48,927 of NZ_DAOLAJ010000004.1, read as the reverse complement.
ATCGAGCACTTCCCCGCCGCGGGCGAGGTCGTGATCTTCGATCGGAGCTGGTACAACCGCGCCGGCGTCGAGCGGGTCATGGAATTCTGCACCGACGAGCAATACGAGCGGTTCCTGCGCATCACCCCGGCCTGGGAAAAGGACATCATCGATTCCGGCATCATCCTCATCAAATATTGGTTCGAGGTGAGCAAGGAGGAGCAGACCAGGCGCTTTACCCAGCGCATCGACGATCCGCGCAAGACCTGGAAGCTCAGCCCGATGGACCTGGAATCGCACCGGCGCTGGTACGACTATTCGAAGGCGCGCGATGCCATGTTCGCGGCGACCGACACGGATATCTCCCCCTGGTACGTGGTGCAGGCCAACGACAAGCGGCGCGCCCGGCTGAACTGCATCAGGCACTTCCTCGGCCTGATCCCCTACGAGGAGGTCGAGCGCAAGAAGGTCACGCTTCCCGACCGCCAGAAGGCCCACGGCTACGAGGAGCCCGACTATCCGTATAAGCTCGTCCCGCAGCGGTACTGAGACGTCTCGACAGGTTGTTGAAAAGCCAATGTCGTCAGTCCGGTTGACGGACGCGAGGCGTTCGAAGCTTCTCCTGTCATCCCCTTCCCCTCCGCTGTGCTCCGGCCGGGGACGACAAGGGGAGCGCTTCACCCGCATCGTGGGGCCTGCGAAGCAGGAACCTGGGACCGACCGCCGGGGAGAAGCTCCTGCCCGCCATGACGGGCGGTTCAGGGCGCCTCCGGCGCCGCCGCGATCTCCGCCTCCACCTCGGCCGGGTCGAGGTCGTAATGGCGGGAGCAGAATTCGCAGGTGATGCCGATGCGGCCGTTCTCGCCGACCATGTCGCGCCGGTCCTGGGCGGAGAAATTGCGCATCATGGCCATGATGCGCTCGCGCGAGCAGCGGCAGGCTTCGCGGATCGGCTGCTCCTCGAAGACGCGCACGCCGCGCTCGTGGAAGAGGCGGTAGAGAAGGCGCTCGCTGGAGACCTGCGGATCGACCAGCTCGTGATCCTCGATCGTGGCGGCGAGGGCGCGCGCCTCGGTCCAGGCATCGTCCTCGGCCGGCTCTCCTTCGGGCGCGTGACCTGCCGGCGCGTCGCCCGGATGGAAATCGGAACCCCGCGCCCGCTCGGGCGCGGCCGGCAGGAACTGCACCATCAGGCCCCCGGTGCGGTAGCGGCGCCGGCCCTCGGAATATTCCTCGGCCACGGCCAGCTTCACCTGCGTCGGAATCTGCTCCGATTGCCGGAAATACAGGTGGGCGGCCTCTTCCAGGCCCTGGCCGTCCAGCGAGACCACGCCCTGGTAGCGGCTCGCCTGGCTGCCCTGGTCGATGGTCATGGCGAGGATGCCCCGGCCGAGCAATTCACCCGTGCGCGGATGCTCGCCGAGCGCGGCGAGGCGCGCCTCGTCGAACCGGGCATAGGCGCGCAGCCGGTCGGGGGCGTCGAAATCGACCACCACCATGTCCACGGGCCCGTCCGATTTCGTCTGGAGCTGGAAGCGGCCGCTGAACTTGAGCGCGGAGCCGAGGAGGACCGCGAGCGCGGCAGCCTCCCCGATCGCGCGCGCGACCGCATCCGGGTAGCGGTGCCGCGCGATGATCGTGTCGATCGCGTCTCCGAGGCGCACGACGCGGCCGCGCAGGTCGAGAGCCTCGACCGCGAAGGGCAGGACGACGTCGTCCCGGCCCTCGAGGGGGACCTCGCTCATCGGGAGCCGGCCGCGCCGAGGCACCAGGCGAGGATGCCCTTCTGGGCGTGGAGGCGGTTCTCGGCCTCGTCGAAGACGACCGAATGCGGCCCGTCCATGACCGCGTCGGTGACCTCCTCGCCGCGATGGGCGGGGAGGCAATGCATGAAGATCGGATCGCGCGAGGAGGCCGCCATCAGCCGCTCGTTGACCTGGTAGGGTGCGAGCAGGTTGTGGCGATGGCTCTCGTCCTCGTCGCCCATCGAGACCCAGCAATCGGTCACGATCGCATCCGCCTCGGCCACCGCCTCGAAGGGGTCGCGGGAGACGGCGAGATCGGCCCCCTCGCGCGCGGCCCAGTCGACGAGGTCCAGCCCCGGCGCCAGCTCCGCCGGGGTGGCGACCCGCATGCGGAAGCCGAGCCGCGCCGCCGCCTGGATCCAGGAGGCCAGCACGTTGTTGGAATCGCCCGTCCAGGCGATGGTCCGGCCCGTGATCGGCCCCCGGTGCTCCTCGAAGGTCATGACGTCGGCCATGATCTGGCAGGGATGGGAGACCTTGGTCAGGCCGTTGATCACCGGCACCGTGGCATGGGCGGCAAGCTCGGCCAGCATGTCCTGCTCGAGGATGCGGATCATGATCGCGTCGACATAGCGCGAGAGGACGCGCGCGGTGTCGGCGACCGTCTCGCCGCGCCCGAGCTGCATCTCCGCGCCCGTCAGCATGATCGTCTCGCCGCCGAGCTCCCGCATGGCGACGTCGAAGGAGACGCGCGTGCGGGTCGAGGGCTTGTCGAAGACCATGGCCAGCATCTTGCCGGCGAGGGGACGCTCCGCCGGCACCTCGCCACGGCGCCGGCGTGCCTTCAGAGCCGCGCTGGAATCGAGCAGGCGGCGCAGCTCGGCGCCCGTGAAATCGGCGATGTCGAGGAAGTGCCGCGGTTCGGAATGGCCGTTCCTCATGCCGCAGCCCCCACGATCTTGGCGGCTGGGGCCTGGGTCTGCGCCTTCATCCCGGCCTCGACCTGCGCGCAGGCCCGGTCGAGCCGGGCGATCGCCTCCGCCACCTCCTCCTCGCCGATCGTGAGCGGCGGCAGGAGGCGCGCGACATTGTCGCCGGCCCCGATCACGAGGAGCCCTTCCGCCTCGGCCGCCTTGACGAGGTCGGTATTCGGGACGTGGAGCTTGAGTCCGATCATCAGCCCCTCGCCCCGCACCTCGGCGACCACGGCCGGATGGCGGTCCTTGATCTCGGCGAGGCGCTGCTTGAGCAGGAGCGCCGTCTGCCGGACATGGTCGAGGAAGCCCTCCGCCAGCACGATGTCGAGCACCGCATTGCCGACCGCCATGGCGAGCGGGTTGCCGCCGAAGGTCGTGCCGTGCGTGCCCGGCACCATGCCCTTGGCCGCCTCGGCGGTCGCGAGGCAGGCGCCCATCGGGAAGCCGCCGCCGATCCCCTTGGCCACCGCCATGATGTCCGGCGCGATGCCGGCCCATTCATGGGCGAAGAGCTTGCCCGTACGCCCGACGCCGCACTGGACCTCGTCCAGGATCAGGAGGAGGCCGTGCTGGTCGCAGAGGGCGCGGATCGCGCGCAGGCGCTCCGGCGGCACGGGCCGGACGCCGCCCTCGCCCTGGATCGGCTCGAGCAGGATCGCCGCCGTCTGCGGGCCGATCGCGGCCTTGAGCGCCGCGTCGTCGCCGAAGGGCACCTGGTCGAAGCCGGGCATGTCCGGGCCGAAGCCCTCCATGTATTTGCGCTGTCCGCCCGCCGCGATGGTGGCGAGGGTGCGGCCGTGGAAGGCGCCCTCGAAGGTGACGATGCGGTTCCTCTCCGGGTGGCCGCTCGCCGCATGGTATTTGCGCGCCATCTTGATGGAGGCTTCCAGGGCCTCCGCGCCGGAATTGGAGAAGAAGACGACATCGGCGAAGGTCGCCTCCGCCAGCCTTTTCGCCAGCCTCTCGCCGAGCGGGTTCTGGTACAGGTTCGAGATGTGCCAGAGCTTGGCCCCCTGCTCGGTCAGCGCCGCGACGAGATGGGGATGCGAATGGCCGAGCGCGTTCACCGCGATGCCGGAGCCGAAATCGAGATAGCGTCGGCCCCCTTCCGCCACGAGCCAGGCACCTTCGCCCCGCTCGAAGGCGAGGGGTGCGCGCGCATAGACGGGCAGGATCGACGAGGTCACGGGGCTTCTCCGCATTCGGGCGCTCGGGCCCAAAACGTCAAGCGCCGCCTCCACGGCGGCGCTCTGTGGACTCTATTGTCGCACCGCGACTTGTCAACAAAGCGACGGTCCGGCCGCACCGCCTCCGTCAAAGCGCCTTCCTGCGGCGGGCCGCCTCCAGCTCGTAGTCCCGGAGCAGCGCGCGGGCGAGCTTGAGGAGCTGCTCGCGGTCCGTCGCGGCGGCGACCGCGTAGCCCGTGCCCCCCTCGATCCAGGAGAAGGACGAAACCTCGCCCTCCCGCAGGAAGTTGAAGGCCGCCTCGCCCCGCTCGCCCGGCCGGACATAAAGGATGACGCGCCGGCCGGACGCATCCGCATACATGAGGAAGGCGGCGAGGCCGGGACCGGCGGGCAGGAGGCGGCCGCCGACGAGGGCGAGGCCGAACGGCTCCGACAGGTCGGGAACGAGGAGCGGGAATCCGAGGCGCTGCGACAGCCATTGCGCCAGATGCGCCTCGCCGGCCCCGGCCTCGACCGGATGGGCGGTCTCGGGCGCATAGGCCCGGTAGGCGGCGAGCGCGTCGCCGGCCAGCGCCGCCCAGGCCCGCCCGGCCGTGGGATGGGGCCCCCCGGCGAAATCGCGGGCATGCCATCCGGCCGCCCCGCCCAGGACGAGGCAGAAGCCGGCCGGGCCAAGGACGGAGAGGCGGCGGCGCCGGGTGCGCGCTCTTTCGCCGCGCAGGAGGGCGAGGCGCAGGGGTTCCCCGGCGGCCGGATCCTCCTCCTCGGCCGGGGGCTCGGGCCGGCTCATGTCCTCTCCTCGGGCGCGACGCCCCGCGCCGGGGCCGCCGCCTCGTAGGGCAGATCCGCGATGCGCGCGAGCCTCGAACCGGCGTTCCGTGCCTCCGCGCCCCCCTCCGGAGCGTTGCGATCGGGCCACAGGCGCACGGCTGCGGCATCCGGCTCCAGGCGGGACCGTCGGGATTGTCGGGGACGGCGATTCGGGGACTCTTGCGCCCGAGTCCAGGGTAGCGGTAATTTCCCGCCCGTCGGACAGGCGTTTTCGTCCGGCGATCCCGAACTCCAGGCGAGCTCGTTCACGCGGCCGGACCCCCCGGTTCGACCGCGGGCATGCGGATTCGAAGGAGGGGATGAGGAGGTGGAATGGCGGATGCGGCAACGAGCTGGACGGACGAGCGCGTCGAGCTTCTCGGCAAGCTTTGGGGAGAAGGGCTGAGCGCGAGCCAGATCGCCGCTCTCCTCGGCGGCGGCGTCACCCGCAATGCAGTGATCGGCAAGGTGCATCGCCTCGGCCTGTCCGGCCGGACGAAAGCCGGCCAGCCGGCGCCCGCCGCGCGGCCTGCCAAGGCACGGCCGCCCGCCACCGCGCCGGCGGCCCCCGAGCCGCCCCGCCCCCGCATCCTCGCCGCGGTGCCTGTGGCCGCCCTCCCGGCCGCCTTCGCTCCGCCTTCCGTGCCGGAGGCGCCGCCCGCCGCCGAGGCGGCGGAGATTCCGGTCTCGCAGCGGGTCTCGATCCTCGAATTGCGCGAGACCATGTGCCGCTGGCCGCTCGGCGATCCGCAAAATCCAGAATTCGGCTTCTGCGGCGCCCGCACCGCCACCGGCCTGCCCTATTGCCTCGTGCATTGCCGGCTCGCCTATCAGCCCGCGAGCGAGCGCAAGCGCCTGCGCGCCTGACGCGGGCGGCGGCCCCGGCCTTGCGCAAGCCGCGCGCAGGACCGACATTCCCCGTCCCGACCGTCGGGCCGCGGAGGCTGCCTTGCGACGCTCCTGGTTCAATTCGGGCTGGCCGGCCCTGTGCCTTGCGGGCGCCGCGTGGCTCTGCGCCCTTCCGGCGAGAGCCCAGACGGAGGTCGATCTCGCGCTCGTGATCGCGGTCGACATCTCCTATTCGATGGATCCCGAAGAGCAGCAGCTTCAGCGCGAGGGCTTCATCCAGGCTTTCCGCTCGCAGGAGGTCCAGGCCGCGATCGGACGGGGCGTGCTCGGCCGGATCGGCGTCGCCTATGTCGAATGGGCAGGGGCCGCCGACCAGCGCGTGATCCTGCCCTGGACGATGATCGACGGGCCGCAGGCGGCGCTGGCCTTCGCGGCGAGCCTCGCCCAGCAGCCGACGCGCCGCGCCTCGCGCACCTCGATCTCCGGCGCGATCGACTTCGCCGCGAGGCTCCTCGCCGAGGGCGACTTCCAAGCCTCCCGCCGTGTCGTCGACATTTCCGGCGACGGCCCCAACAACCAGGGCCGGCCCGTGATCCTCGCCCGTGACGAGGCGCTCGCGGGAGGCGTCACCATCAACGGCCTGCCGCTCATGCTCAAGACGAGCGGGGTCTTCGATATCCCCGACCTCGCCGGCTATTACCGGGCCTGCGTGATCGGCGGGACGGGCGCCTTCCTCGTGCCCGTCCGCAGCCGCGACCAGTTCGTCGAGGCGGTGAAGACCAAGATCATCATGGAGATCGCCGAGCGCCCCGTCCCCGCGCCGTTGCGCGAGAGCCTCGTCGTCCCCGCCCGCCAGAGCGGCCCGCCGGCCGATTGCCTGGTCGGCGAGAGGCAATGGCGCGAGCGGATGGGGGATTAATCGCCTTTCGCCATGTGAGACCGCAGGCTCGCTCCGATCTCGGGATAGGCTTTCCCGACGAGCATCGCATCCTCGCGATATTCGCTCGCGATCCAATCGCAGATGTCGTCGACCACCTTGGGGCGCGGTTTCCTGATGACGAGATCGCAGCGGCGCTCCGTCCGCACGACGTGGGATGCCGCGGGGACGAGGGCGCCTTCGGCGAGCAGGCTCGAGATCACGTTGAACCAGCCGACGGCGATTCCCTGTCCGACGAGGGCTGCCTGCACGACGAGCGTGTAGTCGCCGAGCAGGATTTCGGCGGTCGTGCTCCTGATCCATTCCGGCGCGAGCAGATCGGCCCAGCGGAACGGGGAGCCGCTGAGCGTGATCATTTTCGCGGCCGCCGGCAGCAAGGCGCCCGCCTCCCTCCTCGCGCCGGCGGAGTGGCCCGCGCAGACCGGCAGGAGCAGTTCCGGCATGAGCGGATAGACGGCGTGCCGGTCGTCGGGCCGGGGATCGAAGCGCATCGCGATGTCGGCCCCCTCGACGGGGCCTTGAAGCGGGCCGTTGATCAGGTGGAACCGGATCTCCTCTTCCGGGAAAAGCGACTGGAATTTCGCAAGGCGAGGCATGAACCAATGCGTCGCGAAGGCCGACGAGACCGAAAGCACGACGGGCCGGAGCGCGACCCTGTCGCGCCTCAGTTGCGTCAGGGTGCGCTCGATCTCGCCGAAGCTGTTCGAGATCCCGGAGAACAGCACGGCTCCGTCCTTCGTCAGGACGGCCCCGGACGGGGTCCGGTGGAAGAGCGGCATGCCGAGATGGAGTTCGAGCCGGCCGATGGTCCGGCTCACGGCCGGACCCGTGACGCCGAGTTCCTTCGCCGCCCGCGCGAAGCTGCCGCAGCGGACCGCAGCCTCGAAGGCCACCAGCGTGTTCAGGGACGGGAGCAGGCGCCGAAGCTCGGACATGACAAAATGTAACCCCCTCGCTGACTATTTGTGGAATTGCGGATGCGCGCGCGACGGCTATCGTCGCCCGCGAACCCTTCCCCTGGCATCCGCTCGACTGTCCGAGCGAAGAGGCGCGACCCATGTCCTTTGCCGATTTCAAGGTCCTGACATTCGATATCGTCGGAACATGCATCGACTTCGAGAAAGGGATTCTCGACGGCTTCCGCGCGATCGGCGGCGAGGCGGCCGGGAAGCTGACCGACGATCAGATCTTCAAGCCGTATCTCGTGGGGCGGGAAAAGTTTCCGGGGCGCTCCAGCGTCGTCATGCGGAACGTCTATCTCCATGCCGCCCGGGAACTCGGCCTTCCCCATGACGATGCGGCCGGCGACGCCTTCATGCGGCACTTCTTCAATTTCCCGGCCTTCGAGGATTCCGCCGAGGCGCTCAAGAGGCTGAGGCGCCGGTTCAGGCTCGTGGCCATGACCAATTTCGACCGCGTGGGCTATACTGCATGCGCGAACCAGCTCGGGCAGCCGTTCCATGACAGCGTCACGGTCGACGAGGCGCAATATCCGAAGCCCGATCCCCGCTTCTTCTCCTATAACCTCGGCCGGCAATCGGCCTTCGGATACAAGCAGGAGGAAATCCTGCACGTCGCCCAGAGCCAATACCACGATATCGGCGTCGCCCGCGAACTCGGCTACAAGGTGTGCTGGATCGAAAGGCGCAAGGGACAGCAGGGATTCGGCGGCACGCCGGTTCCGAAAGAGGTGACGAAGCCGGATTTCCACTTCTCGACGCTGCGCGAATTGGCGGACGCGGTGGAGAAGGAGTGAGGCCGGCCGCGGGCCCGCGATGGAAAGCCTCCGAATGCCGAACCTGACGCCCCCGCGCTCCCTCTGGCGGGAGACCGCGGCGCCGGCCCCTCCTCCTCGCTCCCTGAGCGGGGCGGCGAGCGCCGACGTCGCCATCATCGGCGCCGGATATACGGGCCTGTCCGCGGCCCTGCGGGCGATCGAGCGCGGCCTGAAGCCCGTGGTCCTGGAAGCCTGCGAGGTCGGCTTCGGGGCTTCGGGGCGCAATGGCGGGGTCGTCTCGACCAAGTATCGCGTCTCGCTAAGCGACATGGCGAAGCACCACGGCGTCGAGCGCGCCCGGCGGATGAGCCGGCTGGGACACGACGCGATGGATTGCGTCGAGCGCTATGTCGAGGCTTTCGATCTCCGGGCGGCCGGCTTCGCGAAGACCGGGAACCTGCGCTGCGCCCACAACGCGCACGCGCTCGCCGCGCTGGTGGAGGAGGCGAGGACCGTCGGGGAGACCTTCGGCGAGACCTGCCTGAAGGTTCTCGACGCCGCCGAGACCCGCCACGAAACGGGGTCCGGGGCCTTTGTCGGCGGCGTCCTGAACAGCCATGCGGGCGTCATCCACCCGCTCAACTATGTCCGCGGCCTGGCCGAGGCGGTCCGCAGGAACGGCGGCGAGATCTACGAGCAATCCGCGGTCGTCGCCGTGAGCCGGAGCCCGGCGGGCGTGGAACTCGCCACGGCGCAGGGGAGGCTCCGCGCCGACCGGCTGGTCATCGCCACGAACGCCTATTCGGACCTCGCCCCGGGAAGCGCGGCCGTCGGCCGGGCGGTGATCCCGTTCCGCAGCGCGATGGTGGCGACGGAGCCGCTGCCGCCGGACCTCTTCGAGACGCTGGTGCCGCACGGCCGAAGCTACAGCGAGACCCGCCGGATGATGCGGTGGTTCCGCCGCATCGACGACCGGCTTCTGTTCGGGGGCCGCGGCGCTTTCGGAAAATCCGATTCCGCGAGCGCCTTCCTCGCGCTGGAAGCCGCCATGAAGGACATCTTCCCGCAACTGGCCGGGAAGACGGTGACGCATCGCTGGTCGGGGCTCGTCGCGATGACGATGGACAGCCTCCCGCAGATCGGGCTCGCCGATTCCCGCACCGCCTTTTCGGTCGGCTATAACGGCACCGGGATCGCGATGGCCAGTCTGCTGGGCCGGCATGTTCTCGACCTTGTCCTAGGAGAGGAAACGGATCTGGGGCTGATGCGGCGCGCGCGCCCCGAGGCCATCCCCTTCTATTTTTTGCGCGAGCCCGCCGTGCGCATGGTGGCGGGCTGGTATCAGTTCCTCGACCGCATCGGCCGGTAGGCGACGCGCCGTCAGAGGGCGCTGCAGATCCGCAGCGCATCCAGCATGGCGGAGTGGATGTTCCGGCTCGCCACGGCGTCGCCGATCCGGTGCAGCTCGAACCCCTCGCGATCGCCCCGGGGCTGCGGCGCCGCACGAACCATCGCGGCCAGGTCGCTGACCCCGTCATTCGCCGAACGGCTCCGAAGGTCCCGGTAGACCTCGTCGAGGGGGATCGTCCCCTGCTCGATCACGACGTGATCGACGAGGCGCGTCGAGACCTCGCCCGAGACGTCGCTCGCGAGCGTCGCCAGCAGGCGATTGTCCTGGCGCCGGACGGCTACCAGCCGCGTCTCGGGGACCGGCCGGATGCCGAAGCGGAGGAAGAGCCGTTTCCAGCGGGTGCGCTCGGCATAGGTCAGCTCCTCCGCCAGTTGCGCGTCGATCGAGACATATTCGACCCGGGCGCCCATCCCGATCGCCCGCTCCGCGGCCAGCGGGCCCGGATGGCGCCCGGTGCCGTCGAAGACGAGGACTTCGCCGCTGAGCGCGGCCTGGCCGGTCAGCACGTCCCATGTCGTCGTGCAGAGTTCCGCGCCCCGCTCCAGATCGGCCAGCGGCAGGCCCCCCGTCGCCATGATGACGACGTCGGGGTTCAGGGCGGCGATGTCCTCCCCTTCCATATAGGCGTCGGTGCGGAGCGTGGCGCCCAGCCTCTGCAATTCGGCGACCCGCCATTCGACGATGCCCTTGAGGTCGCGCCGCCACGATCCCGTGGCGCCGATCAGGACCTGGCCGCCGAATTCGGACGCCGCCTCGTAGAGGGACACGTCGTGCCCCCGCTCCGCGCTCACGCGCGCCGCTTCGAGGCCGGCCGGCCCGCCGCCGATCACGACGACCCTGCGCGCCGGGCCTCGGGTCTTCGCGACGACATGGCTGAAGGTCAGCTCGCGCCCCGTCGCCGGGTTGTGCAGGCAGGACGGCCTGTGCTGCGACTGGCAATGCGTGGCGCCGACACAGGGCCGGATCTCCTCCTCGCGGCCGCTCGCCAGCTTGGCCACGATATGGGGATCGGCGATCTGCGCCCGCGTCATGCCGGCCATATCGAGCTTGCCCTCGCGCACGGCGAACCGCGCCGAGGCGAGATCGGCGATGCGGGCGGCGTGGAAGACCGGCAGCCCGACCTCGCGGCGGAACGCCCCGACGGGCTCGACCCAGGGCGCCAGCGGCGAGCCCATCCCCGGCATGTTGTAGACCGTGAGCGCGGCGAGCGTGTCCATGGTGCCGTAGATGGCGTTGAAGAAGTCGATCCCGCCCGCCTCCTTCAGGACCAGGGCGATGCGGACGCATTCGTCGAAGCGCAGCGCGCCGTCCGGGCCCTCGTCGACGACGAAGCGCATGCCGACCAGGAAGTCGTCGCCCACCGCCTTGCGGATCGCGTCATGGACCATGAGGGCGAAGCGGCAGCGGTTCTCGAGGGAGCCCCCGAACCTGTCCGTCCTCCGGTTGGTCGCGGGAGAGAGGAACTGGCCGATCAGATGCCCGCCGGCCAGGGTCTCGATGCCGTCGAGGCCCCCCTCCTTGCAGCGCCGGGCGGCGGCGGCATAGGCTCGCACCACGCGGTCGATATCGTGCTCGTCCATCTCCTTCGGGATGCTTCTGTGGGCCGTCTCGCGGACCGGCGAAGGCGCGATCGTCGGCAGGCGGTCCCCGCCATAGGGATCGCCGCGCCGCCCCAGATGGGTGATCTGGCACATCAGCGCAGCGCCCCGCCCGTGCATCCGCGCGCTGAAGCGCTGGAGATGCGGGATGATAGCGTCGGTGCCCACATTGAGCTGGCGGAAGATATTGGGCGAGTCGATATCGACGTTCGAGGAGCCGCCGAACATCGAAAGACCGACGCCCCCTTTGGCCTTTTCCTCGTGATAGCGCTGATAGGCTTCCTCGGGCATGCCGTTCACTTCGAGGCCGCAAGCATGGCTGGTGCTCATGATGCGGTTTCGGAAGGTCACGTGCTTGATGGAAAAAGGTTGCAGCAGCGGGTCCCTGGCGACGATCGCGGGATCGAAATCGTACACATGCGCCTCCATGGCTCGGCAGGCCGCCGGGGGCGGAGCCCCTCCCGGCGCCAGCCCTTTCCTGACGGCCTGTCCGTGATCTGAAGAATTTGCGGGCGGCTTCGGCTCAAAGAACCTGGCTGAGGAACTGCCTCGTCCGCGGATCCTTGGCGTTGGTGAAGAATTCGGCCGGAGGTCCGTGCTCCACGATGACACCTCCATCGGTGAAATAGATGTGGTCGGCGACTTCGCGCGCGAAGCCCATTTCATGCGTGACGAGGATGCAGGTCATGCCCTCCGCGGCCAGTTCCTTGATGGTCACGAGCACTTCCTTGACGGTCTCGGGGTCGAGCGCGGCCGTGACCTCGTCGAACAGCATCACGTCGGGACGCATGGCGAGGCTGCGGGCGATCGCCACCCGCTGCTGCTGGCCGCCGGAGAGCTGGCCCGGATAGGCATTCTCCTTGCCCGTCAGCCGGACCTTCCTGATGAGCGCCCTCGCCCGCTCCTCGACCTCGGCCTTCGGCTCGCGCAGGACCTTGACCGGCGCCATCATGACGTTTTCCAGCACGGTCTTGTGCGGAAACAGGTTGTATTGCTGGAAGACGATCCCGACCTTCCGCCGAAGGGCGAGCTTGTCCAGCTTCGGATCGTTGACCTCCTGGCCTTCGACCGTGATCGAGCCGCGCTGGAACGGGCTCAGCCCGTTGACGCAGCGGATCAGGGTCGACTTGCCCGAGCCCGAGGGCCCGATGATGCAGACGACCTCGCCCTTGGCGACGTCGAAGCTGATGCCCTTGATGACCTCGACGGTGCCGAAGGACTTGTGGACGTCCCGCAGCGAGACGATCGGCTTGTCCGCGGGCCAGGCGCGGGGCGAGACGGCCGGTTTGCTGTCAGGCGGCATATTTACGCTCGAGCCTTCGCGTCCAAAGCGCGATGGGATAAATATAGGCGAAGAAGAGGCAGAGCAGGAAAAGGTAGAACGGGAAGAGCAGTTCCGGCCTCGCTCCCGCCGCCTCCATCGCCGCCTGCGCGTTCGAAACGGCTTCGTGCACGCTGAAGATCGAGGCCATCGGCGTCGAGAGCGTCAGGAGCGCATACCAGTTCATCCAGGGCGGGATCGCCCGCCTCACGCATTGCGGCAGGATGATCAGGCGCAGCGTCTGCCCCCGCGTGAAGGCGAGCCCTTCGGCGGATTCCCATTGCCCGGTCGGGATGGAGCGCACCGCGCCGCGGACGATCTCGCTGATGCTGCCCATGACCGGCAGGGCGAAGGCGACGGTGGCCTTGATCCAGTCCGGGATCGCGACCTTGGCGCCTCCCGGCATGCGGATCTCCGCCGGCAGCATGTACATCACGATGAACAGGATCACGATCCAGGGGGAATTGCGCAGCAGATGCGTCACGAAGCGGGACGAGGTTCGGACCGGCCACAGGAGACTGATCTGCATCAGCCCGAGGCCGATGCCGCAAAACGTCGCCAGCACCATGGCGAAGACGCTCATGACGAGATTGAGCACGAATCCCTTCAGGATGAAGGGAAGCCACACGAGCAGCGTCTCGAGCGCGGACGGCGGGGCGGCGCCCGCCGACTGTGCCGAGGCCGAGGCGAGGGACAATCCGAAGGCGAGAGCCAGGCAGAGACCGAGGCGCCCGTCGACGAAGGACGACAGGCGCGCCTCGCCGAGCCATTCGCGGTTCAGGCGATAGGGCGTCCGGGTCATTGCCCGTATCCCGGGAGGACGAGCTTCCGCTCGAGAAAATGCAGGGCGCTCGCCAGCAGCGTCACGACGGTGATGTAGAAGAGAAACAGCACCAGCATCATCTCGGGGACATTGACGTTGTCCGACCAGACCTGGTTCAGGACGTAGGTCATCTCCGGGACGGCGATGACGTAGGCGAGCGATGTCGTCTTGGCGAGGCTGACGAGGTTATTCGTCAGCGCCGGCAGGCTGATCCTGAAAGCCAGGGGCAGCGTGATGTAGAGATAGGTCTGCCATTTCGAGAAGCACAGGCTTTCCGCCGCCTCCAGGGTCGAGTCCGGCACGGCCTCGAGGCCGGAGCGGAAAATCTCGACGTTGAAGGCGCCGCCGAAAATCCCGAGCGAGATGACCGCCCAGGCAAAGGACGAGATGATCGGCTGCGAATAGCCGCCCATGTCGATCGAAGGCGTGAACGCCCCGAGTCCGAAGAAGAAGAACAGAAGCTGGATCATCGGCGGGGTATTGCGGAACGCTTGGATATACGCGTCCATGCCGATCCGCACGGCGCGGCGCCGGGCGGTTTGCGCCCAGGCGCCGAGCACGCCGATGACGAGCGAGAGCAAGAGCGACCAGAAGATCAGTTGCAGCGAATTGCTCGCGCCCGTCATGAAACGATCGTATTCGTATTGATCGTAGAAAATATTGAAATTCAGCCCCGTCCTCTCATGGAGCTGCTTGAAGTATGGAGCGATGAGATTGAGCATGGCGTCGATGAGGGACGAGCGCTGCCGGGAATGCGGTCAGTTCTTCGGAGCGAGATAGGTCGTATCCCACTTCAGCTTCTTCTGCTGCTCGACGAACCAGGCCGAGGGCTTCGTCCCCCATTTCTTCTCCAGGTCGATGAGCTTGCCCTCGGCCTGCCAGCGATACGCCATGCCGGTCATGAAGACGCCCCAGCCCTTGTTCACTTCTTCGATCGGCACGGCGGCGGCCCAGGGATTGTTGTAGAGCACGGGCACGGGCATCTCGTAGTCCTTCCAGTCGGGGGATTCGAGATCGGCCATGATGCTGACGTCGTCATAGACCCAGGCGATGCATTTGCCCGCCCGCAAGGCTTCCTTGCCTTCCGTGTTGCCGGCGAAGGCGGTCAGCTTGGCCTTCAGCTCGGTTTCGATCTGCTTGTTGTAGTAATTGCCCTGCTTGCCGCAGACGGGCTTGTTGGCGATGTCCTTCCAGTCCTTGATCACGCCTTTCCTGGCGAGCAGGCTCGGGCCGGAGGTCCAATAGGCAGGCTCGATGATGCCGACGATCTTGCGGCGCTCGGCGGTGTCGTACATGCCGCCCAGGATCAGGTCGATCTTGCCCTGCTGGAGCATCTGCATCCGGTTCGCCGAGGTGACGACGACGGGCTCGAACTTCACGCCGAGCGTGTCGGCCACGCTCTTGCCGAGATCGACCTCGATGCCCTGGAGCGAGCCGTCCGGGGCGGGGAACGACCAGGGCTTGAACGCGCCCTGGACGCCGACCCTCACCGTGCCGCGGTCGAGGATCTCCTTCAGACGGCCTTCATCCGCCTGCGCCTGTCCCGCGCCCAGCAGGCATAGGGATCCGACGAGCGCGGCAGCCATGGCGCAGAAGCGCCCCGAAAATTGCGTCGTTGCCATCCTGTGTCTCCCCTCTCTCATGCGATCCCGGCTCGCGAGCCGGGGCTCTTGTCGACGCCTCCCTTGGGAAACGTTCGATCCTGGTATGCGAGGAACGCCGAGACCTGCCCGGACACCTCGTCGGCGTCCCAGCCGAGCAGGTCGGCGACGCAGTCGGCCGCCTCCTCGACCTCGTCGCGGCCAAGATGCCGCCCCCAGGCATAGGCCGTCCGCGTGTACAGGATACCCGGCAGGTCCCGCGCATGTTCCGCCGATACCGCCCGCCGGAAGGCATCCCGCGGAAACGGCCTGCTCCCGGCGGCGGGCACGGGCGCGGCGCTCTCCGAAGCCCGCGCGGCAGGGCTCGGGCGCTCGCCTCCGAGCAAGGCCGCGGCGGCGTCCCGCAACTCCCGGCCTGCGCTCCGGTGGCTCATCACCGGCCCCGCCGTCATGGCGAGGATTCCCGGCAATCCGGCGGTGCCGAGGTCGTGGATCTCGCGCGTCCTGCGCCCCATGGGCTGCCCGGGATCGTAGGTCAGCGGCCGCACGCCGGCCCAGGTGAAGGCGACGTCCCGCCGGGTCAGGCCCAGGCCGGGGAGGAGATGGTTGGCCTCGCCGAGAAGGAAATCGATATCCGCGGGCGTCGCATGCGCCTCGCCCGCGTCGCCCGTGAAAGATGTCTCGGTCGGGCCGAAGAAAAAGAAGTCGTCATCGAGGGGAAGACAGTAGAACGGCATCCCCTGCCGGTGGAGCGTGGCGACGCCGTGCCCCCTGTAGCGGTCCGGCAGGCGCACGACGATATGCGCACCCTTCGTGCCCAGGACCAGCGGCGAATCGGCCTTCCGCCGCGCCGGGGGGCAGACCTCGTCGATCCAGGTCCCTGCCAGGTTCAGGACCACGCGTGCGCGGATGGTCTCGGTCTCTCCCGATCGGCCGGTCAAGTCGACCGTCCAGCCGTCGTCCCGCCTTTCGCCGAGCTTCGCCCGCGTGAACAGGCGAAGCTCCGCCCCGTTCCGCTCGGCGTCGAGAGCGGCATCGACGCAGATCCGATCCGGCCAGTCGATCATGTATTCGCGATAGGTCGCGATCGAGGCCAGCTTCTGCCGGTCCCGCAGGTCGGCCGCGAGCGGGACCTGCCGCTCGATCGCGCTCCTCACCCGGCGGTAGTCGAGGGGAGGCGCCGGCGGGCCGAGGCGTCCGAGGAGGGCGAAGCCGAGATCGAGGTGCCAGCCCCGGACCTCCTCCCCCCGATAGAGCGGAAAGCACATCGTGAGCGGCTTGCACCGCTCGGGCTGCACGCGCACGAGTTCCGCGCGCGCCTGCATGGCGGCCCGCGCCATGCCGATCGCCCCCGCCAGCCGCGAGGGGAAGCGGGCGAAGGTCCTGACGGGATGGCGCGTCTCGAAATAGCGCAGCCCGCAATGGAGCATGCGCGAGGATCGGCCCGAGGCGCCGCCGGCGAGATCCGCCTGTTCGGCCAACAGGATGCGGAAGCCAGACGCGGCAAGCTCCCGCGCGGCGCTCGTCCCGTTGATGCCGCCGCCGATGACGACGACATCGAAGCTGTTTCGGGCGGTGAATTCCAACGTCATGCCCTGCGGGCGGCTCTCCGAGAGGCCGGCCCAGAGAGTTAAGCGTCAAAATTGAAATGCTCAAAATCGAATTATCGGAGATCGTTATGCTAAAAAAGTATATGGCGGGAAGAACGGCCGCCCCTGCGCGGCGCGCGCCCCGGGCCGGGGGGCCCGCAACTGCGGCTGGATGATCACGTCGCGGCGACCGGTCCGTCGCCATCGGCCGGGAGCGTCCCGCCCTGCATCAGGGCCTGCTGCGAGAAACCGGCATCCACCATGTCCCGGCACAGCGCGTCGACGGATGCCGCCAGGGGGCGGAGCATCGCTTCGGTCACGCCGCCCGGCGTCGCCGTCGCCTCGACGGCCTGCTCGAAATCGACGCCCGCGCGCATCAGTTCTCCGACCGCCACCAGGGTTTCCGCCATCATCGCGTCGAGGGCGCTCCGCCCGAGCGAGGAGGAGCGCCGCGCATTGGCGTCGACGAAGGCCCGGGCGAAGCGGGCGACGATCGCCACGGCCGATCCGGAGACGTTCGAGGCGAGGCGGATATCCTGCTCCTCGACGGCGACGGGAAGGCTGAACCCTCCGAGCCAGCCCGACACGAGAGCGAGATCGCCCGGCGTCGCGCGCGGCCCGGCGACGACCGGCGCCGAGCCCCGGCCGATCGACTGGGCGATGGTCGGTATGACCTTGACGACGGGATTGCGCGTCCAATGCCCGATCTCGTCGAGAGCGACGCCGTTGGTCACGCTCGTCACGATGGCCGAGGGGGACAGGTGAGGCGCGAGGGACAGGACGACGTCCCGGTAAGCCTGCGGCAGGACGGCCAGCACGATCAACTCGGCACGGGAGGCGAAGGCGACGCTCCCCGGCAAAAGGCCGGGAATGGACGCGAGAAGATTGTCCCGGGCGACCGGATTGCGTCCCAGGATCGCGACCTCGCTCGAGGGGGCCGCGCGAACGCTCGCCCGCGCGAGCACTTCGGCGAGGCGGCCCGTTCCGACGATGAGGATCCTCGAGGGACGATCAGGCATGTCGGCAGCCTCTAGCGCGGCAGACGCGTCATGAGCCGGTCGCGCTCGGCGGCCATCAGGTCGAGCAATGCCTCCAGCGCCCGGTTGGCCGGCCGCGATTCCGGTCTCAGGAGGCCGACATTGAACGGGATCGCGGGGGAGAAGGGGATCAGGCGCACGCGCTCGTCGAGCCCCGCCACCGCCGTATAGGGGTCGATCAGCGCGACCCCGATGCCCTGCTTGACCATTTCGTAGGTGGCCGCCGAGACATTCGTCTCATAGGCGGGCTCGTGCTTGACGCCGCACGACCGGAACGCCTGGGCGACCAGCTGGCCGGCGGAAGTGAACGGCGCCCAGGAGATGAAGGGAAAATCGGCGAGATCGGCGGGCTCCAGGCGGGCTTTGCCGGCCAGGGGATGGCCGGCCGGCACGGCCGCGACATAGGGGAAGTCGCTGAAAGTCTCGGCGCGGAAGCCAGACCTGCGAAACGGCGTCTCCGCAAGGCCCAGATCGATCTGCTGGGAAGCCGCCCATTCCTCGACCTTGACGGACAGGGTCACGTTCATGAGGACTTTGGTGTTCGGCCATTCCTTGCGGAACTCGCCGAGCACCCGCGGGAGGAACTGAAGGGCGAGCGCCGGCATGGCGGCCGTGAGGATGCGGCTGCTTTCTCCCTCGGCGACCCGCGCCGCGAAGCTCTTCAGCGAATCCAGGGAGACATAGGCCCTCTCGATCTCG
Source organism: Enterovirga sp. (assembly GCF_035325185.1). Taxonomy (GTDB): domain Bacteria; phylum Pseudomonadota; class Alphaproteobacteria; order Rhizobiales; family Beijerinckiaceae; genus Enterovirga. The sequence continues at coordinate 30,647 of NZ_DAOLAJ010000004.1, read as the reverse complement.
TCCAGAAGCAGTTGCGCGACCGAGGTCGGCGTGATCAGGCCGCGCCGGCGCTCGAACAAGGCGACCCCGAGTTCCCGCTCGAGCTTGTCGAGAAGGCGGCTGACGGCAGGCTGGCTCCGGCCCAGAAGCTCCGCCGCGGCGCTGACGGTGCCGGTCAGCATGATGGCCCGGAAGGCGGAGAGATAAAGGATGTTCATGACGGGGGAGCCTGCCCCAGCACTGGGACGACATCGCCCGGCCGGACGCAAGGGACCTCGATCCGGCGGGCGGGCATGGGCGGCTTCTCTCGAAGGCCGGCGGGGTCGAACGGCCCCGCTCGCGACGAGACGGGCCGCCCCGGCCGGCCGGACTTCGGATCAGGGCCCGGGAGCGACGGCATATTCCTCGTCGGTGACGGGCTCCATCCAGGTCACCTGCTTCTCGCCGTCGAATTCCTGGATGGCGAGATGCACCATGCCGTGGCCGGGAGAAGCGCCGTGCCAGTGCTTCTCGTCCGGCGGGATATAGACCGTGTCGCCCGCACGGATCACCTCGACCGGCCCGCCCTTCTTCTGGACATGGCCGATGCCGTGCAGGACATAGAGCGTCTGGCCCAGGGGATGCGTGTGCCAGTTCGTGCGCGCGCCGGGGGCGAAGGCGACGCGGGCCGCGCGCGTGCGGGCCGGGGGCGGCGTCTCGACGACCGGCTCATGCCAGACGATCCCGGTGAACCAGTCGGCGGAGGCGCGACTGGTGGGCTTCTGCTCGGCGCGCTTGATGTCCATGGAAATGTCTCCGTGGCTTGGCGGATGATCCGGTCGGCGCAGGAAGGGCGCCCTCAGGCTCCCGCGGCGAGGGCGTCGTCGATCTCGGCGGCGCGCTTATAGGCGGGGCGCGCGGCGAGGCGCTCCCAATAGCGCTCGAAGGCCGGCCGCTTCTCGACCGTCCCGAACAGCATGCCCCAGCCGAGCCCCGAGCCGAGATAGAGATCGGCGGCCGAGAAGCGCCCGCCCGCGACATATTCGGCCTGCGAGAGCATGGCTTCGAGCGTGTCGAGGACAAGCGCCAGGGTGCCGTAGCCGGCCATGCGCTCGCGGCCGGGCGGCAGCTCGAAGCCCAGGGCCTTGTTGGTGGCGGCCGCCTCGAGCGGCCCGGCCGCGAAGAACATCCAGCGATAATAGGGGCCCCGCGCCGGATCGCCATGCGGCGGCGCGAGGCCGGCTTCCGGGAAGGCGTCGGCCAGATAGGCGCAGATGGCCGCGGTCTCCGTCACGACCGCGTCGCCGTGGCGGAGGGCGGGGACCTTTCCCATCGGGTTGATGGAAAGATAGTCCGGGGCCTTCATGGTGGTCTCGTAGTCGAGCAGCACCGTCTCGTAGGGCCGCCCCACCTCCTCCAGCATCCAGCGCGCGATGCGCCCGCGCGATTGCGGGTTCGTGTAGAGGATCAGTGCGTCGCTCATGTCGCGATCTCCTGGAGCATGATCCCAAAAAGTGGATACCGGTTTTTGGAAAAGACCATGCTAAAATAACAAGAGAGAGCGTGACGGCGCTTCAAGGAAGCGCCGTCACGCTCTCGAAGGATCAGTCGTGCCGCTCGGGCCGGGACTGGCGGAGCGTCTTGATGCGGCCCCGCCTCTCCTTGCCGGCGAGGCGGCGCTCCTTGGAGGCGAGGGTCGGGCGCGTCGGCCGCCGCGTCTTCGGGACAATGCTCGCCGCCCGGATCAGTTCGAGCAGCCGCTCCAGCGCATCCGCCCGGTTCTGCTCGCGGGTGCGGAAGCGCTGGGCGTCGATCACGATGATCCCCTCGCGCGTCATGCGCCGCCCGGCGAGGCCCCGCAGCCGCGCGCGGACCCCCTCGGGCAGGCTCGGCGAGCGCGCCGCGTCGAAGCGCAGCTCGACGGCGGTCGAGACCTTGTTGACGTTCTGCCCGCCGGGCCCGGAGGCCCGCACGAAGCTCTCCTCGATCTCGCCCTCGTCGAGCGAGATGCGCGCGGTGACCGGGATCATGGCGCGGCGGGCTTCGCGGCGCCGGCGAGATAGTTGACCGCCGTGTCGCCCGAGAGGCGCCAGGCATCCTCGAGCGGATGGAAGGCCATGCCGCGCGTGCGGAAATCCGTGAGCCCGGCCGCCTCGGCGGCCTCGCGCAATTCGGCGGGCGTGACGAATTTCTCCCAGTCATGCGTGCCGCGCGGCAGCCAGCGCAGCACGTATTCCGCCCCGACGATGGCGAGCGCGAAGGCGCGCAGGGTGCGGTTGATCGTGGAGAGGAGGAGAAGGCCGTCGGGCCGCAGCACCTGGGCGCAGGCGCGCAGGAAAAGCGGCACGTCGGCCACGTGCTCGACCACCTCCATCGCGACCACGAGGTCGAATTGCGCGCCCTCGGCGGCGAGCATCTCGACCGTGCCGGCCCGGTAATCGATCGCGAGCCCCGATTCCGCGGCGTGGCGTCGCGCCGCCTCGATCATGCCGGGGGCGGGATCGAGGCCCGTCACCGTGCCCCCGAGCCGCGCCGCGGGCTCGGAAAGGAGGCCCGCCCCGCAGCCGACATCGAGCACCATCAGCCCCGCCAGGGGGAAGGGCGTGCGCGGCTCGCGGCCGAAATGCCGGCACGCCTCCTCGCGCAGGAAGGCGAGCCGCACCGGATTGAGGCGGTGCAGGGGGCGCATGGGCCCGGCCGGATCCCACCATTCGCGCGCCAGCCGGTCGAACTTGTCGACCTCGGCGGCGAGGAGGGTCGAAGCCGGGCGGGAGGCGCCGGAGCCTGTGCGTGACACGTCGCGATTCCGATCGGCGGCCGGGTCCGGCCGCACGGCTCAGGCGAGGCGGCCGGGCGGCGGCAGCGCCTCGGCGCGCGTGGCGGAGAGATGGGTGCGCAGCCGGTCCGTCTCCTGCTTGAGGCGGCTGACCTCGCGCCGCGAGGCGCGGCCGCGGCGGCGGTGGTGGCCGCCCGCGAGCCACGCGCCGGTCCCGCCGAGCAGGACGCCGAGCACGAGCGCGCCGAGCAGAAGCATGTAGAGCGGGATGTGGAAGGCGAGTTCCGGCGTGCCGCGGTCGAAGGGATCGAGCGAGAACAGGACCGGAGCCCGGTTGGCCACCGAGAGCAGGATGAGGACCAGTGCGATCGGCAGCAGCAGGAGGGCTTTGAGGAGTTGGATCATGTTCGGTCCGGCGGGCTGGAGTTGTCCTGGAGCGCGACGACGCTTCGCTGAATCGTCATCGCGCTCCATCTTTTTGTTTTAGCATGATCTTTTCCAAAAACCGGCATCCACTTTTGGGGATCATGCTCTAGCGCGAGGCGGCGTTGAGCCGCTCGCGCATGTCCTTGCCGGTCTTGAAGACCGGGATCCGCTTCTCGCCGACCTCGACCGCGGCCCCGGTGCGGGGATTGCGGCCGGCCCGCGCGTCGCGCTTCTTCACCGAGAAGGCGCCGAAGCCCCTCAGCTCGACCCGGTCGCCCCGTGCGAGGGCGTCGCCGATCGTATCGAGGATCGCGCCGACGATCGTCTCGACGTCGCGCTGGTAAAGGTGCGGATTGCGGGCCGCGACCCGGAGGATGAGCTCGGATTTGATCATCTTTCGCTCCTCACGGGTCGAGCCGGGGCTGCCAGAGGGCCAGAAGCCCGCTCATCTCGACCCGGCCGGCCGGGTCGGCGGCCGTGCGGATGGCCTCGGCGAGCCCCGCGAGCCCTGCGGCGTCGGCCCCGAAGGCCGCAGCCGACCACAGGGAGAACCGGGACGGCCCCGTCGCCTTCCAGTCGCGGACGGGGAGGTTGGCCGGGACCTTCCGCTCGCGCTCCAGCCAGGCGATCGCGTCGCGCTCGGTGCCCAGTTCGTCGACCAGCTTGAGCGGCATGGCCTGGCGGGCGCTGAAGACGCGCCCGTCCGAGACCGCGGCGAGCTGCTGGTCGGTGAGGCCGCGGCGCGACTTCACGAGATCCTTGAACCAGGCATAGGTGTCGTTGACCACGGCCTGGAGGGCGGCGCGCGCCTCGGGCGAGGTCGGCTTGAAGCCCGAGGGCTCGGCCTTGAGCGGGCTCGACTTCACCTCCTCCACCCCGACGCCGAGGGTGCCGAGGAGCTTGGAGACGTCCGGATACTGGAACAGGACGCCGATCGAGCCGACGAGCGAGGTCTCCCGCGCCACGATCCGGTCCGCCGCGAGCGCGGTGATATAGGCGCCGGAGGCCGCCGTGCCGTCGACGAAGGCGACGGTGGGCTTCTTGCCGGCGAGGACGCGGATGCCGCGATAGAGTTCCTCCGACCCCGTCGTCGTGCCGCCGGGCGAGGAGATCGAGATCACGACGCCGGACACGGCGGCACTGTCGCCGACCCGCCGGAAGAGGTCGGCCATGCGGGAATCGCCGGTGATCATCCCCGACACGCTGATGCGGGCGATCTGCTTGCCCTGCCCGATCTCCCGCGCCCGGCCGCTCGCCACGAGGCCGACCGTGCCGACGGCGACCATGAGCGCGAGCACCGCGAGCACGCGCCACAGGGTCAGCTTCCGCCGCAGCCTGCGGCGGTCGGCGATCATCTCGGCGTCGGCGGCCATTCGGGGGTCCCGTCCAGCCCGGTCTCGCGGGCCGGGCAAACTAGCGCCGAGCCGCCCGCCGCCGCAAGCGCTCCGAGCGGTCCACCACGGTGTTCGAGATCCCCCCTGTCATCCCCGGCCGGGATGACAGGGGGAGAGATCCGCAAGGTGCTGGCGGGGAAGGATTGTCGCGGCGGGGCCTTGTGTAGCTTCAAGGACACACCAGATGTATCGAGCCGGCGCCCATCGGGGCCGGCGCTCGTCCGGGGCCACGGTTGCCGGCCGGGCATCTTTGTACGGCGATCCGTGCCTCGTTCGGGCGGCTCGCCGGGCGAGGGGTTTCCATGAACATCGAAAAATATACCGAGCGCGCGCGGGGCTTCATCCAGTCCGCCCAGATGCTGGCCATGCGGGAGGGCCATCCGCAGTTCCAGCCGGCTCACCTCCTGAAGGTGCTGCTGGACGACCCGGAAGGGCTCTGCGCGGGCCTGATCGATCGCGCGGGAGGGAGTTCCGCGGAAGCGCGCAAGGCCGTCGACCTCTGGTTCGCGAAACAGCCCAAGGTCTCGGGCAATGCGTCGCAGCCCCAGGCGACGCGCGAGATCCTGCGCGTCTTCGACACGGCCGAGGAGATCGCCAAGAAGGCCGGCGACAGCTACGTCACTGTCGAGCGCCTGCTGCTCGCGCTCGCCATCGAGAAGGACACCGATGCCGGCCGCATGCTGTCGGCCGCCGGCGTGACCGCGCAGAATCTCAACGCCGCCGTGAACGCTCTCCGCAAGGGACGCACGGCCGACAACGCCTCGGCCGAGAACGCCTATGACGCGCTGAAGAAATATGCCCGCGACCTCACCGAGGCGGCGCGCGAGGGCAAGCTCGACCCGGTCATCGGCCGCGACGAGGAGATCCGCCGCACCATCCAGGTGCTCTCGCGCCGCACCAAGAACAACCCGGTCCTGATCGGCGAGCCCGGCGTCGGCAAGACGGCGATCGTCGAGGGCCTCGCCTTGCGCATCGTCAACGGCGACGTGCCCGAGAGCCTCAAGGACAAGAAGCTGCTCGCGCTCGACATGGGCGCGCTGATCGCGGGCGCCAAGTATCGCGGCGAGTTCGAGGAGCGGCTGAAGGGTGTGCTCTCCGAGGTCACGGCGGCCGAGGGCGGCATCATCCTGTTCATCGACGAGATGCACACGCTGATCGGCGCCGGCAAGGCGGACGGGGCGATGGACGCCTCGAACCTGCTCAAGCCCGCCCTCGCGCGCGGCGAGCTGCATTGCGTCGGCGCGACCACGCTCGACGAATACAGGAAGCATGTCGAGAAGGATGCGGCGCTGGCGCGGCGCTTCCAGCCCGTCTTCGTCTCCGAGCCCTCGGTCGAGGACACCGTCTCGATCCTGCGCGGCATCAAGGAGAAATACGAGCAGCATCACGGCGTGCGCATCCAGGATTCGGCGCTCGTCGCGGCGGCGACCTTGTCGAACCGCTACATCACCGACCGCTTCCTGCCCGACAAGGCGATCGACCTCGTCGACGAGGCGGCCTCGCGCCTGCGCATGCAGGTCGATTCGAAGCCCGAGGAGCTGGACAATATCGACCGCGAGGTCGTGCGGCTGAAGATCGAGGCCGAGGCGCTGAAGAAGGAGACCGACGCGGCCTCGAAGGACCGGCTCGGGCGGCTCGAGAAGGAACTGGCCGATCTCGAGGAGCAGTCGGCCGCCATCACGGCCCGCTGGAGGGCGGAGAAGGACAAGCTCGGCCGCGCCGCGGAGTTGAAGAAGAAGCTCGACGAGGCCCGCAACGACCTCGCCCAGGCGCAGCGCGCCGGCCAGTACCAGAAGGCGGGCGAATTGGCCTACAGCATCATCCCCGGCATCGAGAAGGAGCTGGCGGAGATCGAGGCCCGCGGCGAGGACGGCTCGCGCGGCAACGGCTCGGGCCTGATGGAGGAGGCGGTGACGCCTTCCCACATCGCCGGCGTCGTCTCGCGCTGGACCGGCATCCCGGTCGACAAGATGCTGGAGGGCGAGCGGGAGAAGCTGCTCGGCATGGAGGGGGCGCTGTCGAAGCGCGTGGTCGGGCAGGAAGAGGCCGTGAAATCGGTCTCGACCGCCGTCCGCCGCGCCCGCGCCGGCCTCCAGGATCCGCACCGGCCGATCGGCTCCTTCATGTTCCTCGGGCCGACCGGCGTCGGCAAGACGGAGCTGACCAAGGCGCTCGCCTCGTTCCTGTTCGACGACGAGAACGCGATGGTGCGGATCGACATGTCGGAATACATGGAGAAGCACTCGGTCGCCCGGCTGATCGGCGCGCCTCCCGGCTATGTCGGCTACGAGGAGGGCGGCGCCCTCACCGAGGCCGTCCGCCGCCGGCCCTACCAGGTGGTGCTGTTCGACGAGATCGAGAAGGCGCACCCGGACGTGTTCAACGTCCTCCTCCAGGTGCTCGACGACGGGCGCCTGACGGACGGGCAGGGCCGGACGGTCGATTTCAGGAACACGCTCATCATCATGACGTCGAATCTCGGCGCCGAATTCCTCGTGACCCAGCCCGAGGGGCAGGACACGGATGCGGTCCGCGACGAGGTCATGGCGGTGGTGCGCGGCCATTTCCGGCCCGAATTCCTGAACCGGATCGACGAGATCATCCTCTTCCACCGCCTCAAGCGGAGCGAGATGGGGGCGATCGTCGACATCCAGATCGCCCGCCTCCAGAAGCTCCTGGACGAGCGCAAGATCACGCTCCAGCTCGACCCCACCGCCCGCGGCTGGCTGGCCGAGAAGGGCTACGACCCGGCCTATGGCGCGCGCCCGCTCAAGCGCGTGATCCAGAAGTCGGTCCAGGACCCGCTCGCCGAGCTGATCCTCGGCGGGGAGATCCACGACGGGGAGACGGTGCCGGTCAAGCTCGGCCCGGCCGGGCTCATGATCGGCGACGTGACGGTGAGCGGGGAGAAGCGTCCCGCAGGGGCGACGCTGAACTGAGCATCATCCCCGCCGCCTTCCCGGCGGCGGGGACTCCTCTGTCATCCTCGGCCGGAGCGAAAATGACAGGGGTTTGACTGGGCCTCCCATCCGTTCCAAGCCGGACGCCTTCGGACCCCGAGGCTCCTGGATGACCGCGAAGCCCACCCTCGAATTCTGGTACGAATTCGCCTCGACCTATTCCTATCTCGCCGCCATGCGGATCGGGGCGCTCGCCGAGGAGGCGGGCGTCGCGTTGCTCTGGCGGCCCTTCCTTCTCGGCCCGATCTTCGTGCAGCAGGGCTGGAACACCTCGCCCTTCAACCTCTACCCCGCCAAGGGCCGGCACATGTGGCGGGACATGGAGCGCGAGACCGAGGCGCTCGGCCTGCCGCTGCGGCGGCCCGCGCCCTTTCCCCAGAACTCGCTCTTCGCGGCCCGGATCGCGCTCCTCGGGCAGGAGAACTGGGGGCCGGCCTTCACCCGCGCCCTGTTCCGGGCGGAATTCGGCGAGGGCCGCTCCATCGCCGAGCCCGAGGTGATGCGCGCGGCGCTGGAGGAGGCCGGCCAGGATGCGGATGCGGTCTTCGCGCAAGCGCAGGCCGAGGAGGCAAAGGCGGGATTGCGCGCGCAGAACGAGGCGGCCGTCGCCCGCGGCATCTTCGGCGCCCCGAGCTTCGTGGCCGCCGACGGCGAATTGTTCTGGGGCAATGACCGGTTGGAGCGCGCCCTCGCCTGGGCTCAGTCCCTGGCGGGCAGGTCGAGCGCGAGCATCCGGTAGGGCGCGTAATCCGCGCCGCGCCCGATCGCGCACACGGCGGCGATCAGGCGTCCGCTCCGGCCGAGGAGGTCGTCGGCCAGCGCGATCATCCGCGCATTGGGGGTGGCGCAGGGAGCGGCGGCGCGCAGGGCGGCGGCCAGCCTCTCCTCGCCCGTCCCCGGCCGCGCGGCGGCCGCGAGGATCAGCGCGCCCGCGGTCGAGCGGCTGATCCCCATGCGGCAATGAAGAAGAAGCGGGCGCGCTTCATCCCAGGAGCGCCCGAAGGCGAGCAGCGCGGCGATGTCGGCCCGCGCCGGGGTGAGAAGGCCCGGCCGGGGCTCGGCAATGTCGTGGAAGACGAGGTCCAGCCGCCGCGTCCCGGCCGGATTTGCGCGCGGCGGGGCCGGAAGATCGCCCGGCGCGGCGAAGCCCGCTTCGTGCGAAGGAGCCTCTTCCTGCGCGACGGCGGCGGCATGGGCGGTCGGGCAGACGAGGAGGCGGCTCACGGCCGGATCGCGGCGCCGAGGAGGAAGGCCGTCTCGCTCGTCGCGATCACGGCGCCCAGCACGTCCCCGCTATAGCCCCCGAGCGCCCGGCAGACGGGCACGGCCACGAGCCCCGCCGCGAGCGCGGAGAGGGCGAGGCCGCCGAGGGCCGCCTTCTCTCCGAGAAGGAGAAGGGGCGGGAGCGCGAAGGCGACCGCGAGGGCGACCTCGCCTGTCCGCGGGCCCTCGATGCCGTGGTCGAGCTTCGCGAGGTCCCGGTTGCCCGCATAGCCGGCCCGGCTCATCACGACCACGGCCCAGAGACGCGAGGCGGCGCCGGCGGCGACGAGCGCGGCCGCGGCGCGCTCGGGCGGCAGGCTCGACAGCGCCGCGACCTTCAGGCCGAGAACCACGATCAGCGCGAGCCCCCCGAAGACGCCGAGCCGCGGATCCTTCATGATGGCGAGCTTGCGCTCCCGCTCCCGCGCGCCCGCGGCATCGGCGACGTCGGCCAGCCCGTCCTCGTGCAGAGCCCCGGTCAGGAGAAGGGCCGCCCCGATGCCGAGGAGCGCCGGGACGGGGCTCGGCCAGAGCAGCGCCGCCCCCCACATCGCCGCGCCCGCGAGCGCGCCGACGAGCGCGCCGACCAAGGGAAAGAACTTGGCGGCGCGGGCCAGCCAATCCGCCCGCAGCCGGGGCAAGGGGCACGGCAACCGGGTCAGGGTCGTCAGCGCTGCGCCGAGCAGCCGGGCCTCTCCTGCCAGATCAACCCCCACCGGGGGCTCCCGCGAGGACCTCGTCGAGCGTCGCCATCTCCGCCAGCATCGCGGCCGCCGCCCGCAGCAGCGGCAGGGCCAGGAGCCCGCCCGTTCCCTCCCCAAGCCGCAGCCCGAGATCGAGCAGGGGCGCGGCGCCGAGCGTGCGCAGGAGCAGGTCGTGCCCGGCCTCGGCCGAGCGGTGGGCGAAGAAGAGGCTCGCCTCCGCCTCCGGCGCGAGCCGGAAAGCCGCGAGCGCGGCGACGCTGGCGATGAAGCCGTCGACCAGGACCGGCCGCCGCTCCGTCGCCGCTCCCAGCACCGCGCCGGCCATCATGACGATCTCGAGCCCGCCGAATTCGGCCAGCACGCGAAGCGGGTCCGTGGCGGCGCTGCGCGCGGCGGCCTTCTCGATCGCGGCGCGCTTGCGGGCGAGCCCGGCCTCGTCATGGCCCGCGCCGCGGCCGATGCAGAGCGCGAGCGGGGCCGGCAGCAGGCGATGCATCAGGAGAGCCGAGGAGGCGGTGTTGCCGATCCCCATCTCGCCGACCAGGAGGATGTCGGCGCCGTCCCGCACCGCGCGCCGGGCCTCCGCCGCGCCGCGCGCCAGCGCCTCCTCGACCTCGGCGGGCGTGAGCGCCGGCTCGCGGGCGGCGTTGCGCGTACCCGCCCGGACCTTGGCGTGGACGAGGCCTGCCATCCCGGACAGGTCGGCCGCGACGCCGGCATCGATCACGACGACCTCCGCCCCGACCGTGCGGGCGAAGCAGGAGGCCGCGGCCCGGCCGGAGAGGAAGGTCGCGACCATGGCGGCCGTGACCGCCTGCGGATAGGCCGAGACGCCCTCCTCGCAGAGGCCGTGATCGCCCGCGAAGAGGAGCAGGGTCGCCTTCCCGGCGGCGGGGCGGGCGCTGCCGCGGATCGTTCCGAGCCGGACGGCGAGATCCTCGATCCGCCCGAGCGAGCCGGGCGGCTTCGCCTTGGCCGCGACGGCGTCCCGCAGCCTCGCCTCCAGTTCCGGGTCGGCGGCGGGAATCGGGACGGGCGAGCGCCGGGAGGAGGCATCCATGGCGCTTAGTGTCCCGCCCGGCCCGGGACGTCAAACGCGCCTCAGGGCGAGGCGGCAGGTGCCAAGGCGGGCCGGCGGCGGGGCCGGCGGCTGCCCCAGCCGCTGCCGGTGGTGAGGTCGACGGCGCCCTGCGAGGTGAAGCTTCCCGTGGGGCCGAGGCCCCGCAGCTCCGCCGTGATCGCGAATCCCGCCCCGGCCTCCTCGACGCTGAACAGGTGGTAGCCGGCCCGGTGGACGACGATCCCCCCGCGCGCGGAGGCGCTGGGAGCCCCGACCACGGGCACGGGGCCGGCGGGCCCGCGCAGGATCGCGACCGAGCCGACATGGTTGTGGCCGTGGATCACCAGCTCGGCGCCGACCCGGCCGATCATGGCCTCGAAGCGATCGGCATCGACGAGGTTGCGCGTCGCGGGTGCGCCCCCGACATGCGGCGGATGGTGGATCATGACGACGCGCGCGAGGCCCTCGCGGGCGAGCGCGGCGAGCATCGCCTCCGCCTCCTCGATCTGGCGCCGCCCGAGCCGGCCGCTCGCAATGAAGGGCGCCGTCGGCACGGCGGAGGACAGGCCCAGGAAGGCGACCGGCCCGCGCCGCCGGACATAGGGGAAGCGGTGTGCTCCCGGCTCGTCGCCGCGGGTGAAAGGATCGACCGCCAGCAGCAGTCCGGCAAGGGAGCCCGGCACATAGGCGTCGTGGTTGCCCGGCACGAAGCTCACGGTCTCGGGCGTCCCGAGGCCGTCCAGGAAGATGCGCGAGGAGGACCATTCGCCGGCGAGGCCGAGATTGCAGATGTCGCCCGTGCAGACGATGTGGTCCGGCTCCTGCTCGCGCAGATCCTTCACGAGGGCCGCGAGGACGTCCATGCAATGGGCCGTGTGCCGGCCGCGCCGCCAGTTGACGTAGCCGGTCAGGCGCTTGCCCAGGAGTTGCCTGAGGGCGGGCCGCGGGAGGGGGCCGACATGGGGATCGGTCAGGTGGGCGAAGCGGAACATGGGGGCGTGACCCTCGCGCCGCGAAGACGCTGCCGTCAAGCCGTGCCGGCGGGCCTGTGGCAGAATGGACGGGCCGCGGCTCAGGCGGCGTAGGCCGGGGGCGGGTGGAGCTTCATCGGCCGGCCGGCCGCCCGGACCTGTCCGGGAACGTCGTGGCCGACGAGCCCCGGAAGCTCCTGCGAGAGGGCGACGAGGCGGTCGAGGTCGATGCCCGTCGCGACGCCCATCTCCTCGAACATGCTGGCGAGATCCTCGGTGCAGACATTGCCCGTCGCGCCGGGCGCGAAGGGGCAGCCGCCGAGTCCGCCGAGCGCCGCGTCGAACCGCGTCGCGCCCGCCTCCCAGGCCGCCAGCGCGTTGGCGAGGCCGACCCCGCGGGTGTTGTGGAAATGAAGCGTCAGGGGGAGGCCGGGATGGCGCGCCAGCACCTCGCCGACGAGCCGCTTCACCTGGAGCGGATTGGCCATGCCGGTCGTGTCGGCGAGCGTGACGGCGAGGCAGCCTTCGTCCAGGAGGCGGGTGACCTGGTCGAGCACCGCCTTCGGATCGACGCGGCCCTCGAAGGGGCAGCCGAAGGCTGTCGCCACGCTCGAGGTGAGGTCGACGCCCGACCCCTCGAGAGCCCGCCGGATCTCCGCAAGGGCGGCGAAGGAGGCCGCGCGCGGCATGCGCAGATTCGCGCGATTATGCGTCTCCGAGGCGGAGATGACGACGTTCACCTCGTCGGGCTTCGCGGCGGCGGCGCGCTCCGCGCCCCGGGCATTCGGGATCAGGGCCGCGTAGCGGACGCCCGGCCTGCGCCGGATGCGCCGCAGCACCTCCTCGCCGTCGGCGAGAGCGGGCACGTGCTTCGGCGAGACGAAGGACGTCGCCTCGATCTTTGCGATTCCCGTCTCCGACAGGCTGTCGATCCAGGCGATCTTCCGCTCGGTCGGCACGAAGACGGGCTCGATCTGGAGGCCGTCGCGGGGGGCGACCTCGTGCAGCGCGACGCGCGGCGCCTCCGGCCCGGCCATCAGACGATTCCCTCCCGGCGCATCCGGGCGATCTCGTCTGCGCGATAGCCGAGTTCGACGAGCACCTCGTCCGTATGAGCGCCGAGGGCGGGGCCGAGCGCATGCATGGCGCCCGGCGTCGCCGAGAGCTTCGGGGAAATGCCCGGAACGGGCATCGCGGTCCCGTCCGGCAGGCTCGCCTCGACGATCATGTCGCGCGCCCGGTAATGCGGGTCGGCCACGATGTCGGCTGCGTTGTAGATGCGTCCCACGGGCACGGACGCCTCGGTCATCGCCTCGATGACCTCGGCGATGCTCCGCCCGCGCGTCCAGTCCGCGATCGCCGCGTCGATGGCCGCGACCTGCGCCACGCGGCCGTCGTTGCGGGCGAGGCGCGGATCCTCGGCGAGGTCGGGCCGGCCGACCCGGACCATGAGGCGCTTGAAGATGCTGTCGCCGTTGCCGGCGATCAGCACGTAGCCGTCCGCGCAAGGGTAGGCGTCGGTCGGCACGATGCCCGGGAGCGCCCCGCCCGAGCGCTCGCGGATCGTGCCCGCGACGCCGTATTCCGGGATCAGGCTCTCCATCACCGAGAGGACGCTCTCGGTCAGCGCCACGTCCACCACCTGCCCCTTGCCGCCGTTCCTGACGACGTGGATCACGCTCATCAGCGCCCCGATCACCCCGTAGAGGCTGGAGAGGGTGTCGCCGATCGAGATGCCGGCGCGGGACGGCGCCCGGTCGGGCGAGCCGGTCGTGTAGCGGATGCCGCCCATCGCCTCGCCGATCACGCCGAAGCCGGGCCGCTCCGCATAGGGCCCGGTCTGCCCGTAGCCCGAGATGCGCAGCATCACGAGCCGCGGATTGAGGGCGGACAGGGCCTCCCAGCCGAGGCCCCATTTCTCCATGGCGCCGGGGCGGAAATTCTCGATCAGGATATCGGCCTCGGCGGCGAGGCGGCGCACGATCTCCTGCCCCTCCGGCGTCCTGAGATCGGCCGTCACCGAGCGCTTGTTGCGGGCCTGGAGATACCACCAGAGCGAGGTATCGCCGTGCATGACGCGCCATTTGCGCAAGGGGTCGCCGATGCCCGGCGGCTCGATCTTGACGACATCCGCCCCGAACTCGGCCAGAAGCCGCCCGGCATAGGGCCCGGCGATGAGCTGGCCCAGCTCGACGACCTTGATCCCGGCGAGCGGCCCCCGCCGTTCCTCCCGATCCATGAGAACCCCTAAGCTGCCCCGCCCTGTCCCGCGTCGGGCAGGGGAAAGGTCACCGATACCCGCAAACCGCCGGGATCGTAATCGATGCCGACCTCGGCGCTCATCTGCGCGGTCAGGATGCGCTGGAGGAGCCGCGTGCCGAAGCCCTGGCGGGTCGGCGGCGCGACGGGCGGGCCGTCATGCTCGGTCCAGGCGAGATGCACCCGCGCGGGCTCCGTCTCGGCCTGGACCGTCCAATCCACCGCGACATAGCCCTGGCCATGGGCGAGCGCGCCGTATTTGGCGGCATTGGTCGTCAGCTCGTGGAAGGCCATGCCGAGCGGCACCGCATAGCCCGAGGGCAGTTCGAGCACGGGGCCGCTCACCCGCACCCGGGCGCTGCCGTTGTCGTAGAGGTCCAGCTCCTTGGCGAGAAGCTCGTGGATGGAGGCTTTCTGCCAGTATTCCTCGGTGAGGATCGTATGCGTGTTGGCGAGGGAGATGATCCGGCCGGTGAAGTCGTGATAGAACTGGTCGATGCTCGTGGCGCCTCGCGCCGTCGCGCCGACGATGGCCTGGACGGTCGAGAGCGTGTTCTTCACCCGGTGGTGCAGCTCGCGGATCAGGAGGTGCTGGCGGTCCTCCGCATCCTTGCGCTCGGTGATGTCGAGGCAGAGGCCGACCAGCCCGGTCGGGCGGTCGCCGTCATAGGTGGCCCGGCCGCGGATCTCCGCCCAGCGCGGCAGGCCGCTTCCGGTCGAGAGGCGGCATTCGACCGCATAGTCGGCCCGGCTTTCGATGGCCGCCTGGGCCGCCCGGAGCAGCCGCTCGCGGTCCTCCGGCTCGATGATCGCGAGCAGCCCCTCGTAGTCGAGCGGCGCGTCGGCGGGGAGGCCGAGATTCGCCTTGCAGAGAGGCGAGGCGAGGAGGCGGTGGTCGGGGAGGCTCAGCTCCCAGAGGCCCAGGCGCCCCGCCGCCACCGCGAATTTGAGCCGCTCCTCGCCCTCGGCGATCGCCGCCCGGCTGCGCTCCAGCGCCTCCATGCGGTCGCGGAGCTGGTATTGCCGGCGCCGGCTCGCGAGGCCCGTCCGCACGATGCTGACGAAGGTCATCGGATGGAACGGCCATTCGAGCACGGTCACGTTGCCGAGGAGCCGGATCAGCCTCTCCGCCTCCGTGTCGCGGGCGGCCTCGTCGCCGGCGGCGGAGGTGAGCAGGATGAAGGGAAAGTCCGACCAGTCGGGCTGGGCGGAGACGAGGGTGGACAGGTCGTAGAGATCGGCCGAATCGATGGCGGGCCCGGTCAGGACGGCGAGGCCGGAACGCGCGATCCGCGAGACGAGGCAGCCGAGATCGGCGCAGGTGACGGAAGCGAGGCCGGCCTGGCTCAGCGTGTCGGCGATCAGGGCCGCCTCGCCCGCGGGCGAGGCCAGGATGGCGACCGCTTCGGGATTGGGGTCGTCGAGCGTCACGGCCGGCCGTCGCATCCTCCAGGGGACCGCGCGGACCGTCCGGCCCGCCTCGCCCTGCGCGACATGCGCCCTTCCCCCATCCCCCGTGCTCTACCATCGAGGCGCGCCGGAGGCGAGACGTCTCTCACCATCGGACGGCGACGGGCGCATCCGCCTGGATTTCGGCGAGGCGGGTCCGGGTGGACTCCGTGGTCCCTTCCGGAAGCGCCTCGATGTCGAAGAAGGCGGCCTCGGCGATCTCGCGGTCCGCGCGCTTCGGGCCGGTCTGCCGGAAGGCGCGCACCTCGTAGACGAGGACATGGTCGCGCCGGGAGGAGCGGGTATTGAAGCAGATGCCGCGCAGGACGGGCGGCGCGGTCAGCTCGATATTGGCCTCCTCCCGCAGCTCGCGGCCGAGCGCGTCGAGCGCCGTCTCGCCGATCTCGACCCCGCCGCCCGGAAGGTGCCAGCCCTTCACATAGGTGTGGCGGATCAGGAGGACCCGGTCCGCCTCGTCGATCACCGCGCCCCGCACGCCCAGCGTCAGGCCGCGCGAGACCAGGAACCATGCATGCAGCGCACGGAAGAGGAGCGGCGCCCGCCCGCTCACGGCCGCCCCGGCGAGCGGGAGGGGCTCCCGGCGTCCCTAGGCCGCGGCGCCCGCGCTCTTGGAGATCCAGCGGGCGAGGTCGCCCTTGGGCTTGGCGCCGACCATCTGGTCGACCTTCTGGCCGTCCCGGTAGATGAAGAGCGTCGGGATCGAGCGGATGCCGAGCTTGGCGGCGATCTTCGGGTTCTCGTCGATATTGATCTTGGCGATCTTCACCCGCCCGGCCATCTCGGCGGAAATCTCCTCCAGGGCAGGTCCGATCATGCGGCACGGCCCGCACCACTCGGCCCAGAAATCGACGACGACGGGCTCCTTGGAATTGAGGACGTCGGTCTCGAAGCTCTGATCGGTGACCTTCACGGTTGCCATGGAACGTTCCTTTGCGGGTCCGCAATGCGAAGCGCGAAGGTAGGAACGCCGCGATGCGGGGTCAAGGAAGCGACCCTCTTTCCGGGGTGTACGGAGCCTGGCGTTCAGCGGTGCGCCCGGCGCTGGCGCTTCCCGGCCGCCGGCTCGGCCGCCGCGCCCTCCTCGGGCGGGGTCCAGACCCCCGAGACCCTCATGCGGATGTCCCGCAGCCCGGATCTCGACAAGGTGCGGCTCTGGCCGAGCGAGACGAAATCCTCCCGGGACCGCGTCCGCGCGCCGTGGGAATCGCCCAGATAGACCACAGGGCCGCTCTTGAGGACGAGAATGTCCCCGCGGCGGATATTGGGATCGATGAGGAACCAGTCGGGATGTTTCTCGGGATCAATGCTCCGCTGGCGGCCGGCCGTTCTGGATTTTCCGTCGGGCTGCTCGCCGACCGCATGCCTGGCTTCGCCACGGCCGGGGGCGCTGCGGCGGCCCAACTCGCGCTTGTGATGGCGAGGGCGCTCCGCGTGGCCGTGAGCCCCGCGCTTGGGGCGGACCGAGATGTCGAGGGGAGAGCGGGAATACGGCACCGAGTAGGTGGGTGCCGGGCTCGGCGCCTGGCCTCCTCCGAAGAGGAATTCGAGGAAGGCGGCCGCGGGTGTCGCTCCGGCGAAAGCCGCGGCGCAGATCAGGAGGGCGCCACCGAGAACGGCAAGCCGCTTTCGCGGCTGCCTTCCTGCGATCCCGATTGATGGCGGGGCCGCGTCGCGGCTGCCGATTCGCATGACCTTCCCCGGCGCTGGCGTTCCATGGGGCAAGGCTCAACGCGCGGGGGGGAGGTTTCGTTCCGCGGGCGGGGGAGCGTCGTTCTCCGTTTTCGTCCAATCCCGCCAGAGGAGGTGGATCACCGCCATCAGCGCCGGGCCCAGGAACAGGCCGAGGAGGCCGAAGGTCTCGACGCCGCCGAGGATTCCGAGCAGCACCCAGATGAAGGGCAGCTTGGTGGCCCCGCCGATCAGGGCGGGCCGCACGGCGTGGTCGGCCAGGAAGACCACGACCGTGCCCGTCGCCACGATGGCGACGGCGGCTCCCAGGGAACCCTGGGCCAGGACGATGAGCGCGGCGGCGCAGAAGACGATCGCGGCCCCGATGGGAATCATGGCGGCGATGGCCGTCGCGGCCGCGAACAGCGTCGGGTGCGGCACCCCGCCGAGCCAATAGGCGATGCCGATCAGGACGCCTTCGCCGAGGCCGACCAGCACGAGCCCGTCCACCGTGCCGTGGATGGAGGCGACCATCTGCCGCCCGACGCGCTCGCCGTGGGGGCCGACGGCGCGGTGGCTCGCCCGCAGCAACTCGCGCGCGAGCCATTCGCCGTCCCGGTAGAGGAAGAACAGCGTCAGGATCGTGAAGCCGAAAATGACGCTCCTGTGCAGGATCTGCCCGCCGAAGGAGCGGCTCAGATCGGCCAGCGCGCCGTGGTTCAGGCGCTCGATCAGGCCCGAGGCCGCCGTGCCGCTGGAGAGGTTCTGCGCCCACCAAGCCGTCGCGGCCGGTCCGACGAGGGGCAGGTTCGCGAGCCAGTCCGGCGGGGCGAGGCCCGAGCGGCGCGCCTCCTCGACCAGGGCGATCACGACCCGGGCCTCGCGCGCGAGCTGGACCACGGCGATGCCGAGCGGGATCAGGAAGAGCAGCGCGACGGCGAGCGTCGCGAGGGCGGGCCAGAGGATGTCGTGGCCGCGCGGCGGGAAGGCGCGCCGCAGGCGCACGTAGAGAGGCCAGGTCGCGACCGCGAGAATCGCGGCCCAGCCGAGGGCCGGCAGGAAGGTGTGGATGGTCCAGAGCCCCGCGAGCAGGAGCAGGAGCCCGAGGACGATTCCCGTCCGCTGCTGAGCGATGCTCGTGCCCTCGTCCACGGTTCGGGGGCCGGCCTGTGGATCGATCATCGGCATCGAAAGCCTCCGCGCCGGAGAGAGGACAGGGACCAAGACACCTGACGCGAAACCCGCTAGCAATCGGCGGCGAGGATGGCGAGCGGTTTTCGGCGGATGGCGGGCATGACCAACGTGACCATCGACGGCGAGCGGCTGTGGGGCACGCTCATGGAGACGGCCGCGATCGGCGCGACCGCGAAGGGCGGCATCCGGCGGCTCACTTTGTCCGACGAGGACCGGCGCGTGCGCGACTGGTTCAAGGCCGCCTGCGAGGAGGCCGGCTGCACGGTCACCGTCGACCGGATCGGCAACATGTTCGCGCGCCGCGAGGGCCGCAATCCGGGCCTGCCGCCGATCTGCATGGGCTCGCATCTCGACACCCAGCCGACCGGGGGCAAGTTCGACGGCGTGCTCGGCGTCCTGGCGGGCCTCGAGGCTTTGCGCAGCCTGCATGCGATCGGCTACGAGACCAATGCGCCGCTGGAGGTGATCAACTGGACCAACGAGGAGGGCGCCCGCTTCACCCCCGCCATGATGGCCTCGGGCGCCTTTGCCGGCGTCTTCACCGAGGATTACGTCCTCTCGCGGCGCGACCGGGACGGGGCGAGCTTCGCCGAGGCGATCGAGGCGATCGGCTATCGGGGCGAGGCGCCGGTCGGCGGCAGGCCCTTCTCGGCCATGTTCGAGCTGCATATCGAGCAGGGGCCGATCCTCGAGGCCGAGGGCAAGACGATCGGCGTCGTCACCGGCGTGCAGGCGATCCGCTGGTTCGAGCTGACCATCCGGGGCGCCGACGCCCATGCGGGGGCGACGCCCATGCGGAACCGGCGGGACGCGCTGGCCGGGGCGGCCCGGGCCGTCCTGGCGGTCGAGGAGGTCGCGCTGGCCCACGGCCCGGACGGGGTCGGCACGGTCGGCATCCTGGAATGCCGCCCCGGCTCGACGAATGTCGTGCCCGGCGAGGTCTTCCTGACCGTCGACCTGCGCCATCCCCTCGATTCGACCCTCGCTTGCATGGAGGAGGACCTGCGCGGGCGGCTCGCCGCCGTGCAGGGAAAGCTCGATTTCGAGCTGGAGCGGATCTGGGTCTCGCCCGCCGTCCATTTCGACGAGAGGCTGATCGGCCATGTGCGGGAGGCTGCCGAACGGCTGGGCCTGCCGCATCGCGACATCGCCTCGGGCGCCGGCCACGACGCCGTCTATGTCGCGAAGGTCGCGCCCACGACCATGATCTTCGTGCCCTGCCGCGAGGGCATCAGCCACAACGAGGCCGAGGAGAGCACGCCCGCCCAATGCGCCGCCGGCGCGCAGGTTCTCCTGAATGCCGTGCTCGCCTTCGACGCCACGCTGGAGGGGAGCGCGCGATAGCGGGGCCGGCGAGAGGGCCGGGCTGGACGATTAATTCTTCTTCATGTGACGGCGCCGCCTCTTCTCAGCCGTGGGTCCGGTCCGTAAAATCGGCCGGGTTTGCGATGAGACGGTTCGGTCCCTGGACCCGTCCGGTCCGGGCCCTTGCGTTGATGCCGAAACCGCCCCGCTTCATATTCCGCCGGCACCCCGTGCCGCTGCGCATCCTGCTCGCAGGCACGGCGGCCTTGGCGCTCACCGCCTGCGACCTGACCCCGCCCGACACGGGAGTGCCGATTCCGGCCGCCTACAAGGCGGGCGGGGCCGTGCCTGCGCCGGCGCCTCGGCCCGACTGGGTGACGGGATTCGGCTCGGCCGAGCTGAATGCGCTCGTCGCGGGCGCGCTCGGCCAGAATTTCGACATCGAGGCCGCCATCGCCCGCATCAACGAGGCCGAGGCACAGGCCGTCGTCGCCAGCGCGGCCCTGTTCCCCTTCCTCGGCGGGACGGCCGACGCCTCCCGCACGCAGACGCAATCGGGCGCCGGCCCTCTCATCTCCAACCGGGTCGGCCTCGGCCTGACCGCCTCCTACGAGTTGGATCTCTTCGGCAAGAACCGCTACGCGGCCCGCGCGGCCGACGAAACGGCGCGGGGCGCCAGGTTCGATCGCGACACCGTCGCGCTCGCCACCATGGCCTCGGTCGCCAACACCTATTTCGCCCTCGCCTCGTCCCAGGACCGCCTGCGGATCGCCGAGGAGAATGTCCGCATCGCGACCCGCGTGCTCGAGGCCCTGCAAAGCCGGCTCTCCGTCGGGACGGGCACCGCCCTCGACACCGCCCAGCAGGAAAGCGTGGTCGCGCAGCAGAAGGCGCGCATTCCCCCGCTCGTCCAGGCGGTGCAGCAGAACCGCAACACGCTCGCCCTCCTCGTCGGGCGCCCGCCGCAGAGCCTCTCGGTCAAGGGCGGCAGCCTCGACCGGCTGCGCCTTCCCGCGCCCCGCCCCGGCCTGCCGGCCGCCCTCCTCCTGCGCCGCCCCGACATCGCCTCGGCGGAGGCGAACCTCGCCTCGGCCGAGGCCTCGGTCGCCTCCGCCCGCGCGGCCTTCTTCCCGACGATCCAGCTCACGGGCTCGGGCGGTGTCCAGAGCGCCGCCCTGCGCAGCCTGTTCGGACCGCATACGGCCATCTATTCGGTGGCCGCGGGCCTGACCCAGCCGATCTTCGACGGCGCCGCCCTCAAGGGCCAGCTCGATTTCGAGCGCGGACGGACCGCCGAACTCGCGGCGATCTACAAGAAGGCCATCGTGCAGAGCCTCACGGATGTCGAGAACGCGCTGGTCGCCGTGCGCCAGAGCGCGGAGCTGGAGGCGCGCCAGCGCGATTCGGTCGTCGCTTCCCGCAAGGCGCTCGATCTCAGCGAGGCGCGCCTGAAGGAAGGCACGATCGACGTCGTCACCCTGTTCACCGTGCAGACGACCCTGTTCAGCGCCCAGGACAACCTGGCGCTGGCGAAGCTCCAGCGCTTCAACGCCTCCGTCTCGCTGTACCAGGCGCTCGGCGGCGGCTTCACCCAGGCGCGCTCCGATCCCGTCGCGACAGGGGTCGACAGGCTGACGCTCCCCATCGGGGCCGACGCAAGATGAGGCGCGCGGTCCGCTATCTGGTCCTGACCCTCCTCGTGGCCGGGGCGGCCGTCTTCGTCTGGCGCGAGACCTCCGCGCCCCCGAGTCCCGGGGTGGCCCAGGGCGACGGCCGTCCGCCCCGGCGCGGAGGCGGCGGGCGGCGCGGCGGCGCCGAGGGGCCGACCTCCGTCCTGGCGGAGCCCGCGCGCATCGCCGACGTGCCCGTGACCCTGGACGCGGTCGGCACGGTCCAGGCGCTCAACACCGTCACGATCCGCTCGCAGGTGGACGGCCGGCTCGTCGAGCTGGCCTTCAAGGAGGGGCAGGACGTCAAGCGCGGCGACCTCCTGGCGCGGATCGACCCGGCCGTCTACCAGGCGCAATACGATCAGGCGGTCGCCAAGAAGGCGCAGGACGAGGCGACGCTGGCCAATGCGCGCCTCGACCTCCAGCGCTACGTCGCCCTCGCCACGACCAATGCCGGCTCGCGCCAGCAGGCCGACACGCAGAAGGCGCTCGTCGCCCAGCTCCAGGCCCAGGTCCAGGCCGACCAGGCCGCGATCGACAATGCGCGAGCCTATCTCGACTACACGACCATCCGCGCGCCGCTGGACGGGCGGCTCGGCATCCGCCTCGTCGACCAGGGCAACCTGATCCATGCGAGCGACGCCACCGGCATCGTGGTCATCACCCAGTTGCGGCCCATCGCCCTCGTCTTCAACCTGCCCCAGCAGAACCTGCGCGCCGTCACGGCGGCGATGGCGCGCGGCGAGGTGCCGGTCGAGGCGCTGGAGGCCGACAACCGCACGGTGATCGATCGCGGCCGGCTGGAGGTGGTCGACAACCAGGTCGACCAGCAGACCGGGACCGTCAAGCTGAAGGCGGTCTTTCCCAACGAGAAGCTGCCGCTCTGGCCCGGCGGTTTCGTCAATGTCCGCTTGCGGACGGACATCCTGAAGCAGGTCGTGGTCGTGCCGACCGGCGCGGTCCAGCGTGGTCCCAACGGCCCCTTCGTTTATGTGGTCCAGGGGGGGAAGGCGGTGCTGAGGCCGGTCGCGATCACGCGGCAGACCGAGGATATCACCGTCCTCGCCTCCGGCGTCACGCCGCCCGAGCCCGTCGTCACGACCGGCTTCGCGCGCCTCACCGACGGCGCGCAGGTCACGGTCGCCGAGGCTGGGGAGGCCCCGAAGCCCGGCAAGCCGGCCGTGGGCGCGCCGGCTCCCGCCGCGACGCCCCCGGCGGAGAGCCCGGCCCCGGCGGCGGGACCCCGGCCCGCGCATGAGCGCCCCTTCCGCTCACGCGAAGGGGGAGGAGGGCGCGAGCCCCGGCGCGTCGGCCCCGCTGGGAGCGGACCCTCCGCTGGGAGCGGACCCTCCGCAGGCAGCGGGCCCCCCGCCGGGGGCGGATCCTCTGCCGGAGGCGCGGCGCGGCCGTGAGCGTTTCCTCGCCCTTCATCCGGCGGCCGATCGCGACCTCGCTTCTCGCCGTCGCCATCCTGATCTGCGGGGTGCTGGGCTATCTGAAGCTGCCGGTGGCAAGCCTGCCGCAGGTCGATTTCCCGACGATCCAGGTGACGACGCGCCTGCCCGGCGCGAACCCGGACACCGTCGCCTCGACCATCACCGCGCCGCTCGAGCGGCAATTCGGCCAGATCCCGGCCCTCGCCGGCATGTCGTCGAATTCGAGCTTCGGCCTGTCGCAGGTGACGCTGCAATTCGAGCTGGACCGCGACATCGATTCGGCCGCCCAGGACGTCCAGTCGGCGATCAACGCGGCCGGCTCGACCCTGCCGCGCACGCTGCCCTTTCCGCCGACCTACAACAAGGTGAACCCGGCCGATGCCGCCATCGTCTCGCTGGCCCTGACCTCCTCGACGGTGTCGCTCCGCGAGCTGTCGGACCTCGCCGACACGTTCATCGCCCAGCGTCTCGCCGAGGTCTCCGGCGTCGGCGCGGTCACGATCCAGGGCGGCGTGCGGCCCGCGATCCGCATCCAGGCCGACCTCGCCCGCCTCGCCGCCTACGGGCTGAGCCTGGAAGACCTGCGCAGCGCCATCGCGGCCGCGAACGTCGCCGGCCCCAAGGGCGCGCTCGACGGCCCCACCCAGTCCTATACGATCGCCGCCAACGACCAGCTCGCGGCCGTCGAAGAATACCGCCAGCTCACCGTCGCCTATCGCAACGCGGCGCCCATCCTGCTGAAGGACGTCGCCGTCATCGTCGACGGGCTGGAGGATGCGCGGGTTGCGGGACGGTTCGGCGCCGACGTCGCCGTCATCCTCGACGTCCAGCGCCAGCCCGGCGCCAACGTGGTCGAGACCGTCGACCGCATCCGCACCCAGCTGCCGCGCCTCTCCCAGGCCATGCCGGCCGGCGTCGAGCTGCGCCTCGTGCAGGACCGCACCGAGACCATCCGCGCCTCCATCCACGAGGTGCAGCTCACGCTGGTCCTGTCCTGCGTGCTGGTGGTGCTGGTGGTGCTGCTCTTCCTGCGCACCGTGCGGGCGACGATCATCGCCGGGGTCGCGCTGCCGCTCTCGATCGTCGCCACCTTCGGGGTGATGTGGCTCGCCGGATTCAGCCTCGACAACCTCTCCCTCATGGCACTGACCATCGGCACGGGCTTCGTCGTGGACGACGCCATCGTCATGATCGAGAACATCGTGCGCAAGATCGAGGAGGGCGAGCGGCCCTTCGAGGCCGCCCTCTCGGGGGCGCGCGAGATCGGCTTCACCGTCATCTCGCTCACCGTCTCGCTGATCGCGGTCTTCATCCCGCTCCTGTTCATGACGGGCCTCGTCGGCCGCATGTTCCGGGAATTCGCCCTCACCCTGACCATCGCGGTGGTCGTCTCGGCGGTGATCTCGCTCACCTTGACGCCAATGATGTGCGCCGTCCTGCTGCGCCGCCCGCAGGCCGAGAGCCGCTGGCAGCGCATGGCGGAGGCCCCGATCTCCTGGATGAGCCGCGCCTACGACGCGAGCCTGCTCTGGGCGCTCCGGCGCCCGGCCCTGATGCTGCTCGTGACGGCGGGGACCCTCGCGCTCACGGGCTGGCTCTATCTCGTCATCCCGAAGGGCTTCCTGCCCGACCAGGATACGGGCCTGCTCACCATCACCGTCGAGGCGGCCCCCGACAGCTCCTTCGCCGAGATGCTGCGCCTCCAGGAGGAGGTCTCGGCGCTCGCGCGGCGCGATCCCGACGTCGCCTCGGTGATGGCGGCGGTCGGCGTCGGCGCCCTCAACCCGACGCCCAACGTCGCGCGGCTGACCGCGGTGCTGAAGCCGCTCGACCGCCGCCGCGCCTCGGCGGGGGAGATCGGCGAGCGCCTGCGCGCGGCGGCCGCCGCCATCCCCGGCGTCACGCTCTATGTCCAGGTGGTGCCGGATATCCGCATCGCGACGCGCGCGAGCCGCTCGCAATACCAGTACACGCTCTCCGGCTCCGATGCCGCCGAGGTCTCGGCCTGGGCCGCGCGCCTCGCCCAGGCGCTCCGCGAGGACCCCGCCCTGCGCAACGTCGCCCTCGAGACGCAGGAGGGCGGGCTGCGGGCGAACCTGATCGTCGACCGCGAGACCGCGGGCCGCCTCGGCATCACGATCCAGTCCGTGACGGACATTCTCAGCGACGCCTTCGGCCAGCGCCAGATCTCGACGATCTACGGCCAGTCGAACCAGTTCAGGGTCATCCTGGAGGCGGCGCCGCACTACCAGTCGAGCCCCGACGTCCTGACCAAGCTCTACCTGCCCGCGAGCCTCCAGGTCGCGCTCTCGGCCAATGGGGCGACGCCGACCACCGTCCAGGGCGCGCGCGTGCCCCAGATCCCGCTCTCGACCTTCGTGCGGCTGGAGCGGACCACGGCGCCCCTCGCCATCGCCCACCAGGAGCAGTTCCCGGCCGCGACCATCTCCTTCGACGTGGCGCCGGGCTCGGCCATCGGCACGGCCGTCGAATCGATCGCGCGGATCGAGCGCGAGCTCGGTGTGCCGAGCTCGATCACCGCCTCCTTCTCGGGCGACGCGGCGGAGTTCCAGCGGGCGCTGGCCGGCCAGCCCTGGCTGATCCTCGCCGCCGCGGTGACGATCTACATCGTGCTGGGCATGCTCTACGAGAGCTTCATCCACCCGCTCACGATCCTCTCGACCCTGCCCTCGGCGGGGGTGGGCGCGCTCCTCGCCCTGATGGCCTTCGGGCAGGACCTCTCCATCGTCGCGCTGATCGGCATCATCCTCCTGATGGGGATCGTGAAGAAGAACGCCATCATGATGATCGACTTCGCCCTCGCGGCCGAGCGCCAGGATGGGCTCGAGCCGCTGGAGGCGATCGTGCGCGCCTGCCGGCTGCGCTTCCGGCCGATCATGATGACGACGCTCGCGGCCCTTCTCGGGGCCGTGCCGCTCGCCATCGGGCACGGGCCCGGCCACGAATTGCGCGTCCCGCTCGGCATCACCATCATCGGCGGGCTGCTGCTGAGCCAGCTCATCACCCTCTACACGACGCCCGTGATCTATCTCGGCTTCGAGGGCCTGCGCCGGCGCTGGGCGGGCGGGAAGGCGCGCGAGGAATTGCAGCCCGAGTTGCCGTTCGGCGGCCCGGCGGGATAGAGGACATTCCCCGCGCTCCGCACCCGCCGGGGAGCGAAGCTGCGACGCAGCGAAATGGCAAGGGCCGAGGCCCCCCGCCCCGCCGGAGAGGATCGTGTCGAAGCTGAATCTCAAGGAGACCTATTCGCGCTTCGTCGGTCTCCTCAGCAAGCATCCGGGTCTCCCGGAGCCGCTGCAGACCGCGATCGGCGGAGAGTTCGAGGCTTTCGGCATCATCGAATGCGAGATGCTGCGCTTCTACGGCCTCGAGCCCCATCAGGACCTGGTCGATGTCGGCTGCGGTTCCGGCCGACTCGCCATTCCGCTGTCGCGCGAGCATCGGGGCGGATATCTCGGCACCGATCTCGTCGAGGAACTGCTCGATTACGCGCGGGCCCGATGCGGCCGGCCCGACTGGCGCTTCGAGGCGGTCGACCATGTGAGGATTCCCGCCGCGGACGAATCGGCGGACATGGTCTGCTTCTTTTCCGTCCTGACCCATGTCCTGCACGAGCACAGCTACCTCTACCTGGAGGAGGCGCGGCGGGTGCTGAAGCCGGGCGGGCGGATCGTGTTCTCGTTCCTGGAATTCGCCGATCCGAGCCACTGGGCGGTCTTCGAGACGACCCTCGACGATACGCGAGGGCCGAACGTCCACCCCTTGAACGTCTTCATCGAACGGGCGGTGATCCGGTGCTGGAGCCAGAGGCTGAACCTGCCCGTGGTCGAGATCCGCGACGGTGCCGACCCCTTCGTGCCCCTGAAGGAGCCCGTCCGGCTCGAAGGGGGAGAAGTGCTGTCCGGCCAAGGCATGCTGGGCCAGGCGATCTGCGTGCTGGAGAAACCGCGGGACTGAGGCCGCCGGCTTTCCGGAAATCTCCTATCCCGATCTCTTCGGGATGCGCGGCCGCGGGGACGGGGCGGTGGATGGACGGGGCGGGGCGGCCTGCGGATCGGGCGGGGGCTCGCCGAGGATCGCGCGCTTCACGGCCTCGTAGCCCTCCCGCTCGCCTTGCTGCTGCCCGGCCTCGAGCTTGCGAACCAGCGACTCGAATTGCGGGGGAACGGTCGGCTCTCCCAGGAAGGAGGGCTTTCCCGCCTCGATCTGAAGCTCGTTGCGCAGGCGGCGCCCCAGATGCTCCTGGACATCGCGGGGCAGCTTCGTGCCGGGGGGCGTTCGATCGTCGTCTTGCATGGTCAACTGCGACTTGCTCCGCGTCAACTCCGGCGCGCCGCAAAAGTTCTGCCGGTTCCGCCGCCGATTGTCACCCCGTCCCATAGAAGTGAGAGACGTCTCAGTCCAAGGTCTGGTGTGGGATGCGTGACGAATGCTTGCCTCCTTCGCTCCGGCGCGGCACCTAGAGGCGCGGAAACAGGGAGGAGCGGAATGAGCACGACCGTCGGCGGCTATCGCGAGGCTTATGAGGCGGCCCGCCGCGACCCGGAGAGGTTCTGGCTCGACGCCGCCAGGGCGATCGACTGGATCTCGCCGCCCAGCCGTGCCTTCGACGGCTCCCTCGGCATCTACGGCCGCTGGTTCCCGGACGCCGTCTGCAATACCTGCCACAACGCGCTCGACCGCCACGTCGCGGGCGGCCGGGGAGACCAGGCCGCGATCCTCTACGACAGCCCGGTCACGGGCGAGAAGCGGCGCATCACCTATGCCGAGATGCTGGACGAGGTCCGTGTCCTGGCCGGGCTGATGGCCGAGATGGGCGTCTCGAAGGGAGACCGCGTCCTCATCTACATGCCGATGATCCCGCAGGCCCTCGTCGGCATGCTGGCCTGCGCGCGCCTCGGCGCGGTCCATTCGGTGGTGTTCGGCGGCTTCGCCGCGCGCGAACTCGCGGCGCGGATCGAGGATGCCGAGCCGAAGCTCATCCTCGCCGCCTCCTGCGGGCTCGAGCCGAACCGCATCGTCGCCTACAAGCCCCTCCTCGACGAGGCCATCGGGATTTCGGCGCACAAGCCCGAAGCTTGCCTGATCTTCCAGCGGCCCCAGGCCGCGGCGAGCCTCCAGGAGGGCCGGGACCGCGACTGGGCCGCGGCCGTGCGGGATGCGGCGTCCCGAGGCGTCTGTGCCGATTGCGTGCCCGTCCAGGCGACCGACCCGGCCTATATCCTCTATACCTCGGGCACGACGGGCCGGCCGAAGGGGGTCATCCGCGACACGGGCGGCCACATGGTGGCGCTCGCCTGGTCGCTGGCCAATCTCTATGGCATCCGGCCGGGCGAGGTGTTCTGGACGGCCTCGGATATCGGCTGGGTCGTCGGCCATTCCTACATCGTCTACGCGCCGCTGATCTGCGGCGCGACGACCGTTCTCTTCGAGGGCAAGCCGGTCGGCACGCCGGATGCCGGCACCTTTTGGCGCATCTGCGAGGAATACCGCGTCGTGACGCTCTTCACGGCGCCGACGGCGCTCCGGGCCATCCGCAAGGAGGATCCCGAGGGGGCCTTCGTGAAGGCGCACGACCTGTCGCGGTTCCGGGCCTTGTTCCTGGCCGGCGAGCGGGCCGATCCCGACACGGTCGCCTGGGCGGAGCGGACCTTCGGCATCCCGGTGATCGACCATTGGTGGCAGACGGAGACGGGCTGGGCCATCTGCGGCAACCCGTTCGGGCTCGGCCTCCTGCCGATCAAGCACGGCTCGCCCACGGTGCCGATGCCCGGCTACATCCTCGAAGTGCTCGACGAGGGCGGCAAGCCCGTGCCGGCGGGCCAGATGGGCACGCTCGCGATCAAATTGCCCCTGCCTCCCGGCAACCTGCCGACCCTGTGGCGCGACGACGCCCGCTTCAAGGAGAGCTATCTCTCGACCTTCCCCGGCTACTATACGACCTCGGATGCGGGCTTCATCGACGCGGACGGCTACGTCTTCGTGATGGGGCGGACGGACGACGTCATCAACGTCGCCGGACACCGCCTCTCGACCGGGTCGATGGAGGAGGTGCTGGCTTCCCATCCGGCCGTGGCCGAATGCGCCGTGATCGGCGTCAAGGACGCGCTGAAGGGCGAGGTGCCGGCGGGCTTCGTCGTGCTCAAGGCCGGGAGCGAAAGCGAGGTCGCCAAGGTCGAGGGCGAGCTGGTGCGCCATGTGCGCGACAAGATCGGGCCGGTCGCCGCCTTCAAGCTCGCGATCGCGGTCGGCAAGCTGCCGAAGACGCGCTCCGGCAAGATCCTGCGCGGCACGATGAAGAAGATCGCCGACGGCGACGACTGGACCATGCCGGCCACGATCGAGGACCCGACCGTGTTCGAGGAGATCACGGTGGTGCTGAAGGCGCGCGGCCTGCCGGAGTGAGGACGGGGCGCGGGTTCCTGCGCCGGGCGCTCCTCTCCCCGCTGGCGGGGAGGGTTGGCGCGGTGGAAGCCGCCAGATGTGTTTGTGGAAGGGGGGAGGGGGCGCTGCGCCTTCCCGCCCCTTCCCGCCGCCCCTTCCGGCTGCTATCTGCGCCTTATCCCTTCACAGCGTGTCCCGCCTGAGCGCAAAGCTCACCGGCTCCGCGCGGATTCCCGATGACCACCCATTCGATCGACAAGATCCGCAACTTCTCCATCGTGGCGCATATCGACCACGGCAAGTCCACCCTCGCCGATCGCCTGATCCAGGAGACGGGCGCCCTCTCCGCGCGCGAGATGACCGAGCAGGTCCTCGACAACATGGAGATCGAGAAGGAGCGCGGCATCACCATCAAGGCGCAGACCGTGCGCCTCGAATACCGCGCCCGGGACGGCCAGGATTATGTCCTGAACCTCATGGACACGCCCGGCCACGTGGATTTCGCCTATGAAGTCTCGCGCTCGCTCGCGGCCTGCGAGGGCTCGCTCCTCGTGGTCGACGCCTCCCAGGGCGTCGAGGCGCAGACCCTCGCCAACGTCTACCAGGCCCTCGATGCGGGCCATGAGATCGTGCCCGTCCTCAACAAGATCGACCTGCCGGCGGCCGAGCCCGAGCGGGTCAAGCAGCAGATCGAGGACGTGATCGGGCTCGACGCCTCCGAGGCCGTGCCGATCTCCGCCAAGACCGGCCTCGGCATCGACCTCGTGCTGGAGGCCATCGTCACCCGCCTGCCCCCGCCGAAGGGTGACGAGACGGCGCCCCTCAAGGCCCTCCTCGTCGATTCCTGGTACGATGCCTATCTCGGCGTGGTCGTTCTGGTGCGCATCGTGGACGGGATGCTCCGAAAGGGCATGACCATCCGCATGATGGGCACGGGCGCGGTCTACGGCGTCGACAAGGTCGGCGTGTTCCGGCCGAAGATGCTGGACGTCGCGGCTTTGGGGCCCGGCGAGGTCGGGTTCCTGACCGCCTCCATCAAGGAGGTGGCCGATACCGCCGTCGGCGACACCATCACGGAGGACAAGCGGCCGACCGCCGCGATGCTGCCGGGCTTCAAGCCCGTCCAGCCGGTGGTCTTCTGCGGCCTCTTCCCCGTGGACGCGGCCGAGTTCGAGAACCTGCGCGCCGCCATGGGCAGGCTGCGCCTGAACGACGCCAGCTTCACCTACGAGATGGAGACCAGCGCCGCGCTCGGCTTCGGCTTCCGCTGCGGCTTCCTCGGGCTGCTCCATCTCGAGATCGTGCAGGAGCGCCTCGAGCGCGAATTCAACCTCGACCTGATCTCGACCGCGCCCTCCGTCGTCTACCACCTCAACATGCGCGACGGCACGATGAAGGAACTGCACAACCCGGCCGACATGCCGGACGTGATGCGGATCGAGACCATCGAGGAGCCCTGGATCAGGGCCACGATCCTCACGCCCGACGATTACCTCGGCGGCATCCTCAAGCTCTGCCAGGACCGGCGCGGCATCCAGGTCGACCTCAACTATGTCGGCAAGCGTGCCATGGTCGTCTACGACCTGCCGCTCAACGAGGTGGTGTTCGACTTCTACGACCGGCTGAAATCGATCTCGAAGGGCTACGCCTCCTTCGACTACCAGCTCACCGACTACCGCGAGGGCGACCTCGTGAAGATGCAGATCCTCGTCAATGCCGAGCCGGTCG
>NZ_DAOLAJ010000003.1:77359-89629 GCF_035325185.1 Enterovirga sp. | reverse complement strand
CGGGGCGGCGCCGACCACGCTGCACGCCTTTCTCGCGCAGGTCTGCGGCGGCTCCGCCGCCCTGCGCCGGATCACCGCGGCTTTCTCCGTCGCGGCGCTGCTGGGCCTCGCGGGGGCGGAGGCCGCGGCGCTCGCCGCCATGGCGGCCCCGCTCACGGGCCATGGCGCCGCCTGGTTCGCGGCCTCGGCCGCGGCCGCCGGCCTCTGCGCCGTGGCGGCCGGCCCGGAGGGCGCGCGATACGTGGCGCAGGCCCTGCTCGGCGCCGTCCTCGTCGGCCTCCTCGGCGCGGCCACCTTCCTGCTCTACCTGAGCGCCTCGGACCTGCACCCGATGCCGCCTCACGGCGCCTTCGCCCTGGTCGCGCTCGCGGCCTCCTGCCTCGCCCTCCTGGCCTATCGCCAGACCAAATATATCGAGACGCCCCATCTCCTCGCGCCGGAGGAGAGGTCGCGCTCGCGCCGGCTCGCGGCCCGGCAGGTGCGGCTGGCGCAGAGATTCGCCAATGTCGCCATCTCGGTACTCGCGGTGCTCGTCGTGATGCTCGTGGGCCTGGAACTCTATTTCCTCGGCCCGACGGATATTCTCGGGAGTGCCCTCGCGGCCTTCGGCACGGCGCCACACGTCCCGGCCGGATGCCTTTCCATCGCACTCATGGCCGTCGCCTATCCGCTGGCGGATGCCGCGAGCTGGCGGAACGCCGGCGACCTCGCCGCCCGCGCCCCGGACTCTTTCCGCCCGCCGATGCGCATGGTCGCCGGCGAGACGGCGATGATGGGGATCGCCGCCGCCGCGCTCGGGGCCCTCGCGGCCCTCTCGACCGACCTGCTGCCCGATGCCGGCGGCTTGCCCGATCTCGTCCGCCAGCTGATCCTGCTCGACAACGAGATCAGCGACGCCGCCCTGACGCTGCTGCTGGTCGGATGCTTCGCCATGGCCGCCGCGACGATGGTCATGACCATCTCGGCGGCCCTGGCGACGGTCACCCTCGACATCCTGCCGGCCTTGGAGACCGGATCGGAAACAGGCGGGCCGGAGCCGGCCGCCCGCGCGGCCGTCGTCGTGACGGCGGCCGGCGGCCTCGTCGCCGGCGCCGTCTGGCTCGCCTCGGGCATTCCCTCGGCGGGCGTGCTCGACGAGCGGTTCCTCGCCCTGGCCCTGGCCTTCGCCAGCCTGCAAACCTCGCTGCTGCCGCTGCTGCTGGCCCGATTCCGCGGCCTCGCCTTGCCCGGCCCCGGCGCGGCCCTCGGCGTGGTCGCGGCCGGTGCGGCGGCCGCACTCGGCACCGTCGCGATCCATGCCGCCACGGCCGATGCGCTCTGGCTCTGGCTCGCGCCTCCGGCGAGCCTCCTCTCGGGCCTCCTGCCGCTCGCCGTCCTGGCCCGCCGCCGCGCGGTTACGCCTGGGGAATAAGCGGCCGCCTCACGCCTGCGCGGCGAATTGCTCGACGATATGCGTCTTGCCGCAGACGATGAGGAGATCGCCGGGCTCGACCATCGTCTCGGGGCGGGCATAGACGAAATCCTGCCGCGGCCTCTTCACGCCGATCACGGTCACGCCGAAGCGCGCCCGCAGCTGGGAATCGGCCAGGGCCCGGCCGACCGCCTCCTGGGGCGCGCGCATCTTCACGATGGCGAAGCCGTCGTCGAACTCGATGAAATCCATCATCCGGCTGGTGACGAGATGGGCGACGCGCTCGCCCATGGCCGCCTCGGGGAAGATGACGTGGTGCGCCCCGATGCGCTCCAGGATGCGCCCGTGATTCTCGGTGACCGCCTTCGCCCAGATATCGGGCACGCCGATCTCGGCGAGCGCCAGCACGGTGAGGGCGCTGGCCTCGATATCGGTGCCGATCGCGACGACCGCATGGGGGAATTCCTGCACGCCGAGGCTGCGGAGCGTGTCGGCGTCGATGCAGCTCGCCTGGACGACATGGGTGAGCCGGTCGGACCATTGCTGGACGAGGCTGAGATCGACATCCAGGGCCAGCACGTTGTGGCCGAGCCGGACCAGCGCATCGGCGACGGAGCTGCCGAAGCGGCCGAGCCCGATCACCACGACGTTGTTGATCTGGTCGGTGCGCAGGCGCTGCGCCATCACGAAACTCCCCTCTCGGACTCGCGAGGACCGAGGCCGTCCGGGCGCAGGGCTCCGCGCGAAGCGGCTTCGGCTTCGCGTGAGGACCTGACCCGGGTCATTGCTTCAGCCGACAATAGGCCGCTCCTCGGGATAGCGGAAGGTGGCGCTGCGCTCCTTGAGCGCGAGCACGCTCGCCACGGTGACGGTGCCGACGCGCCCGAGAAACATCAGGCAGGTGAGGAGCAGCAGCGCCGGATCCGGCAGGTGCGGCGTGATGCCGGTGGAGAGGCCCGTGGTGGCGAAGGCGGAGATGACCTCGAACAGCACCTGCTCCAAGGTGAAATCGGTCAGGCTGAGCATGATCAGCACGCCGATGGCCACGACGCCGACCGCGAGCAGCACGATGGCGAGCGCCTGGCGCTGCGCCTGCTGGCTGAGGCGGCGGCGGAAGGCGGTGGCGTCCACCTCGCCGCGGACCTCCGCCCAGACGACGAAGCCGAGGATGAGGAAGGTGGTGACCTTGATGCCGCCGGCCGTGCCGGCGCTGCCGCCGCCGATCAGCATCAGGACGTCGCTTACCGCGAGCGTCGTCCGCTCCATCTTGCCGATATCCACGCTGTTGAAGCCGGCGCTGCGCGTCATCACGGAGTGGAAGGCGGCGTTGAGCAGCTTGTCCGGCCAGGCGAGCGCTCCGATCGTCGCGAGGTTGTCCCACTCGTAGGCCGCGACCGCGACGAAGCCGGCGCCCAGCAGCAGGGCCGTGCCGAACAGCGTCATCTTGGAATGGACCGACCAGCGCGAGGGGTTGCGCGGGCCGCGGGCAAGCTCGTGGATCACGGGAAATCCGAGGCTGCCGATCACGACGGCCAGCATGATCGGGACCAGGATGAAGGGATCGTGCGCGAAGCGCGTCATGCCCTCCGAATAGGTCGAGAAGCCCGCATGGTTGAAGGCGAAGACGGCGTGGCACAGACCGTGCCAGAGCGCGTCGCCCCAGCCGTGGTCATAGGCATAGCGGAACCGCAGCGTCAGCACCGCCATCGTGGCGATCTCGACGGTCGCGGTGACGGCCAGGATCAGGCGCAGGACGGTGGTGATGTCCCCGAGCCGCAGACTGCGCGTCTCGGCCTGGGCGATGAGCCGCGTCGGCAAACCGAGCCGCCGGCTCACGAGGAGGCCGAGCAGCGTGGCGCCGGTCATGATCCCGAGCCCGCCGATCTGCGCCAGGACCAGGATGGCCCCCTGGCCGAAAGGCGCCCAATAGGTCGCGGTGTCCGTGGCGGCGAGGCCCGTCACGCAGACGGCCGAGGTCGCGGTGAACAGTGCGACGACGAAAGGCGCATGGCCGGGCGCGGCGCGGGCGGCAGGGAGCATCAGCACCGCCGTCCCAAGCGCGATCACCGTCAGGAAGGAGATCGGAATGATCCGGCTGGGATGATTCAGCTTGGTCCTGCGCACGGCCGTTCTGGCTCCGTGGGTGGGGTTCTCGATTCACGTCATAGCGCGCCCTCGCCGCCGCCGGAACGCGGCGGCGGGGGCCAGATGCGATCGCCCTGCCGTCATGGCCGGGCATGTCCCCGACCGACGTCCGATTGACTCACCGCATATGAGAACATAACAAGAACATACTGGCGGGGAAGGCCCCGGCGGAAATCTGTGGAGCCGGATTGCGCGCATGTCCCAGCATGCCGAAAGTCCTGTCGTGGCCGCACTTCGGGAGCGGATCCGGCATCTCGAAGGCGCGCCGGGATCGCGCCATCCGGTTCTCCCCTTCGGGGTGGAGGAGATGGACCGGCGGCTGCCCGGCGGCGGGCTCGCCCTCGGCGCCGTGCACGAGGTGGCGGGAGGCGGGCGCGGGGCCGTGGACGGGGCGGCGGCGGCCTTGTTCGTCGCCGGCATCGCGGCTCGCGCCAAGGGCAAGGTGCTCTGGTGCGTCACCCGCAGCGATCTCTTCGCGCCGGCCCTGGCGCAGGCGGGACTGGCCCCCGACCGGCTGATCCATCTCGAGGCGGGAGACGAGACGGCGCTACTCGCCTGTTTCGAGGAGGGGCTGCGCCATGGCGGACCCGGCGCGGTCGTGGCCGAGGTGGCGCGTCTGTCGATGACGGCCTCGCGGCGGCTCCAGCTCGCCGCCGAGGGCACGGGCGCGATCGGCCTCGCGCTCCGGCGCTGGCGGCGCGAGACCGAGGCGGCCGGTTTCGGGCAGCCGACCGCATCGGCCACGCGCTGGCGCGTCTCCATGCTGTCGTCCCGGCCGCTGCCGGTGCCCGGCCTCGGGCGCGCCCGCTGGCTGGTCGAGCTGGTCCGATGCCGCGCCGGAGAAAGCGCGGATTTCGAGGTGGAGGCTTGCGATGGCAAGGGTCGTCTCGCTCTTCCTGCCACGATGGCCCACCGACCGCCTGAGGCGGGCTTCAGCCGACGCGCCGCCTCGTGACATTCCCCTCGCCCTGTCCGGGCATGACGGGCGGCGGGTCGTGACCGCGCTCGACACGGCGGCCGAGGCGCTCGGCATCCGCATCGGCATGCCTGCGGCGAAGGCGCAGGCCCTCGCGCCGTCGCTCGTGCTGAGGAAAGCCGACCCATGGGCCGATGCCGAGGCGCTGGACCGGCTCGCGCTCCGGGCGCTTCTGCGGATATCCCCCATGGTCGCGGCCGATCCGCCCGACGGGCTCGTGATCGAGACGAGCGGCGCGGATCATCTGCACGGCGGCGAAGCCCGGATGCTGGACCGGCTGGCGCGAAGCCTCACGCGGGCCGGGATCGAGGCCCGCGCCGCCGTCGCCGGAAGCTGGGGCGCGGCCCATGCCGCGGCACGCTTCCTCGCACGCCGGACGACGGTCGTGCCGCCGGGCCGGGACGAGGCGCTGCTGCGGCGCCTGCCGGTCGCGGCCCTGCGCCTCGATTCCGAGACGGCCCGCAGCCTGAGAACGCTCGGATTCGATCTCGTGGGCGACCTGCTCGACCGCCCCCGGGCGCCGCTCGCCCTGCGCTTCGGGCCGCGGCTCGTCCGCCGGCTCGACCAGGCGCTCGGCCTCGCGGCGGAGCCCATCGAGCCGGTTCGGGAGGCGCGGATCGTCGAGATCCGCCGCGTCTTTGCCGAGCCGATCGGGGCGCCGGAAACGATCGCCCGCTACGTGGACAAGATGGTCGGCGCTCTCTGCGCTGAACTGGAGGCGCGGGGGCTCGGCGCGCGCCGCCTCGACCTCCTCTTCCACCGGATCGATGGCACGCGGCAGGCGATCCGCGCCGGCACGGCACGGCCGGCGCGGCAGGCCGGCCACCTGACGCGCCTCTTCCGCGAGAAGATCGGGGCGGTCGAGCCCGGCTTCGGGATCGAGGCGATGGCGCTCGCGGCGGTGCTCGCCGAGCCTCTCGGCGCGAGACAGGCGGTTTCGCCGCTGGCGGAAGAGCCGGAGGCCGATCTCTCGGACCTGATCGACATCCTCGCGAGCCGGGTCGGCGAGCATCGGCTCTGCCGCTTCGCCCCGGTGGAGAGCGACGTGCCGGAGCGCTCGGTCGCGCGCATATCCCCGCTCGCCCCCGAGACGGGCGCAGGATGGGAGAGCCGCTGGCCGCGCCCGCCGCGCCTCCTGCCCCGGCCAGAGCCGGTCGAGACCATGGCCCTTCTGCCGGACCATCCGCCCGTCTGGTTCACCTGGCGCGGCCTGCGCCGGCGCGTGCGCCGCGCGGACGGGCCCGAGCGCATCCGGGGCGAATGGTGGAAGCGCGACGCCGAGATGGCGGCCGTGCGGGATTATTTCCGGGTCGAGGACGAGGCCGGCGAGCGCTACTGGCTCTTCCGCTCCGGGGACGGGGAGCGTCCCGAGAGCGGCAGCCGGCGCTGGTTCCTGCACGGCATCTTCGGATGAGCGCGCCGCGATATGCCGAATTGCAGGTGACGAGCCATTTCAGCTTCCTGCGCGGCGCCTCCTCCTGCGAGGAGTTGTTCGCGAAGGCCACGGACCTCGGCATCGAGGCGCTCGGCATCGTCGACCGCAACTCGCTCGCCGGCACCGTGCGCGCCCACGAGGCGGCGAGGGAAAACGGCATCCGTCTCGTCGTCGGCTGCCGCCTCGACCTGGAGGACGGCCTCCCGGTTCTCGTCTATCCGAGCTGCCGCGCCGCCTATGCGCGCCTCTGCCGCCTGCTCTCGCTCGGCAAGGCGCGCGGCGGCAAGGCGAAATGCCGCCTCGCCTGGGACGATCTCGCTGCCCAGGGCGAGGGACTTCTCGCCATCCTCCTGCCGGACGAAGCCGATGCGGCCTGCACCCTGCGGCTGCGCCGCCTGCGGGAGGCTTTCGGCGACCGCGCCTATCTGGCACTGACGCTGCGCCGGCGCCCGAACGACCAGCTTCGCCTCTGGGAATTGTCGAACATGGCGGCAACGGCGCGGGTGCCAACGGTCGTCACCAACGACGTGCTCTTCCACGAGCCCGGCCGCCAGGTGCTTCAGGACGTCGTGACCGCGATCCGGCACAACGTCACCGTCGACGAACTGGGACATCGCCGCGAGCTTTTCGCCGACCGCCACCTGAAGCCGCCGCAAGACATGCACCGGCTCTTCGCCCGCTATCCCGAGGCGCTCGCGCGCACCCTGGAAATCCCGGGACGCTGCCCCTTCTCGCTCGATGAGCTGGCCTACCAGTACCCGGAAGAGAAGCTCCATCCCAACCTCACCCCTCAGCAGGCGCTGGAGGCGCTGACCTGGGAGGGCGCGGCCGGGCGCTATCCCGAGGGCGTGCCGGACAAGGTGCGGCGCGGTCTCGAACACGAATTGCAGCTGATCGAGAAGCTCGCCTATGCGCCCTATTTCCTGACCGTGAACGCGATCGTGCGCTTCGCGCGCTCGCAGGGCATCCTCTGCCAGGGCCGGGGCTCGGCCGCGAACAGCTCGGTCTGCTACGTGCTCGGGATCACCTCGATCGACCCGGAGCGCAGCGATCTCCTGTTCGAGCGCTTCGTCTCCGAGGAGCGCCGGGAACCTCCCGACATCGACGTCGATTTCGAGCACGAGCGGCGCGAGGAGGTGATCCAGTGGGTCTACGAGACCTATGGCCGCGACCGCGCCGCGCTCTGCGCGACGGTGATCCGCTACCGCTCCAGGGGGGCGCTCCGCGACGTCGGCAAGGCGCTCGGCCTGCCCGGGGATCTCCTCAAGTCTCTCTCCTCCCAGGCGCCCGGCTGGTCGGAGAAGATCGGGCGCGAGCATGCCGAGGCCCTCGGGCTGAACACGGGCGAGCGCCGCCTGCGCCTCGCTCTGGATCTTGCCCGCCAGCTCGTCGGCGCGCCCCGCCACCTCTCCCAGCATCCGGGCGGCTTCGTGCTCACGCGCGAGCGGCTCGACGACCTCGTGCCGATCGAGCCCGCGACGATGGCGGACCGGCAGGTGATCGAGTGGGACAAGGACGACATCGACGCCCTGCGCTTCATGAAGGTCGACGTGCTTGCGCTCGGCATGCTGTCCTGCATGCGCCGCGCCTTCGACCTTCTCGCCGCCCACAAGGGCACCCGGCGCGACCTCGCGACGATCCCGGCCGAGGATCCAGACACCTATGCGATGATCGCCCGGGCGGACACGCTCGGCACCTTCCAGATCGAGAGCCGGGCGCAGATGTCCATGCTGCCGCGCCTGAAGCCGCGCACCTTCTACGACCTCGTCATCCAGGTCGCGATCGTGCGGCCGGGCCCGATCCAGGGCGACATGGTCCATCCCTATCTGCGCCGCCGCGAGGGCAAGGAGAAGGTCTCGTATCCGAAGCCCGAGCTTGCGGCGGTGCTCGGCAAGACGTTCGGCGTGCCGCTGTTCCAGGAGCAGGCGATGCGGGTCGCGATCGAATGCGCCGGCTTCACGCCCGGCGAGGCCGACCAACTCCGCCGCGCCATGGCCACCTTCAAGCAGACCGGCACCATCTCGGCCTTCGGACAGAAGCTGATCTGCGGCATGGTGGCCAACGGCTACGAGGAGGGATTCGCCCGGCAGATCTTCCGCCAGCTGGAAGGCTTCGGCAGCTACGGCTTCCCGGAGAGCCACGCGGCCTCCTTCGCCCTCATCGCCTATGCCTCGTCCTGGATGAAATGCCGGCACCCGGACGTCTTCTGCTGCGCGCTCCTCAACGCCCAGCCCATGGGCTTCTACGCGCCGGCACAGATCGTGCGGGACGCCGCCGCGCACGGCGTCGAGATCCGCCCCCCCTGCATCAATGCCAGCCGCTGGGATTGCACCCTCGAGCCGGCCGGCGAGGGACCGCTCGCGGTCAGGCTCGGGCTTCGCATGGTGCAGGGACTCGGCAATGCCGAGGCGGCGCGCCTCGTCTCATGCCGGGCCGACCAGCCTTATGCCTCGGTCGACGATCTCTGGCGCCGGGCCGCGATCTCCTCTGTCGCTCTCGTCGCGCTGGCCGGGGCCGACGCCTTCCGTCCCTCGCTGGGCCTCGCCCGCCGCGAGGCGCTCTGGGCGATCAAGGCGCTGCGCGACGAGCCGCTGCCGCTCTTCGCCGCCGCGGCGGCGCGCGAGGCCGGCCCTCTCGCCGAGCAGCCCGAGCCGCCCGCGCGGCTGCGCCCGATGACGGAAGGCGGCGAGGTCGTCGAGGACTACGCCCGTCTCGGCCTCACCCTGCGCCGGCATCCGCTCTCCTTCCTGCGGCCGGACCTCGCGCGCCGGCGCATCCTGACCTGCGCCGAGGCCGTCGCCTCCCGCGACCGCCGCCGGGTCGAGGTGGCCGGGCTCGTCCTCGTCCGCCAGCGGCCGGGCTCGGCCAAGGGGGTGATGTTCGTCACGATCGAGGACGAGACCGCCATCGCCAATCTCGTCGTCTGGCAGGACGTCTTCGAGCGGTTCCGCCGCATCGTGATCGGCGCCGGCATGATCGGCGTGCGCGGCCGGGTGCAGCGCGAGGGAGAGGTCGTCCACATCATCGCCCGGAGCCTGACCGACCTGTCGGCCGAGCTTGCAAGCGTCGGCGAGCGCGAGGCGCGCCGTCCCGGTGAGGCGCACCATTCCGCCGATCCCCCGGGCCCGGCGATGAAGCTGCCCAAGACGCGGGACTTCCGGTAGCGCCGCCTCAGCCCCTCCCGGCCGGCGCCTGGATGCGGGATTTCCACTGGCCGCCCCTGCCGCGCCAGAAGCGCCAGGCCGAGGCGAAGGTCGCGCCGAGATAGAACAAGGCGACGAGCGGAAGGAGGGGCGCCCAGAGCGGCGAGCGGCGGTAATAGGCGAGCATCGGCGCATAGGCGCAGCACATCAGCGCCCAGGCGAGCCATGCGGGCCAGCCCCTCGCGCCGAGCGCGAGCGCGGCCACGGGCGGGACGAGATAGACGATCGCCATGCCGAGGACCGTGCCCGCGAGGAGCCAGGCCGAATAGCGAAGCTGCGTGAAGGCGGTGCGCGCGATCATGTCCCAGATGTCCCGCCACGATTCGTAGGGACGCAGCGACCGGCTCCCGGCGGCGAGATCGAGGCGGATGGGATGGCTTCCCGCGCCGCGATGCTTGATGCGCGCGGCGAGGCTGCAATCGTCGATCAATTCGGCGCGGATCGCTTCGATCCCGCCCGCCTCCTCCAGCGCCGTGCGGCGCACCAGCATGCAGCCCCCCGCCGCCGCGGCCGTCCCGGCGCGCGGATCGGCGACCCATGCGAACGGATAGAGCTTGGCGAAGAAGAACACGAAGGCCGGGATCAGCGCCCGCTCCCAGACCGAATCGCAGCGCAGGCGCACCATCAGCGAGACGAGGTCGCGCTTCTCGGCCAAGGCGCGCAGGACGAGCTGCGTCAGCATGTCGGGGGGATGGGCGATATCGGCATCGGTGAGCAGC
Source organism: Enterovirga sp. (assembly GCF_035325185.1). Taxonomy (GTDB): domain Bacteria; phylum Pseudomonadota; class Alphaproteobacteria; order Rhizobiales; family Beijerinckiaceae; genus Enterovirga. Next base: position 79,740 of record NZ_DAOLAJ010000003.1, on the reverse strand, counting down.
AGGAGCCCGGCCTCGAAGCCCAGCCCCCGCGCGGCCTCGATCCCCTGCGACTGCGCCCACACCTTGCCCGACCAGCCCGCCGGAAGCGGCCCGGCCGCGACGACCGTGAGCCTGTCCGGGCAGGGCGAGGCGCGGGTGGCTGCGCGCGCGGCCTCCGCCGTGCCGTCGCTGCTGTGATCGTCGACGACGATCACATGGAACACGCCGCCGTAATCCTGCCGGAGCAGCGAAGCCATGGCCTCGCCGATCGCATCGGCCTCGTTGCGCGCCGGCACCACGGCGCAGACCGAAGGCCACCCCGCCGCGGGCGTAGCCGCCGGCAGCGACACGGCCGGCCGCGCGCGCCAGAAGCCGCCGCGGCCGAGCAGCAGGACGAGCCAGATCAGCAGCGAGAGGCAGGACGCCGCAAAGAGGATCGTCATCGTCCCTCGGCCGGGGCGGGAGGAGGCGGCGAGCCATGGACCGTGTCCAGGGAGAGCCGCCGCCGGATTTCGAGCGGCCCGTGCTGGTCGCGCCCGTCATAGGTCGCATAGCACAGCTCCCGCACGGCGAGGGCGGGCGGGGGAGGAGGCAGGGCAGCGAGCCTCTCGCGGATCTCCCCGGCCGGAACGCGCCGGTGATAGAGGCCGATCGTGACATGCGGCACATAGGCCGCCTGGCGGATTTCCGGAGCGTCCCGCGCGAGATGGTCGCGCCAGCCCCGCAGCCGCGATTGCGGGTCGCCCACGGGAAGATAGGCCGCACTGGCGAAGCTGTCGGCCGGCAGGAGCGGGAGAGAACAGGCCGGGCCGCGGGCGCAGCCGAGCCGGGCGGCCTGCCGCTCGAGCTGCTCCGGCGTGAAATCGTCGTCCCATCTGATCCGCGGCTGCTCGAAGCCGCAGACGAACAGCGTCACATGGGGCTCGCGCCGGCCGGCGGGGTGCAGCAGGTCGCAAAGCCTCTCGCGGATGTCCCGCAGATAGCCGGCCAGAGGCGGCGTCCCGGCGGGGATCATCCAGATGCCATAGCGAATCCGGCCCCGGCGCCATTCCGGGTAGTCGCGGATATCCGCGGGGATGCTGTGGGTGAAGGCGCCGGAACGGGCAGCTTCCGGTTTCTGCGAGGATGCGGCCATGGATGTCTCGGCGCCCGCATATCTCCCTTCGGCCTCCGCGGCCAGACGCGCATCCGGCAGGAGACATGGAGCTTGACGTGGGAATTATTCCCACGTATTGGCCGCCTCCTTTCGAGGCTCCGGCGGGGCGCGCCTGCGCCGGATGCCTCGCCTCCTTGGAGGAAGCAGCCATGGGAACCGGCCTCGTCGCGCTTTTGAGGCGCCTTCCGCTCTCGGCACCGCGCCGCCTCGCCAAGAGTTTTCTTCGCGAAACGGGCCTCCGGCTCGCCGGCCGCCAGGAGGTGCTGGGACGAATGGATGAAGGAGACATCCGCTACAGCCTCCAGATCCCCGGCCTGTCCGGCCCCTATCTCCTGACGCGCAGCGCGATCTCCATCGGCGGCTGGGTGATCGACACCCGGACCGGCGCCGTCCCGCAGGTCCGGGCGCGGCTGCGGGGCGAGACGGTCCTCGCCGAGCGACTGGAGCGGGCCGATCTCCGCGCGGCCCTGTCGGACCTCGCCGCGCTTCCCCTCGATTGCGGCTTCGGCCTCGACCTGACGGCGCGGCCGGGCGCGGGCATCCTCACGCTGGAGGCGGAGCTGTCCGAGGAGCGATGGGAGACGGTCTTCCGCTGCGTCGTCCTGTGCTGGGACAGGAAGCTTCCACGCTTCGTCGAGGGCGACATCTGGCGCTACCGCGACTGGGCGCGGCGCGAGGATGCCCTCTCGGCCGACAGCGAGGGCGAGCAGCGGGAATATGCCCGGGTCCTCGCCGGGCGGCCTTCCGTCTCCGTCGTGGTGTTGCCCGGGAAAGGCGATCGCGGCGCGACCTGCGCCTCCATCCTGGCCCAGACCCATCCGGCGCACGAGACGATCCTCGTCGACCCGGCGGCGGAAACTGCAACCCTCGCCGCCGCCCTGCGCGCCGCGCGGGGCGATTACGTCCTGCCGCTCCTCGCCGGAGACCGGCTGAGGCCCGAGGCGCTGCTTGTCCTCGCGGGATATCTCGCGGCCGATCCCTCCCTCGACCTCGTCTATGCGGACGAGGATGCGGATGGCGAGGGGCGGGAGCCGATTCCCTATTTCAAGCCCGACTGGAGCCCCGACACGCTGGAAGCCTTCGACTATCTCGGCGCGCCCGTCCTGTACCGGACCTCCGAGGCGCGCCTGACCGAGGCGGACGGGCCCTACGACCTCGCGCTCCGCTTCACCGAGACGAAGCGCGCCATCCGCCACGTGCCGCGCATCCTGTGCAGGCGGGCCGCGGCGCCGACCGCGCCCGCGCC